>DAOUJI010000047.1:0-11388 GCA_034422875.1 Dehalococcoidia bacterium | reverse complement strand
CCGCACCTTATTTAGTACTCAATGTGATTCCGCTCAATCGTTTCATCGCTTATTCTCATGCGCTGGCCAAAGTCAGACCCGTCAGGTCGGCATGGCTGGAAACAGCCCTGTTTACAGCCGCCGGCTGGAAATTACCCCTCCCCGTAGCTGACGGGGCGGCTGGAAAACCCGGTTGCAAATCCTCTGGCAGAATCCTATACTTCGGGCATTCCAGCCAGGGATATGATGGATGACGGTGTACAGCTACGCTAGGGTCTCGGTCAGGGAGCCCGAGGACAAGAACCTGGACCTGCAGGTGGAGCGCCTGGTGCGCGCCGGCTGCGCCATGGGCAACATCCGCGCCGAGGAAGCCAGCGGGGCCAAGGACGACCGCGGCGGCCTCCTGGAGATCCTGGACCTGGTGGTGCCGGGCGACACCCTGGTGGTCACCCACATCGACCGCCTCTCCCGGGGGCTGACCTACGGGCTACAGGTGATCGAAGGCCTGCACCGGTCGGGAGTGGAGTTCCGGTCCCTCTCGGAGGACTTCGACACGGCCAGCGCCAACGGCAAACTCCAGCTCCAGATGGTGCTCGCCTTCAGCGAGTGGTGGCGCAACTCCATCAGGGAGCGCTCCGTCGCGGGCCAGGCCAAGGCGCGGACCGAGGGACGTTACCCCGGCCGGCGGCCGGTCCTGACCGGACAGCAGCGGGAGTACGTCAGGGAGGAGCGGTCGAAAGGAGTGAGCCAGCGGGAACTGGCCAGGCGCCTGGAGGTCAGCCGCTGGACCATCCAACAAGTGGACGGGTAGGAGTAGGATGGGAATTGCAGTCTTCACTCGAATCCAGTGCGTAGTACGATTGGGACACCATTACTCAGCTCCAATGGCCCGATTTCTCGGTGTCGCTTATCAGCGACAGCGCCGCGGCGAAGTTCTACCGCAGATAGTCGGTTCCAGGAACACTGATGATTAATTCTCATCGTCCGGTGTATTACGCCGGTTCAGGTACTCCTCTGCCCGCTTGACATCGGCCCGCCGAATAAGGTCGTCCTCTCGCGCCTTACGTACCATGCTTTCCAACATGCCCGCTGCGACCAGACCCACGAATACCGACACCGGCCAATGTAAGTACCACTCTGGGTCGCCATCGAAAAACACTCTCTCGAACACTGGAATCAGCCAGAACGTCAGGCCAAACCCAGAAGCGAAGCCGAGGACTTGGAGGAGACATCCCATTGCCCTCTTAGCTCCTTCCTATCCCTAGCGCTAGGATTTACAAAATGGGCATTCCCTGACTGTCGCGCGGCCCGTGCCACGAGCGACTCGCAACGCTTCATCATTGGAGTCAAACGGACCGTACCACCCGCCATTCTGCTTACTCTTGGAACGAGAATCCGCATAGGGGCAGTCATCCCGGTGGACTGTTGCCCTATTGGTGGGCTTATCTTCGTTGACGTAGTAGGAGGGATTAGCCCTAGGTCGAGCCTCGGACCTTCGACCACCCCGGTGCCGCAGACGTTGGAACACTATCCGGAACCTCCATTAGACTCAATCTCTGTTCTTGTCGGGACTCAACCGGCGAGGCGACCACACCAGCCAGCGTCAGTTGGAGCGGTTCTGTCTTTGGTACTCGATAATGTTGGAGTGAGAAGGCGGGGAAAAGCTCACCATCCAGATATGTCCCATTGCGCACTTGCTCGAACCGTCAGAGCACTTCATCAATGCGCCAACGGCGTTTTCCGTCCCGCCTTTTTTGAGCAGAATAAGACCGAGTTGGTCGCTTAGTATCTCCATTTTCATGTTTTCGTTGCATCTTGAGTCATAGTAGCACGCGAAGGTTACATCTACATGCCGGTCGATAAGGACGCAAGTGATGCCGAACGTCTCGAATGTGTTATCTGGCAAATAGATACGCCCCGGGTCGTTTGGATTTAAGCCGGACTGTTCGTGACTAATCAGAGTAAACTCTGCCTTTGGGAATGGTTCTTCGTAATAATCGATCCGGCTCAGGTGACCTTTGCCAACAACTTCCTTCCAATTCCGTCCGGCAATTTGAAAAACTTCTCCGGTAGAACAGACCTGTTCAAACCACTCCAGAGAGCGCCAGCGCTCGACAGCAATCTGCCAATTCGGCTTTGGCTCTGTTGACGGCAAAAGCTCCGAATAGTCAAACAGTGATTCCCAAGGAATGATAGAGGTCGGGACGGGCGTTGGCCCTAGCCTAGCGGTAGGCACACCGGAATCCCAGGGGGTAGGAGTGGGTATGAGAGTGCGTGTCGGACGCGGTGTTGTGGTTGGCAAGGGAGTAGGCGTCGTCAACACTTTCCCCCAAGGAGACACCTGATGTTCGATCCCTGCATTCACCGCCTCAGTCGATTTGGCAAAGGCACCTGATACTGCCTTCCCAGATACATTGACATCCACAATCGACACAACCACCCCCACGGCTCGCCCGAACGCATCCAGCAACGGCCCCCCGATGTTGCCAGGGTTCATTGGTGTATCGGTTTGCAGCCCGTCCCCCCGCTTGGCCAACACGCCCCCCACACTCACTGTCGGCTCCAACCCCAAAGTCTGCCCCGAGGGAAACCCAATAGCGATTACCGTCTCCCACAAGCGGACTTCGTTCGAGTCTCTCATGATAATAGGCGTGAATGTCCGTGTTGCCTCTATCTCTAGGAAGGCCAAATCCAAACCCGGATGCCGTTCAGCCACCCTACCTCGAAATTCACTTCCATCCGCCAACCGCAGAGTAGCCTTGCTGGCTCCCTGCACCACGCCCAAATTTGTGACTACCAGTCCGTTTTCATTGACTATGAAACCCGTCCCAGATCCCAGACCTACGACGATTTGAACCACGCTGGGCAACACCTTCTCCACCACGTCGGCTACGGACAGCCCGGAAGAGAGCGGTTCGTTGAAAGCGTTTCCAACAGCCGACCACGGTACCGGAGCGCTATTGGAGGTCAAAGTGGACGGCGGAATAAGCGTAGGCGTCAGAACCTGCGGCGATGCGGGGGTCGCCGCCGCGCCGCAGGCCAGCACGGCCAAGATTGCCAGCATCGCCGCTAATGCCGTGAGTATGCCACTGACTTTCACCGCAAGTGCTGTCCCTATACCTGACGTGATGCAACCCTGCAATTATACATTGGGCTTGCCTGTAATGAGACGACAAGTGTCGGCGCCATCAGTGGAGAGATTCTCAGGGAGTATCGGCGTGAATCCCAGCCCTAAGGCTCCACCGGCTGAGGAAGCGTGGAATAGTCTCAGCAGTTACTGACAGTTGCCAGTTGCTCAGCGCCGGACCTCCCCGATAGACTGGCCGCAAACCTGACGCCAGAGGAGTCGGATGATGGCCCAGCCCAGCGCCACCGGACCCTACGTCTGGGTAACCTGGCTGCCCAGGCTCCTGTCCGGCGAATCCTCCTGCGAGTGGGCCTCTTGGTTCAAGGCCCAGCACGAGGGCTGGAGCTGGAGCCGCATGCCCTCGGACTTCGACCAGGCCGGCTGGCTCATGAACCACACCGCCCTGCTGAACCAGCAGCGCCAGCGGTGGGAAGCACAGAGCTACACCGTACTCACCGAAGGCCAGAATTCCTTCACCCTCCGGGGCAGCAGTGCCGTGCTGGCCGGCAAGCCCGACCTGGTGGCAAGGCGCAGGGACCAGATCACCGTCATCGACGCCAAGGCCGGCCGGCCCAGTCCGGCCCACGCAACCCAGGTGCTGCTCTACATGTACGCTCTTCCCCGGGCATTGGAACGCTACAGAGGTCTCGCCATTGCCGGACAGGTGGCCTACCCCGGCCACGTGGTGGACATTCCGCCCGAAGCGGTCGACGGGAGGTTCGTCGAGAACCTGGGCGGCCTCATGCGCCGTCTGGCCCCGGAGATGCCAGCCAGGCGGGTGCCCAGCACCGGGGAGTGCCGGTTCTGCGAGATCACGCCGGCAGACTGCCCTGAACGCGCGGAGGAGGATTCTCAGTAGGAGGGCGTCACCAACGATTTCTAGGAAAGGAGCTGAGAGCGATGGAAACGCTGACCCTGATCTTGCACAAGACCAAGGACACCAATAACAAGGTGGTCAGCGTGATGAAGTACAAACCGACGCTGGGATGGGTCGGTGCGCGGGACGTGAGAAGAGGCCGCAGGTGACAAGGAGGACCGAGTTTCAGGAAGAGCGACATCGGGGAAACCTGACTTCTACGGTGATAGGGAGCTAGAGTCATGGAACAGGATCATCCACAAAACACGCCCTCCTGCATCGCCCACTCAGCCAACGAAGAAGGGCGGACCCATGGACTAGTGGAACACCTCCTGGCAGTGGCCGATATGGCCCGAGAATTCAGCAAGCCCTTCGGCGGAGATGAGGCCGCCTACTATGCCGGGCTCTGGCACGACATCGGCAAGTTCGACCCTGAATTCCAGCGTTATCTATCGGGAGATAGGAGGCGCGGCCCGGACCACAAGGGGGCCGGCACCAAACTGGCCTGCCAGCACCTAGGTCCCGCCGGACTGATCGTGCAGGGACACCACGGCGGCCTGAAGGCTGAGGCCGACCTGAAAGGCTGGCTGGCTGAAAAAGCCCAGGCGCCAGCCGCCCTACAGGCGTTGGAAACCGCGCGTCAGTCAATCCCCGACCTAGAGCCAAAGAACCGGGTTAGTATCCCCGGTTTCATTAAGGACCGAGTCAAGGCGGAACTCTGGGTCAGGATGGTTTTCTCCGCCGTAGTGGACGCTGATTTCCTAGACACTGAGTGGCACTTTAACCCTGGAAAAGCGGACGTTCGGAAGGCAGAAGCCACACTGGAAGTACTCTGGGAAAGGTTTCAAGAACGCCACCGCGAGGCCACCCATGGTGCGACCGGGACGGTCAACGACATAAGGTCCGAAGTCTACGGAGCCTGCCTGAAAGCAGCCAGTAACCCGACCGGGGTGTTCCGGCTGACGGTCCCCACCGGCGGTGGGAAGACCCTCTCGGGCATGGGCTTCGCCCTCAGTCACGCAACCTCCCACGGAATGAAGCGGGTGATAGTGGCCACCCCGTTCACATCCATCACCCAGCAGACCGCATCCGTATACCGCGAATACCTCGAAAGGAACGAGGAGGACGCGCCAGTGGTCTTGGAACACCACTCCATGGCCGAGCCGGAAGAACAGGATGATTACGAAGGAGGAAGTATCTGGCAGAAACTGGCGGCGGAAAACTGGGACGCCCCGGTGGTAGTGACCACGACGGTCCAACTTTTCCAGAGCCTATTCTCCAACCGGACCAACGCCACTCGCAAGCTCCACCGGCTGGCCGGGACCGTCATCATCCTGGATGAGGCACAGACACTGCCACCGAGGCTACTGACTCCGATCCTAGACGTATTGAAGGAGCTCACCGAGAACTACGGAACATCCGTGGTCCTGTCCACTGCAACCCAGCCCACCTTCCAGGCCATCAAGTCCTTCGCCGACGTTCCGTCCACGGAAATAGTCCCCAACTTCGAGAAGCACTTCCAGGCCCTGAAGAGGGTGAACTACGACTGGAAGACCGAATCCCCGACGTCCTGGGAGGAGGTGGCTGAGACCCTCCGGGGATCCCCTCAGGCACTGGCGGTGGTGAACACCAGGAAGGACGCACTCAACCTCCTAGAAGCACTGGGGGGCGACGACGCCCTACATCTCTCGACTCTGCTGTGCGGAGTTCACCGGCAACGGGTCATACGTGAGATAAGGGACCGACTGGCGAAAGGCAGCATCTGCCGGGTGGTATCCACACAGGTCGTAGAAGCCGGGGTGGACCTGGACTTCCCGCTGGTGATGCGGGCCGTCGGTCCGCTGGACAGCATCATCCAAGCGGCAGGAAGATGCAACAGGTCGGGGCTACTGGAATCGGGGAGGGTGGTGGTGTTCAACCCCCAGGACAGCCGGCCTCCTCCTGGTCCCTACACAATAGCCACGCAACAGACCATGAGCATGCTGAATGCAGGTCCGCTGGACCTGGACGACCCGGACACGATCACAACCTACTTCCGGAGGGTCTTTTCCATCTCGGACGACGACGCCCGCCAGATACAGAACGTCAGGAAGGAACTCGACTACCCTGAGGTGGCCAGCCGGTTTCGGATGATCGAAGACGAAACAGTGGACGTGATAGTTCCCAATTACGGCGAGCCCGAAGAAAGAAGAATGGTCGAAGCTACTCTGGACAAACTGCGAAACGGAACTCCGGAAGCCAGGTTCCTGCTGAGACGGGTCCGCCCCTGGACGCTCCAGGTATACCGGAGCCAAGTGGCCCCCAACGAACGTTCAGGGCTGATGGCCCAAGTGATGCCCGGAGTCTACGAGTGGCTCGGCGACTACGACCCGATTACCGGCATTGGCGGAATTACCAGCCTGGACCCCGACCGGCTGATCGTCTAGGCAGGAGAATGCTCCCTTGACAGACCCAGGCTGAAAGAGCTACGATTGTTTTCAGCAGTTATCATTTATTGCCTGAGTAGTCAATGAGCTATTATAGGCGATGGTGAATAACGTGAGGATTGAAACATTGCTCTGAGTAGTCCCTATCCATTACCCCAGAAGGCGCTGGCAGCCGTCAATGCCCAACTGTCAGCAAAAACCAAACTGCCCGAACACCTAAGTGACGCCCAAAAAGGGTTGAGAACCATGCAGTCTAGAGATTATCCGCCTCTGGAAGTGAAGGTCTGGGGAGACCTTGCGTGCTTCACCCGCCCCGAGATGAAGGTGGAGAGGGTGAGTTACCCGGTCATGACCCCATCCGCGGCCCGAGGAGTGCTGGAAGCCATATTCTGGAAGCCGGAGTTCAATTGGGAAATTGACGAGATACTGGTCTTGAACCCCA
Organism: Dehalococcoidia bacterium; assembly: GCA_034422875.1. Classification (GTDB taxonomy): domain Bacteria; phylum Chloroflexota; class Dehalococcoidia; order Lucifugimonadales; family JAGWBF01; genus DAOUJI01. The sequence goes on along the minus strand of DAOUJI010000047.1, from coordinate 4,558 downwards.
TCCGGTATTTCTCCATTCTCAGGAACGAAATAACCACCCGGCAGACGGCCCAGAGCGCCGAAGGGTGGCGAAAAAACGGCGGAGGATTCTACGCCACGGACGACCGGGCGCAACGCCATACCCTGGCCCTTCGAGACGTGTCCTACATCATCAAAGGACAGGTGAAGGTCAAGCCCGGCGTCAAGGAAGACCCAGCTAAGTTCAGGGACCAGTTCCGCCGCCGGGTGAAGAAGGGCAGGTGCTTCGCCACACCCTATCTGGGATGCAGGGAGTTCGGCGCCTGGTTCTCCGGACTGGAGGGCGACGAAACCCCGCAGGAAATCAACGAAGAACTGGGAAACATGCTGCTTCGAATGGAGTACATCCCGGGCAACTCCGGGGAGGCCATTCCGCAGTTCTTCAACGCCAGGTTGGAAAGCGGCGTACTTAGAGTGCCGGGACCCTGTCCAGAGGAGGCCTAAAGTGCTCCTGGAAAAGCTCATCGAATACTCCGAACGGCTCGACCTCCCGCCAAGCCTGTACGCCGAGGGGCCGGTCAGGTACTGGATAAACCTGGATGCACAGGGCCGGTTCCTGCCGCCGTTGGTCGACACCTCCGACCCCTCCAGCCCTCGAACCCGAAGGGGCCAACGCCGCATGCTGCCCCAAGTGGTCCGGTCCTCAGGAATAAGGCCTCTACTGCTGGCAGACAAGGCGGACTACACCCTGGGATTCGTGGCCGATGAGAAGAGATCAGCCCGGGCGAGGGCCTGCCACGAAGCCTACATCGATCTGGTCCAACGGTGCTTCGACGAGACACAAGAACCCGATGTTGAGGCTGTTCTGAACTTCTTGAGAAACGATCCCGCGGACTTGGTTCAACCGGACGAATCATTCGACCCGTCCGGCATCATCTCCTTCCAAGTGGACGGACGCATCGTCATTGACGACCCGGCTGTTCAGACCTTCTGGGCAACAATGAACGACGACGCGGAAGCGCCCGCAATGCAGTGCCTGGTGTGCGGAAATCAGCGCCCGGTACAGGAACGGCTTCAAGCCAAAGTCAAGGGCATTCCCGGAGGCCAGTCCGCAGGAACCAGCCTGATTTCAGCCAACGCAGCGGCATTCGAGTCATACGGATTGACCGCATCCCTAATCTCGCCCACATGCTCGAAGTGCGGAGAGGGATTCACCCGAGGCATCAACGAACTCCTGTCCGGCACACAGACCAGGTTCGCATCCGGGGCTAGCGTGTTTATCTTCTGGACCAAGGAGGAAACGGAGTTCAACTTCCTGTCGGCCTTAGAGGACCCGGACCCTACCCAGGTGAGGGCGCTCTTGGAGTCGGCGCGGACCGGCAGGCCCAGTGACGTGGACGACGAATCCTTCTATGCCCTATCCCTGTCGGCAAGCGGCGGAAGGGCCGTGGTCAGGGACTGGATGGACTCCACCGTGGGTCAGGTCAGGAAAAACCTAGCGGCCTGGTTCCAAGGACAGCGAATTGCCGCAGGATACGACGGCGAACAGCGGTATTACGGCCTGAGGGCCCTGGCCTTTGCAACAGTCAGGGAACCCCGAGACCTTCCGGTAACCACGCCCCGGAGCCTGACACACGCCGTTTTTACGGGTAATCCACTGCCGATGGACATCATGGCCCGGGCAGTCCAGAGAAACCGGGCGGAGCAGGGGGTGACCCGCTCCAGGGCAGCTTTGATAAAGCTGGTGTTGCTCGGCGAGACCGGCGACCACGAGGAGGAATACATGGTCCAACTCGATTCCAACAACACCGCCCCGGCCTATCTCTGCGGACGCCTGCTGGCTGTCCTGGAAGCGGCCCAACGGGAGGCCATACCACGACTCAACACAAGCCTGACCGACCGATTCTACGGGACTGCGTCTTCCGCCCCCGCATCGGTATTCCCGACGCTGATGAAGGGAGCGCGGGCTCACCTCTCCAAGTTGAAGAGAGACAAACACGGCGCGTTCCTTGCCATTGAAGGTAGGAAGGAGGAGATCCTGTCCAAAGTGGACGGAGAACAAGGATTCCCCAAATCCCTGAACCTCCAAGAGCAAGGAATATTCGCCCTGGGGTACTACCACCAGCGGGCCTATGACCGTGAGCAGATGAGGGAAGCCATGGAACGCCGCCGTAACTCCGCCGGTCAAGAGGAGGACGGCGAAGCAACCCAAAACTAACTCAAGATGCACCCAGTCTACTCCAAAGAACCGGGAAAGCAAGACAAGGAGATCAGATATGACCACCACGATCCGAGTTCACACCGACGTGAATCGCCGCCATGACTTCGTCCTGCTCTTCGACGTGCAGGACGGGAATCCCAACGGAGACCCCGACGCCGGGAATCTTCCCAGGGTGGACAACGAGACCATGCAGGGGCTGGTCACCGACGTTTCCCTCAAGCGGAAGATTCGCGACTGGGTGGACGCCTCCAACCTGGAGCAGGCAAGGTACAAGATCTACGTCCAGAGGGAGTCATACCTGACCGAAACCCGGGCGCGGGTATTCGGAGAACGCTCCGGAGGCCGACAGGGAATCCATGCCTCGGAGGCGCGAGACTGGATGTGCCAGGAATTCTTCGACATCCGCATGTTCGGTGCCGTGATGAGCATGCGGGAGTACAACGCCGGCCAAGTCAGGGGACCCGTGCAGATGACATTCGCCCGTTCGGTAGACCCGATCGTACCATTGGACTCCAGCATCGCCAGGGTAGCACTGGAACGAGGTGAAAGGCCCGAAGGCCGGGGCGACGACGACCTCGAGGCCCCGACACACGGCACCCTGGGCCGGAAGGCGACCGTGCCGTACGCCCTTTACGTGGGCTACGGGTTCTTCAACTCCCACTTCGCTCAGCAGACCAAGGCGACCGATGACGATCTGGAAACCCTGTGGAACGCACTGGTCAACATGTGGGACCTGGACCGGTCCTCATCCCGAGGCCTCATGTCATGCCGCGGGCTGTACGTGTTCAGCCACGAGAGCCCCATGGGGAACGCACCCGCTCACCGCCTCTTCGACCTGGTGAGCGTCGAGAGGAACGATGGCATCGAAGCTCCACGGAAGTTCAGGGACTACACAGTGACTGTTGATGAAGAGGGCATTCCGGACGGAGTCAACCTGACCAGACTGGAAGGGTAACGGAATCCCTGGAAGTACCTCACGGAGAGCCGGAGGAACCTTCCATAGCATCCGGCCAAAGAGCTGGATGCGGATTGAAACCATGACGACGGAAGAGCAAGAACAAGACAACCCGGTGCTGCTCTCGGCCCTGGAGCATTACGGATACTGCCCCAGGCAATGCGCCCTGATACACCGCGAGCAGACCTACGACGAGAACATCTTCACCCTCCAAGGGAACGCCGTCCACGAGCGGGTTGACCAGCCCGGCACCACCATAGCCGGCGAGGTCAGGTTCGAATACGCCGTCCCCCTGTGGTCTCGCTCCCTTGGCGTCGTGGGAAAGGCGGACCTGGTCGAATACCGGGGAGAGGTTCCGTATCCCGTGGAGTATAAGCACGGGAGGTCACGCAAAGGCATCGCCGCTGAACTCCAGATCTGCGGTCAGGCAATATGCCTGGAGGAAATGCTGGGAATAGAGGTACCGAGGGGCGCTATCTATCACCACTCATCACGCCGGAGGCGGGAGGTGGAATTCACCGCCGAACTCAGGCAGGCGGTGGAACACGCCGTGGCGGAGGTGAGGAGAATCCTGTCGGAGGACACGCTCCCTCCGGCAGTAGCCGACTCCCGGTGCCGAAACTGCTCCCTCATCGAGTCATGTCTGCCTTTCGTCGTGTCGGCCAAGGACAGGAACCGGGACTACCAGAGACGCCTGTTCACGCCCGCCCGGGAGGGGAGCCAATAGCATGGCAAAGGAACTGCTGAACACCCTCTTCGTCACAACTCAGGGCGCCTACGTCCACCTTGACCACGAAACCCTCAGGGTCGAGGTGGAGGAGGAAACTAAGCTCAGGGTGCCGGTGCATCACCTAGCAGCGGTGGTCTGCTTCGGAAGGGTCAACGTATCCCCAGCAGCCATGGCTCAGTGCGCCGCAGACCAGCGCGACCTGGTGTTCCTGAGCAGAAGCGGACGGTTCAGGGCCAAGGTCATCGGCCCCACCTCCGGTAACGTCCTGCTGCGGCTGGCCCAGCACCAAGCTTACCAAGACCAAGACAAGGCAGTGGACATCGCCCGGAACATCGTCGCCGCCAAGGTCCAGAACGCCAGACTACTCCTGATGAGAGAAGCAAGGCAGACGGAGGAAAATGAGGCAGAGGACTCACTCCGCGCCGCCGCCAAGGAGATGGGCCACGTCATCGAGGACCTACCCAAGGCAGATGACATGGGCAAGGTCAGAGGCCGGGAGGGATACGCGGCAGCATCCTATTTCTCGGCGTTCAGCAGACTGATACGAACTTCCGACAGAGCATTCACCTTTGACGGCAGAAACCGGCGGCCGCCCCGGGACCCCGTCAACGCCCTACTGTCGTTTCTGTACTTGCTGGTTAGGGTGGAATGCCAAGCGGCATGCGAGGGAGTGGGGCTGGACCACCAGATAGGGT
>DAOUJI010000046.1:0-5958 GCA_034422875.1 Dehalococcoidia bacterium | reverse complement strand
CCAACAACAATCTCGACCTGATTGGCCCATGGGCGGGAGAGCGCCCTGGCCCGGCTGCGCACGAAGACGCGGATATGCCGTCCCTCCTCCAGCAGGCGGGGAACAAGCCTTCCACCGATGTATCCGGTGGCACCGGTGACCAGGACGGTTTCTTGACCGGTCCGCATTGCTTCCCTCGGGAACTTCCCTCGCCAATAATGCACGCCTGAGTTCAAATGTTACCTAAAATTCGGAGGGTGCCACTGGATCAAGGTCATTTTTGCAGATGAGCGGCATTATTGGGACGAAGAGTCGCCGGACCACAAAGCGACAGCCACCTCTTGGCCGTCTGTTGGCATTTCTTATCAAAAGCTGGGGATTGACGCCAGGCTGTTAAGTGCGGGAGGGAAGAGTGTTCCGCCACGCCGGGCCTAGGGATTGACCCGAGCCATTGCGGCCAGCTCCGGGACGGGTTCCGGTGGCTGGCGAGTCGTGGCCGTCCGGCGGTCCCTTCCACGTGGCCCACACGGCCAACTTGGGTGCCGCTCTCGGTCTCTCCAGCTGTAGTCTTGGTAGATCCGTGCGCTCCCGGGCCGGGGGACTTGTGGTCCCGGCGAGGAAATTCCGCTACTCCGATTTGGCTTTCAGCCCATTCTGAATCCATTGTTAACCCGGCGAAAGGTGTCAGTGGGTGCGGGTTCGGCTGGTGCCCGGGCAGCGTGGTCGATTGGAGGTCATATCGTCTCCTACCGGTCGGTCAGCGCGCGTTCCGGGTTGCCTGGAACGCAGCGGCAGGGATTGTCTGGTTCCTGCCTCCGTCCGCACCTGCGGCATTGCTCGCCGCGTTCGATGCGCTGTAGCGCCTTGGCTACCAGCTCCCTGATTTCGGCGGCGGCGGCCGACGTGGTCCGGTAGCGCAGTTCCTCGATGGGGGTGTTGTGTTCGGGTTCGGTGGTCATCGTTCACTCCCGCGGAGTTTTTCAGGCCGATCGAGGAAATTCCGCTACCCGGATTCTGCTCTCAGCTCGTCCCGAATCCGTTGCTTGCCCACGTAAGGCGTCAGTGGGCGAGGTTCGGACAGGGACGGATTACGGGCATTTTGCGAGCTTGGAAATCGAGGCGCGGGTAGCCCCGGCATTCGTGGGTTTAACCGGCGGAATTGGCAGTCCGTTATGGCGGCCTGCGGCAGTTCTGGTCCGCTCAGCGTCAGGCCGACGGGCCGGTGCCAGGCTACGGTGAGCTTTCCGTCGTGGAGATCAGGCTCACGCCGCTGGCCCTGAGCCTGTCGCGGCAGAGAACAGTCTCGTCAAGGGACCATGAGAAATTCCGGAGCTTGTAAACGACGATGTAGTGGAAGCGCGGGTCGTCCTGGGTTGCCTCGCCCATCATCCAGTCGAAGTCATGCCTTATGCCAACACCATCGTAGTAGCGGGCGACGATGTCGAGGCCGTGGATTTTGCAGAACTCTTCACAGTGGTGGATTTGGAGATCCTTGGAGTTTTCGCCGTCGGGATAGCCGGCGGCTTCCTTGATGTAGATGGCGGCCTTGTTGCTGGACATTGCCAGGCGGTCCTCCCTGTGGATGGGGCTGGTTCCATGGTACTGGGCTGTCGTAGGACTGGAAAAGGATCGGTTGTCATCAATCGGGTGCCGTGAAAACTCGTGGAGTTGTCCCCGCCGTCGCTTCCACGGCCGTTTGCCAAGTGAAGAAAAAGGCCCGGCGTTTGCCGGTCCCCCTGTTCGCCAGGGCTGGTCTCTCCGGCGTCGTCGCCGGTCTGCAACTCGACCCTGATTCCATTGTGATAAAGGTCTGGGCGGCTTTCAAGCAGCAGGTGTCATCAAAAACGATTGTACCGCCCGGATGACGCACAGCCTCTGTGCCGCTAGGTCTTGAACTTGTTCGGATACGGGGTGAGATTTCATGGAGTGATGAGGACGATGGGTACAACCGGGCAAAAATGTCCTCCATGGTGCGCCGGTCTTACTGGAGGCGTTGGGGGATCTGTCCTCTGTAGCGGACCCCTTTGACTTCAGTATGTCAAAGGCTCTGATGAGCTGGACGGCTGGCCAAGCGTTTGTGCCCGTTGGGTCTACGCCTCGGATGTTGCATGAATCGTCGTTTCGCCCATGGCGTCTATGTCGAGTGGCTTTGCACAGTAGTGTTTTCGATTCGAGGTCCTTGCTCCGGTTGCCTTGGCGGCCTGTTCATGGTCTCGGCTGTATCTGGGGGCCTCGGGAAGTCGGACGGCCTTGATCAAGAAGCTCCGGCTCGTGGTTGCCGGGACTTCTATTGTTGGCTGGGAGATGGCTGGACTATATGGGGTTCGAGGGCGGTCAGCAGCCTTTCCACGTCGTCTATATCTTCCCTGATGGTGTCTGGGTTGAGCAGGGATGGATGCTGGTAATAGTTCTGGTGCAGGATGTGAGCGGCTTTGCCGTACTCCCGCAATTGTGGCAAGCGGTAACGCTGTCGGGCATTGACAATCACGCAGTCGAACTGGTCATGGTTTTCATAGGGCCAGTTGTTTTCGGCGGCCACTGCCTTTGCCATGTGGGAGGCTGCGCCCCAACCTTTTTCCGATGCCTGGTGGAGGTCGCCTTCGTCCAGGTATGCCTTGCTTCGCGCCAAGAAGTTCTTGGCTATCTCCACATGGTCTGTTACAACCTGGTTGGGCATGCTGTTTCTCCGTTTTCTGTCCATATCCGCCCTCCGCGGTCAGGGGTGGTGGGGACAGGCTGTGAACCGTTACAACGCTTTTCTCTTGATGCCAGTGGGGTGATTGTATATGAAATACCCGTCAGGCGTAATTCTTCGGCGTTTCCGGGCAGGGCCTTTTCAAAGTCGTGGTAAGTGACGGATGATGTGTGGTGGACTTGGGTATCCCGTACTGGTAGAGCATTACTTGGACGGCGTGGTGTGGGCTGGGCCTGCCGGCCTTGGCGTCGGTGATCACGGCGTCGGCGTTCTTGACGGCGATCAGGTCGGGTTTTCCGGCGAGGGTGGCGTACCGGCCCCTTAGCCGGAAGGAGTTCTGGTTTTCCACGTAGACCGTGTACCCGATGGATTCCCTGCTTTCCCGCTCCCTGTTCAGCAGTGCGGTGTGGTCGAGCATCCACTGTGTGTTCTCGAAGTCTGAGGGCGGCCTGGCCTAGTCCTGGTAGTGGGCGCCTAACCAGCCGGCCCACTGGCAGTGGGTCTCTCCCGCGAGCAGCCTGGCGAGCCAGGTGGCCCGGATATAGGGGTGTTCACGGAGTCGGGACATTCGGGAGGTCTCCTGCGGGACGCTTTGGAGCGAAAGGGGAACCTCCCTCCAGTGTAAGGCTGGAGTCGGCGGTGTCGTCAACGGCCCTCTGTCATCGACATAGCCGGCGCTATTCTTGGTTGGGACCTATTTGAATTGCTCCCTCCGGGGGCGGCCCCTCCATCTGCCACTCTTTTGCGATATACCCTGCGTTGGCCGCGGCTATCCTCCAGTGATGTCGGACCTGGTCATGGAGGTTTGCCCGTAGAAACTTGTTTTTTGCAATGCAAAAGGGCCCGGAGTCAGACGGGCCCTCCCTGAGTTCCATGGAGCATCGCTGTTTTCAGTTGACGGATGGTGCCGGTATTCTCTCGTCCGGCGTGACGGCGGGATGATAGCCCGCTTCAGGGAGCCGGTCGGTTTCTGTGAGCAGTCCTGTCTGCCTTTGCATCTCGACGTTGCCATAGCTGTCCTTCACAGTCATCACGTACCATTCTACCTTTCCCTTTTCGGTCATGAGGGTTCTGAGGTCGATCTCCTTTTTCCGGAATGCTTCCAAGGATTCCTGGCTCACTGGGACGGTCGTGTACTCGAATCCTTCAGTAAGGTCACCTGAGTATATCGCGACGTACCCCTGACCTTGGCCGTCCCTTGCTGAGAAGATCAGCTCGAGGTCGTTGTACAGGAAGCTTTCGGTCATTTGGATTTTCATGGCGGCCTTTTACAGTGTCTGACCGTTTCGAACTCACGGGTGGGCCACCATATCTGGTGGCCTGTACTGGTCATTGGATTTACCTTGCACTGCCCCTATGGGATTGTCAATTCTCTTCGAAGAGAAGATTGTGAAAGTCCTTTCCTGATTCCGTCATTCCCATGAGAGCGGGACTCCTTCTGATGGCCGTCGCCTTGAGTGCCTCCGGAGAGGGACCCGACGCTACGTGGACGCCGGATCCGGACTGAACCATTCAGTTTCTTAGCCCAGTTCTGACCGCAACGCCAGTTCCCACGGCCACACCGGTCCCGGCGCAGGCGGCTTCTGGCGGGTGGTGAAACCATTTGTCCATGCAACCGGGCGAGGTGCAACTGGCTTTCCTTTTTCGGTGCTAAGTAGCGCTGTCTTCTCCTCCCAATTCGTGGCTCACGACCATCACTGATACGGAAACGAATTCGAGCAAGTCTGGCCTGGTCGCGCGGGCGGCTCCCCTCTCCCCGATTCGCGTCAGTCTGTCCACGGTGGGATCATCTGGCGTACCCCGCAGTTGGACGATGATCTCGATCCGTCTGGTGTCGTAGTCGAAGGATGTGGATGCGTTCAACACTCCAACCGTCTTGAACACCGCGTAGTGAGCCCCGGGAACTGCGGCCTTTACTTCCTGCTCCGTAATCCCCATGTCGGCATGTGTTTCCACCGCGACGGCCGGGATTTTCGCCTCGAAGGCCTTTATGGCTTCTTGGGCCTCTGCTGGCACTGCCCCCGCCAAGGACACCGAGGCCGAATGGTCGCCCGTAATCGCCGCAGTTGTGAACGAACCGGGATGCGCGGCCCTGATCTCCGAGACCATGCGGGAGAAATCGCCGTGCCAGCCGTATCTGTTCAGGACCTCCTGAAGTGATATACCCTTCTGGTCGGCGACGGTGCTCAGGTCCTCCAGCTCGTCGCTGGCGGCGCCCGCCGTGGCTCGAACAGGGTTCGATTCGTCGCTGGCGAGAGTGAAACTGACGGCCACGACCACCGCGGCCAGTACCGCCATGGACGCGATCAAACGCTTGCTCATGCAGATTCACTCCTTCGGCGTGGACAAGGTAAGATTGTCGCAATCTCCAGCGTGGACCAGGAAGCATAAGGGAGGCAGCCATTGCAGCGCAGTAGAACCGTCGTCGTCCTGAGCACTGTATGCCATGTCTGATCCTTCGGCCTAATTATCCACGCAACTTGAGGTAACCGGGCCGACCGAACTCAACTCCCGGTGTTCCGGATCGAGGATATGTGGTTACGACAGCCCTGAGCTCCCTGTCTGTCCAACAGAGGAAAGTGATTCGCGCCTGGTGCGTCTACGACTGGGCCAATTCCGCCTACGCCACCAGCGGCATCGCCGCCATATTTCCGGTGTACTTCGTTTTTCTCTTCCAGGAGTCCCTGGGCGACTCCGCTTCATTTCTGGGGCTGTCGTTCACCGGGAGTTCCATGTGGAGTCTCGGCATCGTGGTTTCCACCGCGTTGGTGGCCCTCTCAAGTCCTCTCTTGGGCATCATCGCCGACCGCGTTCCCATAAAAAAGGCCCTGTTGTGGGTGTACACCGTGATTGGGGCCCTGTTCACGGTGTTGATGTTCTTCTCGGCCTACACCGCCCAGCCGTGGGCCTGGATGCTGGGCACACTGGTGCTGGCCAACATCGGCTTTGCCGGTTGCCTGGTGTTTTACAACTCCTTCCTCCCCCACATCGCGCCCCGGGAACTGCTGGACGACGTCAGCAGCAGGGGCTTCGCCTACGGCTATGTCGGCGGTGGGCTGCTGCTGCTGGCGCACCTCGTCCTGATCCTGGCCACCCGCGACACCCCCGTCGCCGACCTGACAACCCGGCTGTCCATTGCCTCCGTGGGCCTGTGGTGGTTCGGCTGGGCGCTCTGGACCCTGAGGGTGGTGCCGGAGCCGCCGTTGCAGCGCGTGGTCGGCGGGCTGTCTCCCCTGCGGGCCCTTTCCCTGGGGTTCGTCGAGCTGGGCCGGACCCTCCGTGAG
>DAOUJI010000045.1:0-37023 GCA_034422875.1 Dehalococcoidia bacterium | reverse complement strand
ACAGAGATTCATAGACGCCATGATGGCGTTCCCCTCCCTGATCCTGGCGCTGGCGATCAGGGCTACGCTGGGCGCTTCCCTGGAAAACGTAATTCTTGCAATCGCAATTACGGTCATAGCCCCTACGACCCGGGCTATCCGGTCCCAAGCTCTATCTATAGTTCCTATGGACTACGTCACCGCCGCCAAAGCCGTGGGAGCCGGCTACTGGCGAATCGCGATTCGTCATGTCCTCCCCCAGTGCTTGTCCCTAAGCATGATACTGGTCTCGGTCACCCTGGGCGCAGCGATTATCATCGAGAGCTCATTGAGCTTCCTGGGACTGGGACCGCCTCCTCACGTGCCCTCCTGGGGTGGAATCATGGGCGGCAGCACATATGAGTTCCTTAGGAAGCAGCCCCAGCTCGTCTACATGCCCTCAATAGCGATCGGACTGGCAGTATTCGCCTTCAACATGATGGGCGACGCCCTGCGAGATGTATGGGATCCCAGAATGAGGGGGACGAGGAACTGATCTCAGGTCGACAGTCGTCTTAGGAAGCCTGGCGGCTGTATGCCCGTTCACATATGAATGTAAGACTCTCCACCGTCTCAACTGTCATTCCGAAACGGAGCGGAGCGCAGTGAGGAATCTCAAGCCAATTTCGTCAAACCAGACGATGCAGGAGCGCGGCGGACGCTTCCGCCTCATCCCAACCCTTCAGCAAGCTCAGGGCAGGCTCTTCTCCCGCCGCCAGTGGAGAAGGGATAGGCCACGCCTATTTTCGCGCTATATGCGGGCCAACGAAAAAGGGAGAGGGTTACGGCCCTCTCCCTTTTTGTCCGCACTTCAAGTTGAATCTAACGGCCAGTCCCTGTGGCGTCCACCAGCCAAATTTGCTCCAGCCGGCTCTCAATCTGGCCGCTTTGGGTAGGCATCTGGCCTGCCACCTTTTCGGTGTTGAACACCCTGCTCCAGGTCCTCAATATCAAGACCAGCCAGTAGCTGTCCTTGTTTATGACGATGTCCTGTATGTCGTCCAGCACGGCCCTCCTGCTAGCCAGGTCGATCTCCTGGGACTGCTGGGCGATTAGACCGAGAAGGTCTTCGGGTCCGTCGTACGTCCAATCAAACACGTTGTTCTCAGAGTCCAGCGGATAGTAACGGTTGAGGTAGGTGTCGGGTGTGACCACCCCGGCCCCTGTCCCTGACGTAATCATGTCAAACTGCCCGTTTTGCAAAGCCTCGATTCGTGCGGCGGTGTCCAGGACTGTTGCTGACAGCTCGATTCCCAGCGTCTTCAGGTCGTCGCTGAGAGGAGTGAACTCGTCCCTTCCGCTGACTGATCCGCTGTATATGTAGGTCGTCTCGAACCCGTCCGGGTAACCCGCCTCTTCCAGAAGCCTCTTGGCTTCAGCGATGTCATCAGGATGTTTCTCCCCGTCTTTGTTGTTGGGGACTTTCCTGATTCCCGGCAGCGACCTCAGCTTTTCCTCGTCCCAGCACAGAGGGTGGCCGGGCGCTCCGCAAGGCGTGCCCAATATGCCTCTGCCGTCCCAGACCAGGTCGTTGAACTTGTCCCTGTCCAGCGCCAGAGAAATCGCCCTGCGCACTCGAACGTCGTCAAAGGGCGGCTTGCTGGTGTTGAATGCAAGCCCTCCAGGGCAACAGGGCACCGGGTAGGCTATAAACTTTCCGCCTTCACGTTCCACCAGGTCCCAGAGTTGCCCCGGGTCCATGTTGCCGTTGTTCTGTGCATTGTTTTGCCACAGCTGTTCGGCTTCCCACGCCGCCTGGGTCGCGTCTTTACCCCGGACCGTGTAGAACTCTGCGCCATCCAGGTAGGGGAGGTCTCGGCCTTCCGGGTCCTTCTTCCAGTAGATGGGGTTCGCCTCCAGAGTCCACCGCCGGTTGCTCTCTACGCTTACCGGCTTGAAGGGACCCGAGAGCATCATATTTTTCCAGCCGTTCTCGACGTCGAATATCGTCTCATCTCCGGCGTTGGCCTGGCTGTCGAGTTCTTCATAGTGGGACTGCTTCATCACCGTGAAATGGTCGTCTGCCATGAAGGAAACGAAGTCTGCCCACGGGTGAAGCAGGTGTATTTCCAACGTGTTTTCGTCTACGGCGACCGCCTTGTCAAAGTGGGGGCCGAAGAACTGCTTGACTTCCCTGTCTCCTCCCTCCTTGTCTCCCCGCCCCACGAGACGATCGAAGCTGTATACCCAGTCTTGAGCGGTGACTGGGGTTCCGTCCCAGAAGACCGCTTCAGGCTTCAGACTGAAAGTCCAAATGGTGCCGTCTGCATTGGACCGCTCCCAACTAGCCGCCGCGTCCCCGGAGATGTCAAACCTGTCAAAGGTCCATGGGTTGAACTGGAGCAGGGTGTTGAACATCGGTCCAAGCTGGGCAGCGAAATGCGTGCAGCAGGGCACGGCCGCGTCCCAGGTGCGAATGTCACAACAGAACAGGACCTGGTTCACACCGCCGTATTTAGGTTCGCCATAGTCTTCGATTTTGAAGCCCGATATTCCGTAACCAATGGACCCCGACGCGACATCAACCCTAACCTGCTGGTCCTGACCCGCAGATGTAGCGGTCGGGGCGACGGCGGCCGTGGGGGTTGGGGCCGTTGTCGGAGTAGCAGTGGGCGGAGGTGCTGAGGTAGGGGTCGGCGTAGCTTCTTCACCGCAAGCAACGATGCCAACGAGGGCCACCGCAAACAGGAGGATCAGTAGGCTCCACTTGTGACGTTCCATAGTCCTTACCATACGGTCCTCCTGAAACCTATATCGCTTGGGAAATGGTTTAAAGATTCGCCGACAATAGCAGAATATCGGAATGGGTGTCAAATTATTTTCATCTTTCACGAATATTATTTGCCCATCGTTTCGGCCTGCCCGTCACTTGAATCTGAACAAGTCTCAGAGGTACGGAAGACCAGTGAGCGTCACGCAGTCTATGAAAGCGGCTTCCTATGAACCACACCGGAATCGATGCGGGACCGAGCGCCTTGAAGCGCCGGACAGGCCGAAGGCCTAGTCCCATCGTTCCCACTGGCGGCAGTTGTATGCTAGACTGCCTTGGCTTCTTTCAGGCTTCAGTGGCGGAGGTGCTGCCCAATGAGCCAGATTCCGGTTTCGTCCACGGGCGCAGGCGCCCTTGCCGTGGCGCTGGACGCTGCCCTTAGAGCCGGAGATATCGTCAAAGACTGCTTCTACTCCCAGAAAGACGTGCGGTTCAAGGGTGTTTATGACCCGGTGACCAACGTGGACCTGGCGGCCGAGAAGGCGGCAATGGACTTCCTGCTTAAGGAGTACCCGGAGTTCGGTGTCATATCGGAGGAGTCGGAACCGGTGAACCCCGACGCCGAATACAGGTGGATAATAGACCCCATCGACGGCACCCGTAACTATGTCATGGGCATCCCTCACGTCGGCGTGTCCATTGGCCTGGCGGACCGCTCGAGCATTGCGGCCGGAGTGGTCTACGACCCCATAAGGGGGGAGATATTCACGGCGGAGAGAGGCGCTGGAGCGCACCTAAACGGAGAACCCATCTCCGTATCCAACAAGACAGGATTGGACGGCTGCCTGCTGGGGTTCGACATAGGCGCTACCGACCCGGACGGCCTCACTGCCCTGGAAATCGTATCGAGAATCTGGACCCAGGTCCAGAGCGTGCGCCTGATGGGATGCAGCACGTTGGGGCTGGCCTACGCTGCGTGTGGACGCCTGGACCTCTATTTTCATCGCCGTCTCTCCCAATGGGACTTGGCGGCTGGTGAGCTGCTGGTATCGGAGGCAGGCGGAGTCCTTAGAGACCGGCATGGCAACCCTACGACTTATGAAGGCCCCAGCGTAATCGCGGCCAGTCCGCCCATCATGGACGCATTCCTGCAGGCGACGGAGGGCCTGGCGTGGAGGCAATGACTCAGCCCCACCGATGACCCAAGACTCAAGCCGGACAGAATACAAGGACGCGGAGGTTAGATATGGCACGGTTGCCCAACCTGGAGCGGGACGACCTCAGCCCGGAGCACCAGAAGTATTACGACGAAATCGAAGCCAGCCGAGGCGGAGTCCGAGGCCCCTTTGGAGTGCTGCTCCATAGCCCTGAACTGGCCGCCAGGGCCGCCGCAACCGGCCACTACGTGCGGTTCATGATGGACATGCCCAACTCCCTCAAGGAGGTGGTCATCTGCGCCACGGCTGCGGAGATAAAGTCCCAGTACGAGTTCAGCGCCCACGCAGAGCTGGCCCGGAAAGCCGGAGTGTCCGAGGACACCATACAGGCGATAGCGAAGGGCACAGCCCCCCAGGGTCTCAGCGGAGACGAGGAGCTTCTGGTCCGCTACACCCAGGAGCTGCTTAGAGACCACAAGGTAACTGATGCGACCTACAACTCGATGGTGGACCGCTGGGGCGTCCTGCTTACAGTGGACGTGACCGGACTCATCGGCCACTACCTGCTGGTCGGCCAGTTCCTGGCCGCCTTTGAGGTGGACCTCCGTCCGGGAATGAAAGCCGAGCTTCCCGAGTAAACCTGACTGAGTGAACAGGCGGAGCCGGGCCAATGACATGGCATCCGCCTTGACATACGCTTTCGGAGTAGGTGTAAAATCGCATTGTGAGTGGCAGGGCTGGGTCCCACCAGGCGGTGCCCCCATCTGACCGCCCTCGTGAAGAGTGCGGGGTGGTCGGGGTATACGCACCTAGCGGAGACGCCAGCCGCCTTGCTTTTTTCGGCCTCTTCGCCCTCCAGCACCGCGGACAGGAAAGCGCCGGGATTGCCTCTTACAACGGTCAGGGCATTCAATGCTACACCGACATGGGGCTTGTCACCCAGATTTTCCGTGAAGAAGAACTGAAGAACCTCCATGGCCGGATGGCCATCGGCCACACCCGTTACTCCACCACCGGCTCCAGCCGAGCCGCCAACGCCCAGCCTTTTGTTGTGGACGGCATCCACGGAGAGTTGGCGTTAGGACACAACGGCAACGTGGTGAATGCTCTGGAACTCCAAATAGAGTTGAGGGAGGAGTGGGGTTGCACTTTCAAGTCATCCACTGACTCTGAGGTAATGGCCAACCTCCTGGCCAATGCTCCCGGCTCTTCGTGGGAAGAACGTATTGGACATTGCATGAGGAATCTGCACGGCGCCTTTTCGACAGTGGCTCTCACCAAGGGCACGTTGATGGGTTTCCGTGACCCGCTTGGAGTCCGTCCCATGTGCATCGGAAGTCTCGGACAGGGCTGGGTCGTCGCGTCGGAGTCCTGCGCCCTTGACCACCTTGGCGCGTCCCTGGAGAGGGAGTTGGAGCCGGGAGAGGCCGCCATCGTTGACGAAAACGGAGTCCGCTTCTACAAATGGCCAGGGACCAGCAACCGCAGGGCCCTGTGTGTATTCGAGCTCATCTACTTCGCAAGACCGGACAGCGTACTGGACGACCAGCTTGTGTACAGCACACGGAGGGCTATGGGCGCCCAGCTGGCCAGGGAACACCCTGTCGATGCAGACCTGGTGATCGGCGTCCCGGATTCGGCTACTGCCGCAGCAGTGGGATTCTCCCAGGAATCGGGGATACCCTATAGCGACGGCCTCATCAAGAACCGCTATGTGGGCCGGACCTTCATCGAACCCGACCAGCGATTGCGGGACTTGGGAGTCCGGGTCAAGTTCAATCCTCTGTCCGGTGTCATCGAAGGCAAACGAGTCGTGCTGGTGGACGACAGCATCGTTCGTGGGACAACGACGCCTCATGTCGTTAGCTTGCTGCGAAGAGCCGGGGCCACCGAGGTGCACATGCGTGTGTGCGCTCCGCCCATCCGCCACCCCTGCCACCTGGGAGTGGACATGGCCACCAAGGCTGAGTTGATAGCCGCCAACAAAGACATGGAAGGCATCCGTGAGTTCGTCGAGGCCGACTCCCTGGGCTACCTGAGCGTAGCGGGACTGCTCAAGGCCGTCGGAGGCTCCAAGGGCGGCTTCTGCGACGCCTGCTTCACGGGCAACTACCCCATCCCCATACAACTGGAGATGGACAAGCTGGCCCTGGAACAACTGGGCTGACATAGGCTTCTTGACCGCAGCCGCCTACAGTGCCGTACTATGAGCGGTGCTCCTCGTGGTGACGAGTCACTAACGTCGACTCATGACTCGCATCCACGATGTCCTGAAGTATGACCACGAAGCTCTATCACGAAATCAGGGATCCTATACATGTGTTCATTCAGCTTGATGCCGCCGAGAGACGTGTATTGGATTCTCGCCCCGTGCAACGACTCAGGAACATTCACCAACTGGCGATGGAGTACATGGTCTATCCAGGCGCCACCCACAAGAGGTTCGAGCATGCCCTGGGAGTCATGGAACTCGCGTCCCGAGTATTCGACGTCATAACCCGTAACGATCGAGTGCATGAAACGATTCATGAATTGGTCCCTGAAGTCTCCAACGAGGACCAGAGGAGATACTGGCGTCGGGTCATTAGAATGGCGGCGCTATGCCATGACATCGGGCATCTTCCCTTTTCTCACGCAGCAGAGGATGAGTTGCTCCCAGAAGGATGGACCCATGAGACGTTGACGGCAGAGCTGATACGCAGCGTGGAAATGCGAGAAATTTGGAGTGGAATCACGCCTCCACTGAGGGCGGAAGACATCATCAAGCTCGCTGTTGGCCCTAAGGAATTGCCTAACGAAAGGTTTAGCAACTGGGAGGCGATCCTATCGGAAATAATCGTAGGTGATGCTTTTGGGGTGGACCGTATGGATTACTTGCTCCGTGACTCGCTCCACACAGGTGTCCAATATGGAAGGTTCGACCACCACCGACTAGTTGACACATTGCGCATTCTTCCGAAAAGCGACGTCTCTGAAGAGCCAACGTTGGGGATCGAATCTGGCGGCCTCCATTCAGCGGAAGCCCTTTTACTTGCTCGGTATTCAATGTTTACCCAGCTCTATCTCCATCCGGTCCGCCGGGCGTACGACATCCATCTAAAGGACTTTTTGAGAGGGTGGTTGCCGGAGGCGAAATTCCCAACTCTGATGTGGATGAATTTCTTCCAATAACGGACATTGAGGTTCTGGGAGCCTTAGCGAAGGACGCCACAGACGCCACAAATCAGGGTAACGGAGGTTCTCACGACGCGGCAATTAGAATCGTGAATCGGCAACATTTCAAGACTATCTATACCCGGAATCCAGAAGACTTGGAGATTAATCCCGAACCAGGAAAAGCCGTACACACGGCTTTAGCTGACCAATTCGGCCCAGACAACGTTAGGTTGGATGAGTACACACCTGGTGGCGCCGTCATAGATTTCCCGGTCTTGCAGGCTGACAAACGTATAGTTGCAGCCCAAGTGGTTTCTGATATCCTAAAACACATTCCGCCGGCGGTCATAAGTTTCGTATTCATTGAACCGACGATGCGGGATACAGCGCAGGCATGGCTACATGAAAACCGGGAAACAATCCTGGCCGAAAGCCTAGAATGAGGAGAGCTCATGTCTGACCTGACGACCCTTCAACAACACGCCTTGGTTGCCTATTTGGTCCAACAAATGCGTCAGAGCGGTGGATGGGCAGGCGAAACACATGTCCAAAAAACCCTGTTCTTCCTGAAATCCATGATGGGTCTGCCTTTCTCATATGATTACGTGTTATACAAACACGGGCCGTATTCATTTGACCTCCACAATGATATCGGGCTGATGCGGGCCAACAAGATTCTAGATATAGAGATACGTGGAGATTACGGACCGTCGTTTTGCCCTGGAAGATTGGCGGATAGATTGTTTGCCCGATTCGACGCACAGTTCCAAAAATATCAGCGTCAGATAGATTACATTGCTAAGCGTTTGGGACCACGCGATGTGAAAAATTTGGAGAGATTCGCCACCGCATACTACCTACGTCACGAAAATCCCGATACGGATATAGGAACCGTGGCATCGAAAATTAACGAGCTCAAGCCACATATTTCCAAGGAATCTGCAGTCGATGCATTAAAGTTCGTCGGAGACCTTGAGGAAAATGCAAAAACGGCCGTCTAACTTTCGAGCGCCGTGGTTGCACAAATAGGCTAACCTTCCTCCTAGCGAGACCAACTCTCCCTCCATCCCCTCTCAGGGTTGACGCTCATTAGCGTTGCTGTATACTCTGCGTTGCAGAAGGGGGGAGCGACGTGTCGGGTGGCCAGACCTATCTTTCCGCCGGCGTAGACCGGCAAGCCCTCGATGGAATCAAGGACAGAATCGGCGCCTTTGCGCGCATCACCCACGGCCCCCAGGTCCTTAACGGCATTGGCGGCTTCTCGGGGCTGTTCCACCTAACGGGTCTCTCCGACCCGACGCTTGTCACCTCCACCGACGGAGTGGGCACCAAACTCAGAATAGGCTCCATGCTGGGCCATTTCGAGTCGCTGGGCATGGACCTGGTGAACATGAACCTGGGCGACATCGTCACATCCGGCGCAAGACCCCTGCTTTTCCTCGACTACATCTCCATGGGAACCCTGGACTCCCAGAAGATCGAGTCGTTGCTCAGAGGCATTACCTGGGCGTGCAAAGAGGCCGGATGCGCTCTGATTGGGGGAGAGACGGCCCAGACCCCTGGCGTGTACATCGGCGACAACTTCGACCTGGCGGGGTTCGCCGTAGGCGTCGTGGAGAGGGAGAACATCCTGGACGGCTCCGGGATTCAGGCTGGAGACGCCCTCGTGGGAATACCGTCAACGGGAGTCCACACCAACGGATTCTCGCTGGTGCACAAAGTGTTCAAGACGGAGGAAGACTCCACGGTCCTGTACCGGAAGTACCACGAGCTGGAACACACCCTGGGTGAAGAGCTTCTCATACCCCACCGTGCCCACTACCCTCTAATGGCTCCTGTCCTGGAAAAAATCAAGGGCGCAGCCCACATTACCGGAGGCGGGTTGGAGGCCAACGTGCCCAGAATGCTGCCTTCGGGCCTCATGGCCAAGCTGGACGGAAGTTCCTGGGAGACCCAGCCCATATTCTCCATCATCCAGCGTGAGGGCGGAGTAGACCCTGACGAGATGCTTCAGGTCTTCAACATGGGGCTGGGCATGGTCCTGGCCTGTGCTCCTGACCGGGTGGGAGAAATCCAGAAGGAGATTCCCGACAGCCGAGCGGTGGGTGAGGTGAAGTCTCAGACGGGCGAACGTAGAGTGGTGATCTCGTAGAGGCGAATGTTGAAAGCCCTAATCAGCGTATACGATAAGACGGGGGTCATTGAGGCGGCCCGGAGGCTTCATGATGCGGGAGTGGGGCTGGTCAGCACCGGAGGCACGCACAAAGCCATCAGCGACGCCGGAGTGCCCGTGCAGCAGGTCTCAGACCTCACCGGCTTCCCGGAAATCCTGGACGGGCGGGTCAAAACCCTCCATCCGCATATCCACGGCGGATTACTGGCCCGCAGAGACATGCCGGAACACATGGACGAGCTGTCCCGCCGCGACATAGCCACCATTGACCTGCTGATTGGCAACCTGTATCCCTTCAGGGAGGCCATAAGCAGGCCGGACGCCACCCTGGACGATGCCCTGGAGAACATCGACATCGGCGGCCCGACGATGCTCCGGGCGGCGGCAAAGAACTTCCCCAGCGTCGTGGTACTGGTGGACCCTGAGGACTACGACTGGGCCATCGGCAAATTCGTGTCCGGCGACCTGACCCACGACGACCGGCGCACCCTCGCCTACAAAGCCTTCCACCACGTCTCGGTCTACGACACGGCCATAGCCGGATACCTTTCGTCCATTGATGGTTCTGTCGACGGCGATAACGGCCTGCCCCAAAAACTAGACCTGAGCTTCTCCCAATTGGCGGGACTGCGATATGGTGAAAACCCCCACCAGCAGGGGGCGCTCTACATTCCGGCGTCGGGTTCGGCAGGAGGCATCGCCAACGCGCGTCAGCTCCATGGGAGGGAGCTTTCCTTCAACAACCTGATGGACGCAGAGGCCGCCTGGAGTTCCGTCACCGACTTCGAAGACACTGCTGTGGTCGTTATCAAGCACACGAACCCCTGCGGCTTGGCGTGCCATCCAGACCAGGCCGAGGCGTACAATCGAGCCTATGCCGGAGACCCCGTCTCCGCCTTTGGCGGCATTCTCGGCTTCAATCGTACAGTCACTGTCGAGACCGCTCAGGCCACCAGCGGAATCTTCTACGAGGTAATAGTGGCTCCCGGCTATGAACCCGAGGCGTTGGACATATTGAAGAAGCGCCGCAACCTCCGACTGCTGGAAGCCGCTCCGGAGAAGGGTGGGCTACTCTACGACCTGCGGCCTTTGTCGGGAGGGCTGCTTGTTCAGAGCCAGGACGCATCAAACGACGACCCTGACGAATGGAAGACCGTCACGGAACGGGAGCCTACACAGCGGGAAGTGAGCGACCTTTCGTTTGCCTGGAAGGCCGCCAAGCACGTGAAGTCCAACGCCATAGTGCTCGCCAGGGACAACCAGCTTCTGGGAATGGGCGCAGGCCAGCCCAACCGGGTG
The DNA here is from genome assembly GCA_034422875.1 of Dehalococcoidia bacterium. GTDB lineage: Bacteria > Chloroflexota > Dehalococcoidia > Lucifugimonadales > JAGWBF01 > DAOUJI01. The sequence continues at coordinate 26,510 of DAOUJI010000045.1, read as the reverse complement.
ACAAGCGTGCATCTGGCGCTCAGGGCGGCGGGGGAGCGGGCTTCAGACTGCGTTCTGGCTTCCGACGCCTTCTTCCCCTTCCCCGACAACATCGAGCTGGCGGCCAAGGGCGGCGTGATGGCCATAGTGCAGCCCGGCGGCTCCATCCGGGACGAGGAGGTCATAGCCGAGGCAAACAAAGCCGGAATCGCCATGATGTTCACTGGTGTAAGGCATTTCCGGCACTAACTTATAGGTGAGAGTGAGCCAATAATGGGTCCCACCGTCGACATAATAATCCCGGTATACAACGAGGAGAAGGACCTGCCTCGGAGCATCGACATTCTCAGCAAGTTCCTCACTGAGAAGCTGTCGGAGTATCCCTGGCGCATCGTCATAGCCGACAACGGCTCCACCGACGGCACCCTGGCCGTGGGCGAGATGCTGTCCAGCCGCTATACAGGGGTCAACATAGTCCACATGCCCCAGAAGGGGCGGGGCCGTGCGCTGAAGCATGTATGGATGGAAAGCTCCGCCGACATCGTGGCCTACATGGACGTCGACCTGTCAACGGACCTGGACCACGTGCCCCAACTTGTCCACGCTATCGAGGAAGGTGCTCACATCGCCATAGGCAGCAGGCTGATGAAGGGTTCCAGGGTTACGCGTTCGTTCAAGCGGGAGTTTATCTCCCGCTCCTACAGCACGCTTATCAGGGCCATGTTCTGGACTCCCTTTCGGGACGCCCAGTGCGGGTTCAAGGCGGTGAGCAGAGGAACGGTGAAGGCGCTGGTCCCTCTGGTGAAGGACAACGGGTGGTTCTTCGACTCGGAACTGCTGATAATAGCCGCCGCCAAAGGCTTCAGAATCAAGGAGATTCCCGTCCACTGGGAAGACGACCCCGACAGCCGCGTCAAGATAATCTCGACGGCTTGGGAGGACATCAAGGGTCTGTTGCGCCTGAGGTTTGGGGGTATACCTGAGCCGCTCACAGAGAGCGGTGGGGAACAGCCGCGCGTTTAGCCCTCGGCCTTTTCGATTCGGATGTTCTTCCCGTCGACGATCACCTTCAGGTCAATCCCCGTCTGATTGGATACCGGGAATCCCATTTTGGGAAGGATGGGGGCCGGGCTGAGCGACAGTGTCTTCGTTTCTGCTGCCTTGAGGTCGATAGTCTGGGCCACGTCTCACTCTCCTGACAAGCGTTGTCCCGTAACGGCCAATACTATACCACACCCTGACAATCCGTGGCGGGCCTAGACCGCAACCTTAGTCTCCGTGTCCCCAGCTTGGAGTGCGTTCATGTACGCCAGATACCGACTGATACGATGAACGAGGGGTCGAGGCATTGTTCTAGTTTTGCCAACCCTTCAGATAGTCCGTAGTCCTATTGCGGGCAAACGGCTTTTTCGAGTTGTCCGGCGACTTTCCTTCTCTCCTCACAAATGCTCGATGCACCCACTCTCGTAGACGGGCTTCTGCTCGGTTCTTCGGCCAATGGTAAATTAATGCATAGGGGTCTTGTCCGTTACAGTTGTCTGCCAGCCTTGGCGGGACTAAGCGTAAATTTAACTCCTTCTGTTCATAATTGGGATGGTTTGGCAACAATATGCCCAACAGCCCGCACCTGGAATTTAGTTTAGTCGCCCTTAATGAAGATCCTATCTCCCAGTCCACATGCTTTCTCTGCCAGGTTTTTGGGCCTATCAGGACTATGGTGACCGTTGCGTCTCGGATGTATTCATCTCTTATGATTTGGCGAATAGTATCGGTTTTGCGGCTCTTGTCATCTATGTCGCCGGTATCGACGGATTTATCGATAATGACATTCTTTGCCTTTTGAACAAAGCGGTCTTTGTATTTCATGTCTTCTTCATGAAAGCTGATGAAGACCTTATGCTTAGGCACACCTTTCTTATTCACACTTCCCCTCACACAGATAGTTCCTCAGACTAGAGTATCAACAACCACGCTACCAATATAGTCACAATTAATAGGATATAGAAAGGCCATATCGAGAATGAGGCCAAACTCTCCCGAAACAGCTTCGGCACCTTTCCGGTTGCCTTAACTTCATAAATATCGGATAAGTCTAACTTGCCTTGGTGAAGTCTCCCGACGAACATCTCGTAAGACTTCCGGAACCCCTGCTCTAAGGCAAGGTAGTAGGTATCGAGGACTAGAAACAGTGCGGTCGGAACCAGGGCTATAAGCGCGTGGCGTGGCTCCCCCGTACGTGCCACCAATATCAAAGTGGCCGCTACTAGAGTGACGCACCAGAACTTGCAGGAGCGGCTGTTATCCGCCATCCGCTGTATCACGCCCTGCACTATTGTAAGGTGGGTCCGGACTCCAGGGGAGTCAACACCCAGCTCTGGCCTCTCAGCCATCTGTCCTCATTTCTACGAAACCACAATCTCCTCTCGCAGACCTCTGTGTCCGGCCCCCAACGCTAATGGGAAATGTCCGAGGCCGACTGCGACCATTCCGGCGTCTCTCTTATGCCGTCAGTAAGGAAGTAGTGGGTGAACAGTTGTCCAGGCATGTCGGTTCTCAAGCGAGCGTGTCGGTGGAATGCCTATTCTATATCATGTCCGGCGTCACCCCAAAGGAGCCGTGGACAGTAGATTCCCCGCTTAACGCTGCCAGTAACAAGCGGGGCGAACTTGGGAGATACCACACCCTGACAATCCGTGGCGGGCCTATGTGCCCAGCAACTAGGCGGTTTCCGAGCTGGCGGCTCGATCAGCCTCAGTCGTTGCGGCGCCGCCGATAACCCGGTCGAACACTTCGGTTACCGCCTGGCTGGGAGCCGGTGTCAGCAGGGTCACGATGATTGCGACCGGCGTTGCAATCAAGAACCCGGGCGTCGCCGGCTGCATGTTCCACATCCCGCCAGGGTTGTCCCGCATAACGTCCCACAAGCCGGACAGGAACTGGGCCGGGGCTGTCGCGTCGGCGTCCAGAGGGAGCTGCCACCACAGGGTTGCGACTAAAGTTCCGAGAACGATGGACGTCAATGCACCCCAGAAGTTGAACCGCCTCCAGTACAGGGCCAGGATGGTCACCGGACCGAAGGCTGCTCCCATGCCTCCCCATGCTAGAGACACTAGGTTGAAGACCGAGTCGGGTTGATATATGGATAGGACCGCGGCAATTACTCCGACTGCCAGCAGCATCCCCCGGCCCAGCCACACGCGGTAATGGGTCTGGACGGAATAGGTCAGCCGCTTTATGAAGGGCATGTCGTCTGTGGCGACAGCCGACGCCAGCAGCAACTGTGAATCCGCAGTGCTCATTACGGCCGCGACCACGGCGGTCAGCAAGAGTCCCGCCGCCAGAGGGTGGAAGAAGGTGCTGGAAGTGATTGGATACAACTTCTCGGGGTCAGCCAGCACTTCATCGAGCAAGCCCCGCGCCTCCAAGGCAGGCACAGCCACAAGTCCCATCAGCAAGGCGAATCCGAATATCAGCACCATCCAGGACACGCCTATGTTTCGGCTGCTGGGGACGTTTTCTTCCCGGTCCACCGCCATCAAACGGGCCAGCACCCTCTGGGAGCCTAGAGCTCCCAGACCCCAACCTGCGGTCGACAGCACGAAGACCCATCCAATGGGATCGCCGGATTCAACAGTCAACGGGTTCCAGAAACCCCCTCCCGTGGTTTCCAGGCCCTGGAAAGGGTTGTCGACAGTCAAAATCAGCATGACCGGGAGGATGATGAAACCGGACAGCATTATCAGCGACTGGAACACGTCGGTGCGTGAAACGGCCAGGAAGCCGCCGATGAAGGTGTAGGTGGTTATGGCGGCAAGCGTTATCAGGACTCCTACATAGTGGTACTCCTCGTGGCTGATGTTGAAGACGACTTCAAGCAGCTTGGCCCCGGCAATCAGCCCGGAACTGACGTAGAAGATGATGAAGAACACCGTTATGACTGCAGACAGTGTGCGCAGGACCCCTGTACGGTCCATGAAACGTTTTTCGTAGAACTCCGGAAGAGTAAGTGAGTCATCGGTGGCAATGGTGTAGCGGCGAAGCCTGCGCCCCATGATGGTCCACACCAGCCATGCTCCCAGCACGATGGCCAGTCCCGTCCACATATGCACCAGGCCGGCTGCAAAGGCCAGGGCAGGAAACACCAGCATAGTCCAGCCGCTGGTGGCTGAGGAAGCGGAGCTCAGGGCTGAGGTGAGAGGGCCCATTTTGCGTCCGCCCAACACATAGTCGGACATGTCTCTCATTTGGCGGGCCCGAACGACGGCTATCCCAATCAAGACCGCGAAGTATGCGATGAAGACAATCAGCACCCAGTAGGCAAAGGACATATGCCTGTGCTCCTCAGCCGGCAGGTCCCAATGGAAGTCTGAAAGTCTTGGTGCAACCCGAACGAGGCAGAAGCGTTATAAGCTGACTCGTGCGCCGCCGATCAATTGCCGACATCGAAAGTCGCGCCCTTCGACAATATATCCCTGACGGGGTTCTAGATGATTCGTGGCTTTTCATGAGGGGAATGATACTTGAGGTCACGGTCATACATCGGTATACTCGGTACGAATGGAGAGGATACTATGACCGACGGGGCAAGACAACACTTGGTCCCGCAGGGTCTATTACAGGAAGTGCATAGTGCGATTCATCTACCGTAAATACCTCTTAGGGCTTTCGTTGGCTCTGGTCTCAGCGTCGTTGTTGTTTCTGGTGGCTTGCGGCTCAGACCCGACAGCGACCCCGGTTGCCCCGACCGCAACCCCCACTCCTGAGCCGACAGCTACACCCACTCCCGAGCCTTTCGTGATTGGCGTCCTGGACGCTTTGACCGGAGTCGGTGAGGCCTACGGGACCCCCATACTTCAATCCAAGCTCCTTGCCATGGAGGAAATCAACGCTGCGGGTGGGATCAATGGCAGGAAACTGGAACTCATCGCAGAGGACTCCAAGTGCGCCGCTCAGGACGCAATCACCGCTTACAACAAACTGACTGACGTTGACGGCGTGAAAATTATCTTGGGGACCACTTGCAGCGGCGCAATGCTCGGGATCGCTCCTCTGGCCGAGAGGGAAGGAGTGGTCCTTCTTTCGCCGTCCGCCACCAGCCCTGACATAGCCGGCGCCGGAGACTACATCTTCCGTACAGCCATCAACGACCTGCAACTGGGCATCGACACCGGCAACACCCTTTGGGTGGACGGGATGCGCAGGATCGTCACCATCACCGAGACCACGGACTACGCCGAGGGCGCCCGGAACACTTCCGTCGCCCAGTTCGAAAAGCTGGGTGGGACAGTGGCGGCATCCGAAAGCTACTCATCCGACGTTATCGATTTCCGGAGTCAGCTTACCAAGCTGATTAATGAAGACCCCGACGCGCTGCTATTGTCGGCACAAGGCCCGGCTTCAGCCGGTTCCATCATGAAACAGGCTCGCGAGCTAGGCTATGACGGTCCAATCTACTCTGAGTCAGTGCCCACTTCCCCCGATGCTCTCAGCATCGCGGGCGACGCTGCCACCGGCCTGAAAGCCATAGTTCCGAATCCCGAGCTGTCCACCGCGGCAGGCACAGAATTCCTGGCGAACTTTGAAGCTCGCTTCGAGATCGTGGCGCCGTTTCCGTGGTTCCAGGGCTCCGCTTACGACGACGTCTACATTGCCGCCGAATGTCTGAAGCAGACCGACGACGACCAGGACGCCGACGGCTTCCGGGACTGTCTGTATGACCTTACGTGGAGCGGAGCAGTCGGCGACAACTACGGCTTTGACGAAAACGGCGACGTGGTAGGACTGTACAACGTATTGATTGAAATCCTCCCCACGGCCGAGCGCACCGATGAGAATTTGGGCTACCGGGTGCTGGGACCCGCGCCCACCCCGTAGCTATTCAATGCTCTACAATGAGGCCGCGCCCCAAGCTTCACTGCTTTGGGCATGGGGGCAACTGCACGACGCTCGCCGTATCGTTCAGGCGGGCGTCACCTCGTTGAGCTTGCCGGTGGCGCAGTCGTAAACAAATCCCCGGACCTGGTCTTTCACTGGAATGAACGGGTTGGCCTGGATGCGGCCAATGGACTGGCGCACGTTCTGTTCCAGGTTTCCGAACGCTTCCAGCGCGAAGGAAGGCCGAAGGCCGGTGTCCGCCTCTATCGAGTCCTTGACCTCGTCGTCCCGGAAGGTCAGCATGCCGCAGTCCGTGTGGTGGATCAGCACTATTTCTCGGGTGCCCAGGAGCCGCTGGGAAATCATCAGCGAGCGGATTGCGTCGTCGGTCACCACACCGCCGGCATTGCGTATGACGTGGGCGTCTCCTTCTTCCAGGCCCAACAGCTTGTGAGTGTCCAGCCGGGCGTCCATGCATGCTACGACGGCCAGGCCCCGTGAGGGCGGCGCTGGTAGACCGGCTTTGTCGAAGCTCGCTGCATAGCGGGCGTTGTTCTCCAACAGTTCATCAGTCGCCGACACGGTAACCTCCTCTTAGGCCCAGGATTACCCATCCGGTTCGCCCCCATTGTAACAAGCACTGCTAGCCGCAACAAAGCAGCGGCAGAGGTTTTGTGGAGTCAGCCCCATGAAGCAGTACTGTCACGGCTCCTTAATCAATTGATTCTTGAGGAGGCTTAAGCAGAGCTTCTTTCGTTTCTTCGAGCTTTTCTCGCAGCAACTGTAATAGTGGCCTCAAAAGCTGGCTCGGATAAACTGTGATGTCGCTGTTACGCTTCTCCATCGAGTATCTGTTGCTAACGAAAGGTTCAGGCCAACCCACCAGCACTTCCCTGGTCAACCCGAGTCGTTTGAGAGACCTCACTGTCTCTTCCTTTAACCCGTCAAATCTCGCGAGTAAGTTGTGCTTGCGAGGGACGGGTTTTGTCGGGTTATCTAATGCCCAGAGTGACTTCATCGCGATCTCGAAGGCGTAACTACTATTGACAGCCTGCACGTTGGTCAGGGCGACCTCTTCATCTTCGCCACGTGTTTCCAACGAATCTATCCTGTCCTGTAAGTTCTCTATCAGGTCACAATAGACCTCTATCTCCTCGATGGCGCGGTAGGAACGCCAATGTGCATTCCCAAACAAAAACCTTTCGATAGGCATAGAAATGCTCGACATCAAACCCCTCCTTGCTTTAGCTGATTGACAGCATGAATGACGCTCAAGGTCGCGTCTTTCAGGTAGGTTGCCCGCATAATATAGTTTGGATAGCTACCATCCTCGACGATGTATCGCCAATCTTCAAAGGCTTTGCAGCAAATCCTGAACACTTCATCAACGGTTTCCCAGTCCTCTTCGAGCGGGTCAGTGACGCGTCTTCGGTATTCGCTTCTGATTCTCTCCTTCAGACTCTCCGATAGGTTGTCAAACAGTTTCCTTAGGTTATGGCCCCAAGGTGCCCCTCCTTGATTCTCCGTCTCCCAAGCATACTTGAGTGCCAATTCCGCTGCCAACGCGACCAACACGACGCGGCCCTGATACTTACCCAATTCCCGTATTTGTTCGGGTTCGAAGGTGACTATATCGGTGTGTTTCTGGGCTAGCACCTTCCGTGGCTCAAGTTCTCGACTCAATGCGTTGGAAATCTCGTCTGCTGAGACAAGTAGTCCTTTAACGAAATCAAGGGTTACTGGTACTTTCCTTAGAGTTTCTGTTGTTTTCTTTTTCGACATCGCCTATCCCTTCCCAAGACGGACCCGTGGTGTTCGACCAACGATCCGAGGTCTCCTACTGCCGTACCAATTCTTCCGAAGATATCCTCCAATTATCCATCCATCTTGAACTACAACTTTGATTACTCGTCTTCGTCGATTGCGTGCCTATTCTATAGCATCGCTGGGACCGCTCTAAATCACTGGCTGTCAGTGGATTCGTGCCTGAACAGGCACATAACGAAGCCCCCGATATTACGGTATACTATGGCCTGAGAATACAGGCCGGAAGCTAGGAGGCCCTATGAAAGCCATTCGCATACACGAGACGGGAGGCCCGGAGGTCATGAAGCTGGAAGACCTGCCGGAGCCCCAGGCCGGGCCGGGTCAGGCCGTGGTGAAACTCCAGGCCGTCGGGGTTAACTTCACCGACGTGGGCACACGCAGGGGCAGCAACCCGCCGGGGAGCCTTCCCTGGATTCCCGGACGTGAGGGTGCGGGAACCGTGGAAGCGGTGGGTGAAGGCGTCACCGAGGTCGCTGTTGGAGACCTGGTGGCCTACGCCTGGGCTCCCAACTCCTACGCTGAAAAGGTGGCCGTCCCCGCTGCCGAACTGGTGAAAGTGCCTCCTCCAGTGGACGCCGTGGTTGGCGCCGCGACTATGATTCAGGGGCTCACCGCCCACTACCTGGTCTACAGCACCCGCCCCGTGATACCCGGCGACTCGGTGCTGGTCCACTCAGGCGCGGGCGGCACGGGCCTGATGTTGATTCAACTGGCGAAAAGGGCCGGCGCCCGTGTCTTCACCACAGTGTCCACTGCTGAGAAGGCGGCCATCGCGGCGGAGGCCGGAGCGGATGCGGTCATAAACTACGTGGAGCAGGACTTCGAAGAGGAGATAATGAAGGCCACCAACGGCGAGGGTGTACAGGTCGTCTACGACGCCGTAGGCAAGGACACCTTTGAGAAGAGTCTCAGAAGCTGCGCACGGCGGGGCCACGTGGCCCTTTACGGCCAGTCCAGCGGCGCCGTGGACCCCGTGTCACCCATGACCGCTCTGGCCGGTTCCAAGTCCCTCAGCAGGCCCGCCCTCTTCGACTACACCAACGACCGGCACGAACTAAGCTGGCGGGCCGGAGAGCTGTTCGACTGGATTAGGGGCGGGACGCTCAATGTACGTATCGGGGCCACCTTCCCCTTGTCAGACGCGGTGGAAGCCCACCGCCAACTGGAAGGGCGGCTCTCCACCGGCAAGCTTATGCTGATTCCGTAGGGAGCTTTGCATTCCCCCTCTCCCCTCGGAAGAGGGTTGGGCCTGTCCTGAGCTTGTCGAAGGGGTGAGGGCTTGTTCCAGACTTAGGGAAGACCCTGGATACCGGCCTACGCCGGTATGACGAGGTTCTACTAATCTTCGATAAGCAAGTGTGTTCGGCGTCGGATTGACCCCTCTTCCCCGTTCGCCCTGAGCTTGTCGAAGGGTGGTAGAATGGGCGTCAGCAACATGTGACGGGTGGAGCGGCGAGTGTGGTCCCCCTCAAACTAAGCCTGCGGAATTTCCTTTGCTACGGTGAAGACCTGCCTCCCCTGGACCTGGAAGGGGTCCATCTGGCCTGCCTCTGCGGTCAGAACGGCCACGGCAAGTCGGCCCTGCTGGACGCCATGACCTGGGCCCTGTGGGGCAAGGCGCGCGGCAAGTCACAGGATGAGCTGGTCCGGTTCGGCCAGACAGAGATGATGGCCGAATTGGACTTCTCTGCAGGCGAAAACACCTACCGGGCCAGCCGCAGGCACCGCAACGCGGGACGACAAAGGAGCTCCGGCGTCACAGAGCTACAGCTTCTCGTCCAGTCCAACGGGTCGTTCCAACCCATCACCGGCAACACAGTCCGCGAGTCCCAGTCCAAGATCGACCAGATCGTGGGCATGGACTACGACACTTTCATCAACAGCGCCTTCCTGCTCCAGGGCAGGGCCGATGAGTTCACCAACAAGCGCGCCGGCGAGCGGAAGGAAGTGCTTGCCAAGATCATCGGTCTGGAGCAGTACGACCGGCTTGAGGACATGGCCAAGAACCGGTCCCAAGAAAAACGGGGCGAGTCCCAGGCCATGGAGCGGGAACTGGAGCAGCTGCAGTTGGAAGTGTCCAAGGCAGGCGGCGTCGAGTTGGAGCTGGAAGGAGTAGAGCGGGAGCTTGCCCGTGTTGCAGAGGGTCTGGAGGCCAAGCGGGAGGTCCGGGACGCCCTGAGAATGCAAGTGCAGAACCTGGCCGCCCAGCGGACCGAGGCAGAGGCCTTGACAGCCCGTGTCCCGGCGCTCAAGGACGAGATAACGCGTCACAAGTCCAAGAGTGAGCGATTGGATACCCGTATCGCCGGTTATGTCGCCGTGATGGAGCAGAGAGAGGAAATCGAGCGAGGGCATCTTGACCTGACGGATGCCAGGACCGAGCGTCAGAAAATGGACGCCCTTCGAGACCAGTATGACAAGCTCACCGAGGAACGACGGACGCTGGCTGGCCAAATCGAGACGGCCAAGGTCAGGCTGGAGCAGCAGATTGTCCAGTTGGAGACACGGGTAAGGGAAGAACTGGAACCCAGGGCATCGCTGTCCGGAAGCCTGACGGAACGGCTGGAACTTACCAAGACCGAACTGGACGCCGTGCGGGGCGACGAGGCGACCTTGGTCAGGCGCCGTGACTCCCTCTCCAAGCTGACGACTCGAATCGGCCAGTTGGAGGCCTCAGAAAAGCAGCTGAAGTCGGAAGGCATCGAACTCCGATCCAAACTCAACATGGTGCAGGGTCATGCCGGTGACGCTGTGTGCCCTTTGTGCGGGACGACGTTGGGCGACGACGCCTGCATAAACCTGGTAGAGACATACGAGCGCGAGATAGCAGACAAGCTGAGTCTCTACAAGAGCAACGATCAGGAGCTTCGCGATTCCCAGTCCAGAAAGACGGACCTGGAAACCGAGTTGACCAATCTGGACTCTTCCATCAAGAGCCGTCGCAGCCAGGCGGAGCAGAGCCTTGCGCTATACCAGAGCCGTCTCGAGGAAAGCGGCAAGGCGGCCAGGGAGCTTGAGACGACCTCGGCCGAAATAGGTCGGCTGCGACATGGCCTGGAAACTGGCGCCTACTCGGCGGAAGAGAGACGAAAGACAGCGGCACTTGACCAGGGCATCAGCGCCCTTGGGTATCAACCCGAAACCCTCAGGGGCCTGGACATGCGCATACAGGAATTGGGCGTCTATGACCAGAAGCGGGCGCAACTGGACGAGGCCCTGCAGCGTCTGCCGGAGGACAGGGAATCGTTGGCTTTCTCCCAGAGCATGATGCAGACGCGGGAAGCCGAGTTGATCGAATCCCAACAAAAAATAGAGAAGCTGCACGAGCAGATGGGGGACCTGGCCGCTCTGGAGGGAAGGTTGCAGTCCTCAGAGGCGGAGGTCGGTGAACTGGAGCGGCGGCATCAGGAACTCCTACGTCGCCAGGGGGAACTTCGAGGCATTCTGGACAGGCTGAAGGCTATGGAGACGGCCATTGACCGGAAAAGTCAGGAGTTGACCCATTTCAGAGAAGAGCAGGAAGCCTACGACGAGTTGCGCAGGGCCTTCGGCAAGGCGGGAGTCCAGGCGTTGATTATCGAGACCATGCTCCCCCACATCGAGGAAGAGGCCAATGTTCTCATTGGCCGCATGACCGACAACAGGATGCACCTCAAGCTGGAGACCCAAAGGTCTCCCAGAAGCCGCAGCGGAGACCCCATCGAAACGCTGGAGATAATCATCAGCGACGAACTTGGCCCCAGGAGCTACGAGATGTTCAGTGGCGGGGAGGCCTTCAGGATCAACCTGGCGTTGAGGATTGCCCTGTCTAAAGCTCTGGCCAATCGCAAGGGGGCTCCCCTGCCCACCCTCTTTATCGACGAGGGCTTCGGGACTCAGGACGCGGCTGGCAGGGAACGCATAGTGGACGTGATAAACGCCATCCAGGAAGACTTCCAGCAAATCATCGTCATCACCCACATGGACGAACTGAAGGACCTCTTCCCCACCCGCATCGAGGTGGAGAAGGGGGAGTCGGGTTCGACCTACTCCCTGGCCTATGCCTGACGACTAAAGCTCGATTTCCTTGAGGTCCGGCTCGAATGCCAACCGCGCCTCAGTAAGCTCCTGGACTTCCTCAGCGGTCCACCCTGGGGCAACCTCTTTCAGGACCAGGCCGGATTCGGTCACTTCGATTACTGCGATGTCGGTGACTATAAGGCTGACGCAGCCCCGACCGGTAGGTGGGTAAGTGCTGTTGCTGACTATCTTGGAGGCTCCGTTGCGGTCGGTGTGCTCCATAGCCACAATGACCTTTTTGGCGCCGGCAGCCAGGTCCATGGCCCCGCCGATGTTGCCCACTCCCCGCTCAGGGAGCATCCAGTTGGCCAAGTCTCCGTTCTCAGAGACCTGCAGGGCGCCCAGCACGGTGACGTCGATGTGTCCCCCGCGAATCATGGCAAAGGCTTCCGCCGAGCTGAAGAAGGACATGCCGGGAACGGCCTTCAAGAACTGGCCGCCAGCGTTGATGAGGTCGATGTCCTCTTCTCCCTCGTCGGCCAGGGGGCCGCAGTTGAGTACGCCGCTCTCGCTGTGGTAGTAGACGACCTGGCCTTCGGGGATGTAGTTGGAGACCAGGGTGGGTATGCCGATGCCCAAGTTGACGAAGGCGCCGTCGGGCAGCTCCTTGGCCACTCGCATGGCTAGTACTTCCCTGTCGAGCCGCTCTTTCTCCATCATGTCGCCTCCGATGTCAGGCGAGAATCGTAGTAATGGAACACGGGGTAGATAATGGGTGTGCCGGGCACGGGAAGTCAAGCCATGTCGCCCGCTCAGAAACCAAGTGAGACAACACCTGATGGACGGGTCTGGAACCGGCTCACTAGAATCTAAGTCAGGGACTGATAAGCGATGATTTGGTTGATTTCCAAGCGCAGTCAAGGCAGGGCGCTCTCGCTGGACCGGGCCGTTTGGAGGGCCGGGTACAGGACAATGTGGGTGCGGTTGATGGGCCTGGTGCGGGGAGTCGACCCCAGATGGGGCGGCAGAACGGTTGTTGTATCCAAAACCACCGGTCAAGTCATTAGGACCTACGGGGAGCGAAAGACGGCAGGACGCGTCCTCAACGCCGGGCAGTCCGGTGAAGGGTCCGGAAGAGCAAGGCTATACCTTTGAGTTCCGGGTGGCCTTCTGGCTGGTTGCGGCCTTCACCATAGCCGCGTTCGTGTTGTGGCTGGGGCTGCCTGGCGACCACCGGGCCCTGCCTGTGCTTGAACGCACGTGGCCGCCGCTGCTGACGGGATTCGCCGGAATGGTGTTTGGGAAGCTCGCTTAGCCGTCTATCTGCTCGTAGGGCGAGAAGTCTGGCGGCCTAAGCACGATGCGTTGGACGAATATGCCTGGGGTGACAATGGCGTCGGGGTCAAGCTGGCCCGGTTCGACTATCTCGTCCACTTCCACCACTGTCACCCTCGCCGCCGGCGCCATCACCGAGTTGAAGTTGCGGGACGTGCCCTTGTACACCAGGTTCCCCCGTGTGTCCGCTTTGTAGGCCCTGATGAGAGCGAAGTCAGCCCAGAGTCCCTGCTCCAGCACATAAGTCCGACCGTCCCGTTCTATAGATTCCTTGCCTTCAGCTATCTGGGTTCCTACGCCGGTAGGAGTGTAGAAGCCCCCTATGCCGTAGCCGCCGGTCCTGATTCGCTCGGCCAAAGTCCCCTGGGGCGACAACTCCAGCTCGGCCTCGCCACGCTGGTACGCCAACTCGAACGATGAGGGACGTCGGGGAGATGGAGAAACCGGGAATGACGCGATGGCCTTGTGTATCTGGCCGTTGTCCACCAGCAGGCTGTGGTCGATGGGCCGGTAGCCGGGAGGCGTGCCAAAGGAGGTCACCCGCGCTATTCCCGCCGTGTTGGATATCATCGTAAGCCCTTTTGCTCCCTGGTCCCTCAATGCCACGATGAGGTGTTGGGCCATGCCCCCCGGTCCGGCGAACCCGTCCAGCATGACGACTGCTCCGTCCTGGACATCGGCGAGGGCCGCATCAGCCGACGGAAAGATTTTCGCAGGGGCCTGACCTGAAAGCCGCCCAAAGGACATCTCCCTCAAATTGGGGGAGTGGGTCAGTTTCGCTTCCGTAATTGCCTCTATGCCATCGGCGGTCCAGCCCGGAGCGGTCTCTTCCAGCCTGAGCCTGTCATCGGTTACGGAGATCACGGCGGCGTCAGTGACGATCAGATCCACCACCCCCGGCGCCGACGAGGGCAGACTGCACTGAGACCGTATCCGCGGGTCTCCCATGAGAGTGGTGTGCTCCATGAGGGCGATGGTCTTCAGGGCTCCCAGGGCCAGCTCGTTGGTCGGGGCTGGCCACCCGTCTTCGGCCAGGCGGTCTGCTATGGCGCCCGATGCTGATACTTGGGAGGCCTCTATAACGGCGACGTCCAGCCGCCCGCTGCGGGCCGCGCCGAACACCTCTATGGGCGTGGCCGCCATTCCGCCCAGCCCCAGAGCGGCCGCAGTGGAGGCCGCTGGACCGGCTGTCCTTCCGCGAGACCGGGCCTCTCTGGCCGGACCAATCAGGCCGCTTTCGGACAAAAAGACCACGCCCAAGTCCGAGGGAACGTAACCTGGAATGGACTGTGGGAGGGACGGACCCAGTCCCACTACACCGCCCGGCGGCAGTTCGGCGGCCACCCGCCAGTACATAAGTTCGCGGCTGATGCGGTCTGGCATAGCTCAGCCCTCTCCGGCCGGCACGATTCTGTCTACGAATATGCCTGGGGTCACTATTAGCTCACCGTCCAGCTCTCCCTGCTGCACGACGCCATCCACCTCCACTATGACGACGCTGGCTGACATGGCCATTATGGGGTTCCAGTTGCGTTGCTCCCTGAGGTACACCAGGTTGCCCAGGGTGTCGGCTACGTGGGCGCGCAGGAAAGCGAAGTCAGCCGTCAGGGGCGAGTGGAGTGTGTGCCTGGAGCCGTCGATGGTTGTGGACTCTGGGCCATCATATTCTTCCTGGTTGGGCAGATATGTCCCGCCCAGGCCTGCGCCGCCGGACCTGATGCGCTCTGCCAGAATCCCAGGGGGCACGATGTCCAGTTCCAGATTCCCCGACTTCCACATATCCAGCACAGGGGCTAGCGTATCGGAATACAGGGGAGTGGACGTTATCGCCCGGGCCACCTGGCCTCCGACGACGAGGCGAGGCACATCGTAGAGGGCTGGGTTCCTGCCGTACCAGGGGCCGCTGATGCAGGTCAACCCGGACGCTCCCTTGGCTGCCAGGGCCCGGATGAGCCGTTGCGGCGTCCCCGGCTCGCCGTACCCGGCAACCAATATGGATGCTCCGTCCTGGATGTCGGCCACAGCCTCTTCGGGCGAGCCGTAGACTTTGCTCGGAGGCGGCATGCCCCCTCCTACGACAGAATGTTACCGGCGCATTCTATCAGGGTGTAGGAGCAGGGAAAACTGTTGGAGTTGGCGCAAGCCTGTTGGTCGCCTCGGACCTTGTTAGAACCGGCGGCTGGGCCGCACCGTCACTGGTGGAACATCCCCTCATAGGGGTGTTCAGCGTCTAGAAGGTCTCCTTCGATGAAACGACTTGCCCGGAAGGCGCGAATCGGGTGGCCTTTGCTCTCGCCGTGCACCACCAATTCCGCCACCATACGCCCCACCACCGGCGACAGCTTGAACCCGTGTCCGCTGAATCCCACCGCCCAGTACAATCCCTTCACGTTTCCCGACGTGTCCAGCACCGGGTTGCCGTCCGGGGTCATGTCGTAGAGCGAACCGTATCCTCCCATGGGTGTCGCTAATGCGAAATCGGGAAACCGCAGCTTCGCCCGTCCCCAGAACCTCATGATTGTGTTGTGGTCAGCGTTGAGGCCGAAAGCATCAGGATTCACGACCTCGCTCATATCCTCCACGGCCTCACCGCCCACCAGCGTGTTGAACCCGTCGTTCACCCGATAGTAGCCTCCGGTGGTGTAGTCGATTACGCTGGTTGCCAGCGACTCCAGCGACGGCGGACGCCGCAGATGCACCATCTGCACCCTGATGGGAGTAATGGGAAGAGTCTCGCCGAGCGGCGCAGCTAACTGGTTCGCCCAGGGTCCGGTGGCTGCCACGACCGCGTTCGTCTCTATCAGCCCGTCCTCCGTCTCCACGCCAACGACGCGCCCACCAGCGACTTTGATGTCTGTAACCGCGCAACCGGTTAGGATATCGGCCCCGCCGATTTTCGCCTGCTCCGCGTATGCGTAGGTCGTGGCCACTGGGTCTGCGTACCCTGAGTTGGGCTCGTACACTCCGAGGACAACACCATCCGTGGATATATGGGGTACTGTCTCCAAAATCTCGGATGGGCTGAGGCAATAGATCTCCACTCCGAGGGACTGGTTCATCTCCACGTTCGTCCGTGCAGCCGCTTCATCACGCTCCCCGAACAGCAGCAGCCTTCCTGTCTCCACAAACCGGGCGTCTCCTCCCACCGCATCCTTGAAGTTGTGGAATATCTCGCTGGCCTCCATCGCCATCTTGACCAGCGTCGGGTGCAGATAGTGTTCCCGTACCATCGCCCCGGACCTTCCGGTGGCTCCGCTGGCCAGGCCCCCCTTCTCCACAAGGAGAACCTTGCCGGCCCCTAACCGGGACAGGTGCATGGCGATGCTCGTCCCGTTGACGCCGCCTCCGATGACGACCACGTCCGCTTTTCTGTACGTCATACTTCAGTCCCTCAGGGGCCCCTCAGTCGGATTGTATGGGCTGTAAATCGGGGGTGTAAAGCGGCGTTCCGCCCCGTCAGGGCCCCGGGGCTGTCCGCTTGACCCTCCAACGTCCGCGTCCGTACAATCGTCTCAGGTCCAACAGTCGAGGAGGGACCCTTGTTTGAGAACCTTACCGAACGGCTCACGGGGATATTCAACCGCCTCTCCGCCAGGGGCAGGCTTACCGAGAAGGACGTGGACGAAGCCCTGCGGCAGGTCCGCCTGGCCCTGCTGGAAGCCGACGTCAACTTCAAGGTGGCCAGGGACCTGATCAACCGTGTCAGGGAGCGCGCCGTTGGCGTCGAGGCTTTGGAGAGCCTGAACCCCGGCCAACAAGTCGTCAAGATAGTCAACGAGGAGCTTACAGACGTCCTCACAGGCGGCGATTCCAGGCTTAACCCCTCAGGCAAGCCGCCTACCGTCCTCATGCTCGTCGGTTTGCAGGGGTCGGGTAAGACTACAATCGCCTCCAAGCTGGCCTCCAGGCTCAAGCAGGACGGAGGCAGACCCATGCTCATAGCCGCCGACCTTCGGCGTCCAGCGGCAATTGAGCAGCTGGAATCACTGGGCAAGCAACTGGACATCCCCGTTTACAGCGAGGACCCCTCTTCCACGCCCGTAAAGGTGGCCAAGGCTGGCATAGAGCAGGCCGAACGCGCGGGCTCTACGTGGGCCATCATCGACACCGGCGGACGTCTGCACGTAGATGATGAGTTGATGCGGGAGTTGGAGGACATTCGAAAGGCCGTCTCGCCGTCCGAGACCCTGCTGGTTGTGGACGCCATGACGGGGCAGGACGCTGTAAATTCAGCCCAGGAATTCCACCAACGTGTGCACCTTACGGGCCTTGTCCTGACCAAGCTGGACGGCGACGCCCGGGGCGGAGCGGCCATATCCATCACCCAGGTCACCGGCGTTCCCATCAAATACGTGGGTGTGGGCGAGCGGTCCGACGCCCTGGAACCCTTCTATCCCGACCGTATGGCCTCTCGGATTCTGGGCATGGGAGACGTGCTGTCCCTGATTGAGAAGGCGCAGCAGGGCGTGGATGAGGCCAAAGCCAAGGAGCTGGAACGGAAGGTGCGCACGGCATCCTTCGACCTGGAGGACTTCCTGGAGCAGTTCCAGAGCGTGAAGCGCATGGGAGTGTCCCAATTGCTGGACATGGTGCCAGGATTCTCGGCCATGAAGAACCGGATGCCAGCCGCCGAGTTCGACGAACGCCAACTCGTAAAGTTCGAGGCCATCATACAGTCCATGACGCCCCAGGAGCGGCGCAACCCAGCCATCCTCAACGGCCGGCGACGCCGACGTATAGCCATGGGCAGCGGAGTGACTCCCCAGGATGTGAACCAATTGATGAACCAGTTCCGTCAGGCCCAGAAGCTCATGAAGCAGCTCTCCACTGCCCGCGGCCCCTCCGCCCTTATGAAGATGTTCAGGTAGAAGCGGCCCTGGCCTCCAGTTCCCTGGACAGTTCCTCTATGGCGGCAAAGGCGTAGAGCACGTACTCGTGGGAAGGCAAGTCCAGTGGTTTGAAGTTGTCCACCTGGTCCACGGGCATGTCGACCGTGGGCCCGGCGATTAGCTGAAGGTTCAGGTCGTAGAACTCCCCGTCCTCGCAGACCACCACGCAGCCCTTGTCAGGGGCGCGGAAGCCCTTGGGCTCGATCTCCAAGGCCTGGATGGTCTGCATTCCCTCGAATGCCGGAAAGGGATCAAGACGGGCGGCCAAGTCCTTCAAGAGCTCGCGAAGCTGGGCCGACGCCCGCTCCAAAGCAGTGTCGGCAACGGCCTTGAGCGCCCAGGGTTCCAGTTGTTGCGTCATCGTGCTTGTAGAATTTAGCTAGGCGCGGGCTGACGCTGCCGCCTTGGCCTTTTCCTCTTCCCGTATGACAGGAAAGACGTGCTTCCCGAACATCTCGATGGAGCTCATCATCCGCTCGTGGGAGATGGTCTCGGTCTGCATGATCATCATAATCTGGTCCACGCCGATCGCCTGGTACTTGTGGACGCCCTCAATGCAGGTTTCCGGGTTGCCGCCGATAATCACTCCCCGCTCCACGAGCGTGTCGGGGTCCAGGCGTTGCATGGCATGGCGGGCTGCGTTCGGGCCTGTGTCCAGGTTCAACCCCGCTTCTTCGGCTTTGTTCTGCGTGTCTTCGTCCGAGTACCTAATCCATCGGGTGAAGTCGTTCTGCAGGTGGTCGGGGACTTCTCCCCATGCAGCCAGAAGCTGCTCGTAGGCGTCTATTCGACCCCGGATGTAAGGCTTGTCCGGCCCGAAGAAGGTCTTCATCGAATCGGCGCAGAGGTCCCGTGCTTCCCTATCGTTCTCGCCGCAGTAGGCAAATACGTTGCTGGACCACTGGTTGTTGACGAACGCTCCTACTGGATCGCACTTCGCTACGGTCTCCCGATATGCCTGCACGTACTGCTCAAGGATGCCGGGCGCATAGGGGTTGTTGGCAAGGACTCCCAGGCCCTTTTCCGCCGCCAACTGGTAGGACTCTGGCTGCTGGCAGGCCAGCCACATGGGCGGATGGGGTTTCTGGTAAGGCTTGGGGAGCACGTTCCTCGCCGGGACGTTCCAGTTGACCCCTTCCCAGGAGAATTCCCCCGGCTCCCAAATCCTGGGAATCATGCGTATGGACTCGTCCCATAGGCTGCGAGTTTCCCTGGGGTCCACTCCCATGCCGGTCTGCTCGTACGGGTTGGAACGGCCCGTGCCGAACTCCACGCGGCCGTCGGTGAGGTGGTCCACCATGGCCACCCGCTCGGCTACGCGGACCGGGTGGTGGTACGGGAGGATGGACACGCCGAAGCCTATCCGTGCCCGCTTGGTGCGCTGGCTGAGCGCCCCGAAAAAGACCTCCGGGCAAGGGGACTCGCAGAAGCCGGTCAGGAAGTGGTGTTCGGTGAACCAGAGACCGTCGAACCCCATCTCGTCGGCAAAGGCGCACTGCTCCAGGGTGTTCTTATATAGAGTGTGGCTATCGTAGCCGCCATCGTCGTCCTTTGGTCCTTGGATTTCGAACAGCAATGCAAACTTCAACTCGCGCCGCCTTTCAGTGGATTGGTCCGCCACATTTTAGGATTGCAGGGATGGCTGGCCGGAAGTTGTCTACGGTAGGCAAGCGACCATGCCGTCAGTTTCCATAACGCCACAGTGGGATTGTACGCCAAAGCGTATTCCGGCGCAAAACGAGAGCGCTGTCTAGGGAACTTGTGTGGTTTCCCGAGGCTGCACTCGTTCCGCAACGTCTTTCGCCGATGTGGTCTCTGCCACACGCAACTCAAAGGCGTTCTGTAGATTCAGCCATAGCTGCGGCGTTGTCCCGAAATACCGAGCCAGCCGCAGGGCTGTGTCAGCCGTGATACCTCGTTGGCAGTTCAGTATGGCTGTGATCCGGTTGGTCGGAACGGCCAAAGCCTTGGCCAGGGAGTTGGCCGACATCTCAAGCTCTTCAAGTTGATCACCCAAAATCTCTCCAGGATGCACAGGGCGCATCTGATTCTTAACGGTCATCTGACATTAACTCCGAGATACTGGCTTTAGGCGCCCCGCGCAGCGCTATCCCCCGCTGCTCTTGTCGAACTGCACCAGGATGCCGTCGGGGTCGAAGACGAATATGCTGCCCACGTTGCCCTCGGCGTCGGCGAAGGCGTCCAGTGGCGCCGCCAACTCAAAGCCCTTGGACTGCAGGTTCTCGGCCAGCGCCTTTGTGTCGGGGACTGAGAACGAGATGTGGCTGATTCCCACCTGGTCCAGCTTGATGGGCGCGCCGTCCGGCTCCTCGCCAGGGTGATTGGTGATGACCAGGAAGGGAAGAGAGCTTGATCCGCCGTATCTCAGGTGAACAGTGCGGCGGGTCGCCCGTGCATGCTTGTATGTGAAGGGCAGCCCTCCCCGTGTGGTGTCCTGCACCTGGTCCAGGGTCACGGTCATGCCCAGGGCGTCTCTGTAGAACGCCAGGGACTTGTCCAAGTCTCTAACGCACATTGCTATGTGGGATACGGCCGATGCTTCCATGATCGCGCCTCCTGCTTGCCCTGTTTGTCGTAAAACTATCCTAGGCTCGCTGTAGGCGGTTGTCAAAACCGATCTATTGGTTGATTACCGGTGGGGCGGGGAGAAGCAAACGGTCTGCTCCTAGCGAAAATGCAGGTGTTCACCCAGCTGTCAGTACCATGAAAATAGACGACCACGACCCTTTCACCCCTGGCGGGATAAGGTTGGGATGAGGAAGGAACCAAGCCCCCAGCCCCGTCATTCCTGCGGAGGCAGGAATCCAGAAGAACCATGCCTCCTTGCAAGAGCCTACCCTGAGCTTGCCGAAGGGTTCCCTGGACTCCAGCCCCGTATCGGGGTACGGGGCAGGCTCTTCGCTGGAGTGACGACTGGAAACGGCTCGCCCATATCCAACACCCTTATATGGCCTCCGCAGCGCAATAACGATTCTTCGTCGCTGCGCTTCGTTCAGAATGACAGATGTTCGGGTGCCCGTACGTCTCAATTTACGAAATCTGAACGGTTACGAAGAACCGCCTCAAGTTGACAGTCAAGGGGGGTGAGATTATTCTCTCCCTGTGTCCGGCCCATGTCTGAAGACGGGGTTACGGGAGGTTGTGTCGGGCTGGATAAAGGAGGGTCTATGGGCAGGTTGGACGGCAAAGTTGCGATTGTCAGCGGCGGCGCCCGTGGCCAGGGGGCTGCCGAGGTCAAGCTGTTCGCCCAGGAGGGCGCCAAGGTGGTCTTCGGGGACGTCCTGGACGACGAAGGGATGCAGGTTGAAGCCCAGGTCAGGGAGTTGGGCGGTGACGTGACCTATCTCCACTTGGATGTGCGCAGCGAGGATGACTGGGCCAAGGCTTTGCAGACCGCTGAAGAGAAGTACGGCAAGCTCAACGTCCTGGTCAACAACGCCGGCCTTTCCTTCGGCCCAATAGCCATTGAGGACACCACGGTAGAGGACTGGGACTACGTCATGGACGTCAACCTGAAGGGCGTGTTCCTGGGAACCAAGACCGCCATCCCAGCCATGCGCCGGGCGGGCGGCGGCTCCATTGTGAACATCTCATCCACGGCGGGATTGGTCGGCGTCGGGCGCATCATCGCCTATCCGGCGGCAAAGGGAGGGGTGCGTCTCTTCACCAAGGCCACCGCCGTTCAGCACGCCAAGGACGGCATCCGCTGCAACTCCGTGCATCCCGGCGCCGTAGACACCCCATTTTTCGGTGACCCCGAAGGAGCCCCTGAGAGGAGGGACCGCAGCAGGTCCAGCGTGCCCCTGGGACGTATGGCCGAAGCCATAGATATAGCTCAGGGAGTCCTGTTCCTGGCCTCCGACGAGTCGTCCTATATGACGGGTTCAGAAGTTGTCATAGACGGCGGGTTTACCGCGCAGTAACTCCGCCCCTGACGGGATATGGAAAAACTCTACACCTTCCCCCTCAAGGGGAAGGCTGGAGCCTGTCCTGAGCTTGTCGAAGGGATGGGGGCATAAGGAGGAGGAAGAAATGGGCAGGTTGGACGGTAAGGTAGCGATAATCAGCGGCGGCGCCCGGGGCCAGGGTGCAGCCGAGGTGCGGCTCTTCGCCCAGGAGGGCGCCAAAGTCGTGTTCGGGGACATCCTGGACGACGAGGGGATGCAGGTGGAGGCCCAAGTCCGGGAGCTGGGCGGCGACGTGACCTACGTTCACCTGGACGTACGCAGTTCCGACGACTGGAGCAAGGCTCTGGCGACTGCGGAAGAGAAGTACGGCAATGTCAACGTCCTGGTCAACAACGCTGGAATCACCTTCGGGACCAAGGGCATCGAGGACACCAGCGGAGACGAATGGGACCTCATGATGGACGTCAACGTCAAGGGAGTGTTCCTGGGGACGAAAACGGCTATTCCAGCGATGCGCAGGGCCGGCGGAGGTTCCATTATCAACATCTCCTCCACCGCCGGAATCATCGGCATTGGTCGCACAGCAGCTTACACTGCCAGCAAGGGCGCAGTGCGCATCTTCACCAAGGCCACGGCTGTCCAAGTCTCCAGGGACGGCATCCGATGCAACTCGGTGCATCCGGGGCCGGTGAACACCCCGTTCCTGGAAGAGACCACCTCCAATCCCGAGGCCCTTGCCGCGAGGCTGAGCAAGGTGCCTCTGGGACGACTTGCCGAGGCCGAAGACATAGCCCACGGTGTGGTGTTCCTGGCCTCCGACGAATCTTCCTATATGACCGGCTCGGAGTTGGTCATAGATGGCGGCTCGACCGCCGAGTAATGTCGCTCCAACAACCCCTGAATAGGAGGTGTAAGAAATGGGCAGAGTAGACGGAAAAGTGGCGATGGTGACTGGCAGCGGTAATGGCCAGGGAAAGGCCGAGGCGAAGCTGCTGGCCAAGGAAGGCGCCAAGGTCGCGGTGGCGGACATCCGGACCGCTGACGCTGAGGCTGTCGCCAGTGAAATCAACAGCGACGGCGGCGAGGCTATACCCATAACTTTGGACGTTACCAGTCCTGAGAGCTGGACGGCGGCCCTGGATGAGGTTGAAGCCAAGCTGGGCAAGCTGAACATCCTGGTCAACAACGCGGGAATATCCAGCTCATCCCAGGCTGAGCCTATGAGCATCGAGGGATGGGACAACATCGTTGGCGTCAACGCCAGAGGCACGTTCCTGGGATGCCGTGAGGCCATACCCAGGATGATTGAGAACGGCGGCGGTTCCATCGTCAACATCTCATCCATATCCGGCTTGGTGGGCAGCATTCGACAGGGGAACAGCCACCCGGCCTACAACGCCTCCAAGGGGGGCGTCCGGTTGCTGACGAAAGCCATCGCCGCTAGGTACGCCACCCAGGGGATACGGTGCAACTCGATCCACCCTGGGACGCTGCCGCCCATGACCTCGGCACAGAACAGGAACCGTGACGCAGCTACCGGCGTCTTCGACCACATCCCCATGAAGCGCATGGGCACCGTGGAAGAGGTTGCTTACCCGGTACTGTTCCTGGCCTGCGACGAGTCCTCCTATGTAACCGGGGCGGAGCTCGTCGTGGACGGTGGAACCACCTGCGTGTAGCCCTCACCCCCAGCCCCTCTTCCCTGGGGAGAGGGGCGGTTAGAACACTAGGAGGTGACCAGTGGGACGACTGGACGGAAAAGTTGCCATCATCTCCGGGGGCGCCAACGGAATGGGTAAGGCGGAATGCTCCATCTTCGCCCAGGAAGGCGCCAAGGTGGTGATTGGCGACATCCGAGCTGAGGATGGCGAGGCCGTAGAGGCCGCGATCAAGGAAGCTGGCGGCGATGCCATGTTTGTGCACCTGGACGTCACCAGCGAGGAGAGCTGGCAGGCAGCCGTGGACCAGGCCGTGGCCCGCTACGGCAAGCTGAACGTGCTGGTCAACAACGCGGGCATCAGCGGCTCGTCCCAGGGAGACCCCATGGGCACCCAAGGCTGGGACAATATTATGAACGTCAACGCCAAGGGAGTGTTCCTGGGCACGAAGACCGCCATCCCCAAGATGATCGAGGCGGGCGGCGGGTCCATCGTGAACATCTCGTCGGTGGCTGCGATGGTGGCTGGCGGAGGTCCCATGCAGCATGTGGCGTACAACTCCTCCAAAGCGGCGGTGCGTCTGCTCACCAAGGCCATCGCTGCGCGCTACGGCAAGGAAGGGATACGTTGCAACTCCGTTCACCCAGGCACCATGCCGCCCATGACCACCGCCAACCCTGACACCAGGGAGTTCAACGTGAGTAGGCTGGAAACCTTCCCGATACCCAGGGCGGGGCGTGTCGAGGAGGTGGCCTACGCAGTCTTGTTCCTGGCCTCCGATGACGCCTCCTACATCACCGCCGCCGAGCTTCCTGTGGACGGGGGCAGCACGGCCATCTAAGCGTCGAGCCTACTCCTTCCCCTCTTGGGGGAAGGCTGGGATGGGGCGCTCGCGGGCTTGGAACAGGAACTGACCCCCAACCGAAAGGAGAACGCATGCCTGACAACGTTGGTTTCATTGGCTTGGGCAACATAGGAGGCCCTATTGCCAGCAGTGTGCTCAGGGCCGAGATTCCCATGGTGGCCTACGACAAGGACCCTGAGGCTCTGGACATGTATGTGAAGATGGGCGCCCAACCCGCGTCATCAGCTAAGGACGTGGCGTCCAGAACGCCTGTCGTCCTGCTGTCGCTGCCCAACTCCCCCATCGTGGAGGACGTATGCCTGGGCGCCAACGGCATTGTTGAGGGAGCCTCTCCCGGAGCCATAGTGGTGGACCTGTCCAGCGGCGACCCTCCCCACACCAAGCGCATCGGAGCTGCGTTGGCCGAAAAGGGAATAGACTTCATGGACTCAGGAGTCAGCGGAGGACCTGAGGGGGCAGCAGAGGGGACTCTAACCCTGTTCATGGGTGGGGAGCAGGCAGTCTACGACAAGGTCAAGTACGCCCTGGACGCCATCGCCACGGCCCACTACCTCATGGGGCCGCTGGGCACGGGCCACGAGGCCAAGGCGCTTAACAACCTGATGGGCGCCGCAAACATGGCTATCGCCTACGAGGTGTGCCAGGTCGCCGAGAAAGCGGGCATGGACGTCCCCAAGCTGGTGGAGGCCATCAGCATCAGCAGCGGCAGAAATCGCGCCACAGAGGAGCGCATCCCCAACTTCTGGGCCAGCGGCGCCTTCGACGGCGACCTGCGCTACGAGATGATTTCCAGGTACGTGGTCAAGGACGTGGGAACGGCCTGCTCGGTCGGCAAGACCTACGGCGTGCCAATGTTCATCGCCAACCTGGTGCACCAGGTTGTCATGAAAGTCTCCGACGAGACGGGAGGCGGCCGTCGGCCGTTGCTCGATTAAAGGAATCGTCCCTTCGTCCCCGATGGGAGAAGGGCCTGCCCTGAGCTCGTCGAAGGGTTAAGATGAGTGAGGAATAGAAGAATACACCTCCCTCTCCCCCTGGGAGAGGGTTGGGGTGAGGGACAAAACCAGGAGGAAAGCAGTGGGCAGACTAGACGGTAAAGTTGCTTTCATAACGGGGGCCGGAAACGGCATGGGCAGGGCCGAGGCGAACCTTTTCGCTAGAGAGGGAGCCAAAGTCGCAATCGGTGAGATTCGCGAGGAAGACGGCCTGAGAGTGGAAGCGGAAATCAAGGAGTCCGGCGGCGAGGCCCTCTACATTCCCATGGACGTCACCAAGGAAGAGGACTGGATTCGGGCAATCGACCGGATAATCGATGCCTTTGGCAGCCTGACCGTTCTTGTCAACAACGCCGGGCTGAGCGGCTCATGGCACCCCGACACCATGAGCGTGGAAGGCTGGGACAGGCTCATGGAAGTCAACACCAAGGGGGCGTTCCTGGGCTGCAAGTACGCCGTTCCCAAGATGATAGAAGCGGGCGGAGGCTCCATCATAAACATCTCCTCCACGGCGGGCCTTGCGGCCTCGTCCGGAGGGACGGGGCATCCCGGATACAACGCCTCCAAGGGGGGCATCCGGTTGCTTACCAAAGCCATCGCGGCCCGTTATGGCAAGGACGGCATACGCTGCAACTCGGTGCACCCGGGCCTGCTTCCCGCCATGATCAGCGTCAACCCTGAAATACGAGCCCAGCAGGACGCGGAGGGAGTCAGGACAGTGCCTTTGGGCAGGCTCGGCCAGGTGGAAGAAGTGGCCTATCCGGTGCTGTTCCTGGCCACCGATGAGTCCTCATACATCACCGGCGCAGAGATGGTTGTGGACGGCGGCCGCACGGCGATTTAGGCGTGAGGATGTCATCCCACGCCCGTTGACACAAGTTGGAACACGTACCCCTTCCCCCTTTGGGGGAAGGTTGGGATGGGGGACAGAAAGATTTGTACATAGTCAGTGTTAGTTAGAATGACACATATCACCCCCACCCAGACCCTCCCCCTTGAGGGGGAAGGCGTAGGTTCCCCACTCCGTCGTTCCGGCGAAGGCCGGAAGGTGAATTCACATTTCAAGTGCAACACCTGGTCTGAAAAGATTTCGGCCGGGGTGCGGTAACCCAGGCATTTGCGTGGGGTGTTGTTGTAGGCCTGCACCAACTGCACAAACC
>DAOUJI010000044.1:0-26319 GCA_034422875.1 Dehalococcoidia bacterium | reverse complement strand
CCAGAGCAGCAGCTTTGGAGAAGCAGGCGGAAGCTCCCATCGAAGAGACGGCGGCCGTTGCAAAAGCCGAACAGGTGGAGGTTGTGGCCGAAGAGCTTGAAGCCGTTGTGGCCGAAGCCGAGCAGATCGTTGAGGAAGCGGCCCAGGCTTTGGCCCTTGACGAGGCTGTCGACGAAGCAGCCGCGCCTGTGTTGGAGATTGACGGGGCAGCGGTCGAAGACGTGGAAGTCGAAGGAATGGCCGCTCCCGCAGCCATTGATGAAACGGCTAAGCTGAGTCCCGAAGAGGAGCTCGCCCTCCTGGCCCTCGAGGAAGAGGAAGAAGAACAGACTGAAGACGATGAGGACGAAGAGGAGGTCGAGGACGAAGACGTCTGGAAGGTTCCTGTCCTGCCCACCGTGGCTGGCACCGGCCAGATACGTTTCGCCGAGGACATCATAGGAGACGTTCGCAGCGCAGGCAGATCGGGACGCAAAGGCAAACGTGGACGCGGAGGCGGAGGTCGCAGCGGAGGCCGAGGCAGGTCTGCCAGACAACAGCTGGAGGGCTAACTCAAAAGAGGCGACCTTGACTCACAGGAAGCATGTACCCCTACGGTCATGCTCTTCCTGCCGCTCCAAGTTCCCCAAGAGGGAGTTGATCCGAGTAGTGGTCGGCGCCGGCGGGGAAGTGGCGCTGGACCCCACCGGGAAGGAGCCTGGAAGAGGCGCCTATTTCTGCCATAGTCCGGCATGCTGGGCCAAAGGTCTCACCAAAGATCGTCTGGCGCGCGCATTTCGCCGGGACGCAGTCTTGCTTGATAGGAAAGGCCTGCTCGCACAGATTCAAACTCTGGCGGCTGGGGAGGTTGGACAAGAGATATGACCACTGAAAGCCAGCAACGAACAGCGGCTACGGACGAGTCTGGCGCTCCTGCGTCTGAGCGCAGGCCACGCCAACGCAGAAACGCTCCAAGAGTCGTGGAGCTTCCCTCGACTCTGTCGGTGAAACGCCTTTCCGAACTTACGGGCATAAGCTCCATCGACACCATCAAGCAGTTGATGCGGAACGGCATCATGGCGTCCATGAATCAGATCATCGACTACGAAATCGGCGCGTTGGTGGCGTCCGCCTTTGGAGTTCGCACAAGACCGGAACAGGAAACCGGCGAAAGCGGCTCTACAGCCACAGAAACTGTTGCAACAGTCGACCCCGACAAGCTGGTCCATCGCCCGCCGGTCGTGACCATACTGGGACACGTGGACCACGGCAAGACCACCCTTTTGGACACGATCCGCCGCAGCCGGGTCGCCCTGGGAGAAGTGGGGCAAATCACCCAGCACATCGGCGCATATCAGGTGGAATACAACGGCCAGAAAATCACCTTCCTGGACACGCCTGGCCATGAAGCCTTCACCGCCATTAGGGCCCGTGGAGCGAGCGTCACCGATATCGCAATCCTGGTGGTGGCCGCCGACGATGGGGTCATGCCCCAGACCGTCGAAGCCCTGGACCACGCCAAGGCGGCCGAGGTGCCCATTATCGTCGCCATCAACAAGATGGACCGGCCCGACTCGGACCCGGATAGGGTCAAACGGCAACTTGGAGAGCAGGGACTGGTGTTCGAGGATTGGGGCGGAGACATCATATCGGTTCCCATGTCGGCTGTTCAGGGAGACGGCATTGAAGAGCTGTTGGAAAACCTGCTGCTCGTAGCCGAAATCGCGGACTTGAAAGCCGATCCGGACAGGAATGCGTCGGGCGTTGTAGTGGAAGCCAAGCTGGACCGCAACCGAGGGCCGCTGGCCACGCTGCTAGTCCAAAGCGGGACCCTCCGGGTGGGAGACTACATTGTGGCCGGCTCCTGCTATGGCCGTGTGCGCGCCCTGTCCAACGACATGGGGAAGCGCGTGTCGGAAGCCCCTCCGGCGTTTCCTGTTGAGCTGATGGGATTCAGCTCATTGCCTGAAGCCGGAGACCCCTTCGAGACGGTCCCGGACGAGCGGACCGCCCGGAGTCTAGCCGAGTCTCGCGAACGGGAAAGGGAGGACGGCAGGTCCGCAGCGAGGGCGCTTACCCTGGAAGAGCTCCAGACCCGCATTGACTCCGGTGAGACCAAGGAGTTGAACCTGGTCATCAAGGCTGACGTGCAGGGAAGTGTGGAAGCGGTTGTGGCGTCCCTTGAGAGGCTGAACGATGAAAAGGCCCGGGTCAGAATACTCCACGCCGGCAGCGGCTCGGTCACCGACAGCGACATTCTGCTGGCCGCCGCCTCCGACGCCATCGTGATAGGGTTCTCGACCACCACCCAGCAGGGCGTAGACCGCCTCGCAGAACGGGAAGGAGTCGAGATACGCTATTACGACATCATCTACCACCTGGTGGAGGACATCGAAAAGGCGCTTCAAGGCATCCTGGAAGCCACCCAGCGGGAAGTAATAGTCGGCCACGCCGAAGTCCGGGCCATCTTCTCCATCGGCAGACGCGGCCAGAACATCGCTGGTTGCATGGTCACCGATGGGAGAATCAACCGGAACGCCATGGTGCGCGTGTTGCGGAGGGGGGCGAACGTGTTCGAAGCGACTGTCTCCAGCCTCCGCCACTTCAAAGATGAAGTAAACGAGATGAATGCGGGTTTCGAGTGCGGCATAGGGATCGCCAACTATAACGAATTTGAGGAAGGCGACGTCCTGGAGACCTATCGCATGGAAAAGGGACGCGCCTAAACGTCTCGACCTGCCTTCTCCTGTACCTCCATCCAACGGGAGGACGACCGCTTATGACCAGACGCATCGACCGCATCAACGGATTGCTGCGCCAGGAAATCAGTGACCTGATCTCCAAAGACTTGAACGACCCGCGTCTGGGCGGGGTCGTCAGTGTGACCTACGTGGACACCTCTGTGGACTTGAGCCACGCCCGTGTGCACGTATCCGTCTTTGCTCAGCAGGACGAGAAAGAGACCGTGCTCAACGGCATCCGGTCGGCCCTGGGGTTCATACGCAGGGAGCTCCGGGGGCGGCTCAGGCTTAGGCACATTCCCATGCTGGAGCTGGTCCTGGACGAGTCCCTTGACGAGGCCAGCCACATCTACGGACTGATCGACCAGGCTAACCCAACCGGCTAACGCTACGGCTTTTCGACGGATGCAAAAGAACCAAATCAACGGCTTCTTGAACCTCTACAAGGACAGAGGCCCTACTTCCATGGACGCGGTCCGGACGGTCAAGAGGCTGACGGGACAGAGGAAACGGGTAGGGCACGGCGGCACCCTCGATCCGCTGGCAGAGGGGGTCCTGCCCATCTGTATGGGCCAGGCGACCCGACTAATGGAATTCCTTGTGGACGGGCCCAAAGAATACCTGATGGAAGTCCGGCTGGGCGCCGCCACCGCGACCTACGACGCCGAGGGTGAGATAACCCACGAGGGCGACTATTCCGAAATCACCCTGGACGACGTACATAGATCGTTGGAAGAGTTTCACGGCCTTATCGACCAGGCTCCGCCGATGTACAGCGCTCTGAAAGTGGACGGGAAGCGCCTTTATGAGTTGGCCAGGGCCGGGGTGGAAGTGGAGCGGGAACCCAGGAAGGTCGAGATTTACCGCACTGAAGTCCTGGACTTCGTTCCTCCCATCGTGACAGTCAAGGTTGAGAGCGGCCGCGGAGCTTACATGCGTTCCCTGGCCCACGACTTGGGGGAACGCCTGGGCTGTTACGCATATCTGGACAGGCTTGTACGGCTGAAAGCAGGACCATTCACGTCCGATGACGGCGTGAGAATGGCCGACTTCGAATCTGACGATGACGCTTCAGAGGGAGTGGCGAAACACTTGTTGCCGGTCGACTTCGTCCTATTGGACATGAAGAGCGTCGAAGTAAACAAGGCCGCCGAGAGGTTTCTGAAGAACGGCCAGTCAATAAACGCGTCGCCTCAGATGGCGGCCACCGCAGGATACATGGAGAAGTTCCGCGCCTACGACACAAGCGGTCGGTTCCTGGCGGTGGTAGTGTACGACAAGCCCAAGAACCAGTGGAAGCCGTACAAAGTGTTCCAACTCGACTCGCCGTCCATATTCGCACCCACACATGCCAGATAACAAACGAAACGGTAATCGGCGTCGTTTCGGTATTGACAAAGGGCATTCGCTAAGTATAGTTGTGGATTAAGAGCTAAGCGGATTCTTGTGGAGGGGCGCGATGGAGGCATACTGCTTCAAGTGCAGGGCGAAAAGAGAGATCAGCAATCCACAACAGGTTACGTTGAAGAACGGCAGGCCAGCCACCCAGGGCTCCTGTCCACTATGCGGCACCAAGGTGTTCCGCATAGGCAAGGCTGCCTAGCCGACTCAAGCTATCCCGATACGACGCTCACTCCGAGTTTCTTAAGCAAGCTGATAGGATTGTTCACAAGCAGGTTGTGGGCCTGCTCTTGGGAAAGACCTGCGCCCAAAGCCACCCTCTCCCTGAGTTCGTCGGTAAACAGGTCCTCCGGGCTGTGAGCGTCGGAGTCCAACACAGTCATGGCCCCGACCTCCTGTGCAATCTTGACCACATGCCCGTTGGCCAGGCTATGGCCCCTGCGAGCTGAGATCTCCAGGTAAACTCCCCTTTCGGCGGCCAGGCGGGCGTCATCCAATTCGATCAGCCCCGGGTGGGCAAGGACATCCACCGAGTCGGAACTTATAGCTGCTCTGTTGGTGCCGGGTTCCACTGGTTCGACGGGCGTTTCGCCGTGGACCACCACTATTCTGGCGCCCATCTCCTTGGCCGCGCGGGCAACCATATCAATGTCGTCTTTGGGCACGTGGGTGATTTCGACCCCAGGGAGCACGAGAATGTCCCACCGGGACGACCCCATCTTGCAATCGGTCACGAGTATGTTCAGTACGTACTCCAGATTGCCCAGGCCGACGTGGTCTGTCACGGCCATGCCTTTGTAGCCGCGCGCGACCGCGCGCCGGATTAGCTCAATCGGCGACAAGACTCCGTCGCTGAGGAAGGTGTGGGTGTGAAAATCGTACATCTCGCCTCCGTAACGATGCCCCGGACAGGAACGCAATCCCAAGATGTTTCCGAGGCCCGTTCCGTACTTTATACATCACATACTCCGATAGCTCAATGGCGCCGCAACTGCGCCGGTCGGCACGGGGTGTTAAAATTGGATACTCGGCAGGTGCGGCAACGCGAATATGTGGCGACGAATCAGGCTTTATCTAAAACGAACGGCTCTGACCATTGGAGCGTTGTTGCTTCTATTCGCCAATTACCTGGCCTTGGCTCCGCAAGGCCAGGATATCATGGCGTCGACCCTGTTCGTAATTCAAACGCTGCCCAGTCCAATCAAACCCCAGGAATGGTTTACTTCCGATCCCGTCCGGGAGGAGGTGACCTATCGGCTCGCGGCCGGAATGGGCACAGCTGACATATACCGAACTCCGGGAGACGACGCCAGACCGGGTGTAGTGGTATTCCTGGGAGTGAACCCCGCTCCGAGGGACGATTCCCGGGTGGTCAACCTGGGTGAAGGACTGGCAAGGGCAGGGTTCGCGGTGATGATTCCATGGTCGCCCAGCATGATGCAGGACAGAGTGGACCCCAAGGAACCCGACAACCTGGTGCGCGCCTTCCAGTTCCTGGCTGAGCAGGACTACGTGGACAGCGAAAGAGTGGGGCTGGGAGGGTTCTGCGTGGGCGCCTCATTGGCGGTAGTGGCGGCGTCCGACCCTCGCATCAGTGAAGATGTGGACTTCGTCAGCGCTTTCGGCGGCTACTATGACGTGGGAGACCTTCTGGCCCAAATCGCCGCTAACCGCAGCTTCTACGACGGTGAAGTGGATACATGGGACCCCCGCTCGGCGACCGATCGGGTGTTCGTGAACCAAATCATCGAAGGGCTTCCCGACCCAGACGAACGAGAATCGCTCCACCGAATCTTTGTCCGGCATGAGTCGGAAGCGTCTCCGCCAGAGGACTTGTCTGATGAAGCGCAGGCGGCCTACGCGCTGCTGCAGTCAGCCACCGAGTCCAACGACGCCGAACGGTTGAGCGTCGAAGAAGCTCAGGCGCAGATTGCCCTTCTTCCCTCCGGCTTGCTCCGGGACCTGGAACTCATTTCGCCCAGCGCCGCCGTGGACGGGCTTCAAGCAAAGTTGCTGATAGCCCACGACCGGGAAGACGATGCTGTGCCGTCTGAGGAATCCCGCCGCCTTGGGGACGCCGTGGAAGGTCAGGTCAATCTTCACCGGACTGAGTTTTCCTTCTTTTCCCACGTAACCCCCGGCAAACCCGTGGGGCCGTTCACCTTCGTAAAAGAAGCCTTCAAGCTGTTCAAATATACCTATAACCTGATTAGCGTCGTCTGAGGTTCTGATGGGAGCGTTCCCTCGGTATGCTAGAATGAATAGACCGCACTACCAGCGGAGAGGGCCATGCCAAGAAATTACTGGATGATAGTGACAACCCCGGAAAACTTCGAAATCATGCGGAGTCAAGGCTTCAAGGTGCAGGGAATCAAGGCCAACCACCACCGGAAGGCGCAGCGCATCGAACCCGGCGACTGCATCCTGTACTACGTGGGCCGCGAGAGATTCTTCGGAGCCACGGCACGGGCCACATCCAGGTATACCGAAGATTCGTCCCCGCCCTGGCAGAAAGACGGTCTGAGCAAGTGGGCCTATAAAGTAGCCATAGAGCCGGAGGTCGTCCTGCAAAAGGACGAATATATCGACGCGAACCAGCTGGCTCCGCGATTGGACTACGTCCGGAAGTGGACTCCGGAATCCTGGTACATCGCTTTTGCTCAGACGAACCTGCACTTGCTGCCCAAGAAGGACTTCCAACTGGTCGAGCAGGAGATGAAGAAGCTCACGTCAAGGGTTGGTCGGAACCGGCGCAGGTCGCAGGTCAGGAAGCCTGCTCAGGACATACGTATCCCCGCCTTGAGGCCCGAGTCGGAGGAGGATGACGAACACGAGTCGCATCTCGTCATGTCGCGTCATCCCGATGAGTTCGCCATTGGCGGCCCTCCCGAGGCTCAGCCAGAAAGGCGAGAGGACCGGAGCCTGGAGCCGGCTGCCCCAGCTCCCGCCGGGGAAGAACACACCGACCACGGGGACTAGGTACGTGCGCAGTTCAGGCGCGGAGTTCAGCTCCCGGCGAGGTACTCAGCCGTAGTCTTGACCCTGTAGGAGCCAGAGCCCATCAACAGGCTTTCCACAGCCGCCCGGGCTGTGTCCAAAGACGTGTAGCAGGGAATTCGCTTTTCCACAGCCGCCCGGCGAATGTAGAACCCGTCTCGGATGGCTGAAGCCGTCTCCGACACCGTGTTTATCACACCGTCCACTAGTCCCTGGTTTATCACGTCCACGACATTGGGGCGCCCCTCGGACAGCTTCTTGGTAATCATCGTCACCGGCGCCCCCATGTTTTTGACCATGGCCGCTGTGCCCTCGGTGGCGTATAGAGTAAAACCAGCCTTTTGAAGCTCTTCGACCAGAACGGCGGACTCAGCCTTGTCTTTATCGGCGATGCTCAGCAGAACAGCGCCGCTCTGCTTCAACGTAAGGTCGGAAGCGGCCAGCGCCTTGGCCAGGGCGGGTCGAAACTCATGGTCTATGCCCATGACTTCGCCAGTGGACTTCATCTCCGGGCCCAGATGCCAGTCCACTCCGGTGAGCTTGGACATGGAGAAGACAGGGGCCTTGATGCCCACCACGTCCTGCTTCTTCCAGAGTCCGCCTTCGTAGCCCAAGTCCTTCAGTTTTTTCCCCAGCATCACCCGCGTGGCAAGGCTGACTACCGGCACTCCGGTAACCTTGGATATGAATGGAACGGTGCGGCTAGCCCTGGGGTTCACCTCCAATACGTAGACGGAAGTGCCCTCCATGTCCTCGGGCAGCGACATGGGGCTCCTGTATGCCGGGGCGCCAACTATTACAAACTGGACGTTCATCAATCCCTTGATGCCCATCGCCAGGCCCATGCGGGTGGTGTAGTCCACGATGGTGTCCACCTCTTCCGTGGAGAGGTACAACCCAGGATATATGGCCATGGAGTCTCCGCTGTGGACTCCAGCCCTCTCTATGTGCTCCATTATTCCCGGGATCAGCACCCGCTCTCCGTCGCAGATGGCGTCAACCTCGCACTCCTTGCCTTCCAGGTAGCTGTCTATGAGGACGGGCCTGCCTTGGCCCACCTCGGTCGCGGCGGCCAGATAGCGGCGAAGTTCGTCAGGCGTTTGCACGATCTCCATGGCCCTGCCGCCGAGGACGTAGCTGGGCCTCACTACGATGGGGAATCCAATGTCTCTAGCCACACTGATGGCTTCATCCACTGATGCCACTGCGGCTCCTGGAGGCTGGGGAATGCCCAACCTCCCCAGGAAGTCATCGAACTTGTGCCGGTCGGAGGCTATGTCTATAGCTTCCGCGGCTGAACCCAGCAAAGGCAGCCCCGCCCTGTCCAGCGTCTGGGAAAGGTTGATGGCGGTCTGGCCTCCGAACTGGACTACCGCAGGAGTTGGCAGCCCATCGCCCGTCTCGTTTTCGATGACGTCTCGTACGCTTTCTTCATCCAGCGGTTCGAAGTATAGGCGTTGGCTTGTGTCGAAATCAGTGGACACGGTTTCCGGGTTAGAGTTGACCATAATGCTTCCCACGCCCTCATCATGAAGAGCCCAGGCAGCATGCACACTGCAATAGTCGAACTCGATCCCCTGTCCGATGCGTATAGGCCCGCTTCCCACCACCAAGGCCTTTGGGCCCTCCAAAGGAGGAGCCTCGTTTTCCTGGTCGTAGGCGCTGTAATAGTACGGGGTCACCGCCTCGAACTCGGCGGCGCACGTGTCCACCATCTTGTAGACGGGCCGGATGTCCCAGGAGCGGCGTGTCTCCCTGACACGTTCAGGCAGAGTGTCAGACAGGGCGCCGATTTGCTCGTCGGAGAAGCCGAGGCGCTTGGCCTGCAGCAGAAGGTCGGGCGTCAGGTCCTCGCCAAGCAGCCTCCGTTCCATGTCGACAATGCGCTGCATGGAGCTGATGAACCACGGCTCTATCAGCGCCGTCTGGGCCAACTCATCCACGGACATGCCCGACCGGATGGCGTACATCAGCGCCCACAGACGCTGGTCGTTGGGCTTGTAAAGGTCCTCGCCCGGAGGGTTGCTCTGCCTCCACTCTGGGGCCTCCCACAGCAGGGATCGTCCGCCTATCTCCAGGGACCGCACGGCCTTCTGGAGCGCCGCAGGGAAGCTGCGGTCTATCGCCATGACCTCTCCGGTGGCCTTCATCTGGGTGGTGATTGATCGGTCTCCAGCAGGAAACTTATCGAAAGGCCAGCGGGGTATCTTCACGACGCAGTAGTCCAGGGCCGGCTCAAACGCGGCGGAAGTCTTCTGGGTTACGGCGTTGGGTATGTCGTCCAGGCGTTTGCCCACCGCAATCTTGGCCGCGACCCGAGCGATGGGGTAGCCTGTGGCCTTCGAGGCCAGAGCGGAACTGCGGCTTACCCTGGGGTTCACTTCGATAACGTAATAGGGGGCGTCGGGTTCCCAGTCGTATCCCAACTTCTCCGCTATGGTGGGATGGGGAGGCAGGGCAAACTGGACGTTGCATCCCCCCTCAATGCCAAGGGCCCGGATAATCTTCAGGCTGGCTGACCTGAGCATCTGGTAGTCTTTGTCGGTCAGCGTCTGGCTGGGGGCGACGACGATGCTGTCTCCGGTGTGGACCCCCATGGGGTCCATGTTCTCCATGTTGCATATGGTGATGCAGTTGTCGCCGCCGTCCCGCATCACCTCGTACTCGATTTCCTTCCACCCTTCCAGGGAACGCTCAAGCAGAGCCTGGCTGATGGGGCTGGCCGCCAGCCCTCCGGCCACTATGGTTTCCAAGTCCTCCGGGGTTCGGACCATCCCGCCGCCGGTGCCTCCCAGGGTATATGCGGGACGCACGACCAGGGGTAGCCCCATAGTCTCCGCAGCCTTGCGCGCCTCATCCATCGACGATACGGTGAGGCTTGGGGGTTGATGCTCTCCTATCTCGATGAGCATGGACCGAAACAGTTCCCGGTCTTCAGCCTTCTTGATAGTTTCCAGCGGTGTACCCAACAGCCGCACGTCGTACTTCTCCAGAAGCCCGGCGTCGGCTATGTCCACGGCCAGGTTGAGGCCTGTTTGACCGCCCAAAGTGGGAAGGATGCCGTCAGGACGCTCCCTGTCTAGCACCCGGTCCATCACGTCTACAGTGAGGGGCTCGATGTAAATCCTGTCGGCAATGCCCTGGTCGGTCATGATCGTGGCCGGGTTTGAGTTGACCAGAACAGTGGTGACTCCCTCTTCCTTGAGGGACTTGCAAGCCTGGGTGCCAGCGTAATCAAATTCGGCGGCCTGACCGATTACTATGGGGCCAGAGCCGATGACCAGAACTTTCCGGAGTCCGTCCGCCATACCTCACACCTCGCTGGCGGATATGATACCCCGGCAAGGCGTCTCCCACAAGGCAACCTACAGGGCGAGGGCCCTGCTAAGTGGCCTGTTCAGCGACCCGTCGCGACAGCAACCCGTTAAGCTACGGGCAGGTGGCCTGGCAGGGTGATCAGCTTGGCGTCTTGAAGTGTGTTCAAGAACTGGAATATGAAGCTGCTGAAGTATTCGCCCTCTCGGTCGAACTCCTTCCCGGCCTCATCACTGAATTCGTGGCGGGACGGAATCTTGATTACGCATCCGTTAGGCCCCGACCCGTCCACCTCTACCACGCATATCGGCGCTTCAATAAGCTGGTTTTCTTGACTGTCGTAGGGTTTGACGAGGAATTTCCAGCTGGGGTCTTGCTCGAAGCCCACACTTGCCTTTGCGAAGTCGATGGCATAGCTGTATCTATCATATGAAAAGTTGGGAACTTCCCTGTCTACGATTGTTAGAACTTCTTCTAGTTTGCCCTCCACCTCCACCTCAATCCCCTCCTCTAGAAGGAATTGACCAAAGGACATTTTTACCTCCCGGCAAGTATAAGCTGAATCTTCCGCGACTCGAAAAACGGTCGAGCGTCTATTCTGGCGCCTGAAGGTTCCGGCATCCAAGAGAAATGGGCTGATTGTTTGAGAAGTTTTGGAGGACGGGCGTACGGCCTATGGCCTCTCCCGCCATTCATCGTCGGTGAGCCGGTCCAGCTCATCCCTGTCATCCCCCCATGCGCCGAGTTTGCGCATGACGTATCGGGCGCCCATTATGCCGGCCAGTCCCAGGACCAGCACGCCTATGATTATCGTGCTCAAGGCGCCCAGGTTGAAAGAAGAGCCTCTGTTGGCGTTATTCTGTTCCTGGGGAGACACCGGACGGGAGCCCGTGTCATTTGTCATGGTTCCCAGGTTTGAGTTGTCCTCTTCACTTAGCGGCGCCTGAGGAGGCTCAGCCTCGCCAGCCTCGTCTACCGAAGACCGGACCTGGGCTGCGCCGAAGCTGGCCGCCCACTGTTTTTCCAGGCCGTCCACACCAAAGCCGTAGACTTCGTTCAGGGCTGGTTCCTGTGTCTTGTAGAGGTTCAGCTTCTCCAGAAACTCCCGGAACCGCTCGTCTCCGTAGGTCTCCAGCAAGTAGCCCATTACGCTTTCAGACTTGCTATAGAAGTAACCGATGTCGGATACGCGTCCAGTCAGGGTCCCCATGTGCCTCAGTGGAATGCGGAACGGGTCCGACTCCACCCGCCGGAAATTCTTGGCCCCGGGTTCCATGTAGCTCGCGAATCCCTCGTTCAACCAGGCCGAAATCCGGACTCCGGGCCGCGACACCGCCTGGTCAAGAAGAAGATGGGCGGCTTCGTGGACGATCAGGCGCAGGTCCAGTCCCAAGCCCGTAAACACACCCATGCTGGGGAAGGCGTAGCCTGCGAAAACGCCGTCGCTGGTGGCCTGACTCTGGAACGGAAATGCTCTGGCCGCCTCGGAGCGGGAGTTGTATATCACGCCCCTCATGGGACTGCCAGGCTCTATTCCCAGCAAGTCCGATACACGCGTCAGAGCCTCTTCCACGTCCTGCGCCACCCGGTCCACCTGCGACCCGCTGAGGTCGTGCCAATATATCTCCAGAGGGCCCGCCATGCTGGTCTTCCAGTCGTAGCCGGAGTCCAGGTAGACCACCGATTTCCTGTCGGTGACGGTTTCATTTCCCTCCGAATCTATAATGGAGTAGTAATACTCCAGTTCGACGCCGGGCGGCAGGTAGGCGGACCCATGTGTGTCGAGAGTGGTCTCGGCCACAACCCTGCCGGAGGGGTCAACGTCCACGTAGGTGTAACGCCAGTAGCCCGAGGGAGCGGCCCTGTGATAGAGCCGTATCTCCTCGATGTCCGCCTCGGCCTCCACGTCCAGGTGCAGCACGACCTGCTTGGGAAACTGCACATCGTATTCGTTGGAATGCACGTGAACGGTCTCACCCGCGGCCAACACGGAGCCGGCCCACCCCAACAGAGCTAGGCAGGCGCCAAGGACAACAAGCAGTCGTTTAACGGAGGTCATTGCTATAATGATTATACCCCTTCGGGGAATGGTTGGATTGATTCTGCCTCGTCTGTGTTATCCTTGATGGCGCACGGCCCGTCTTCCGGGCGGTGGAAACTTAGCATCGGGGGTTGCTTTGCTCCGGTTGGACAAGCATTTCCAGGACGAGATCATCAAACACGCTCTGGAGGACGACACCATCGAATGCTGCGGCGTTCTGGCCGGCTCCGACGGGACGTTCTCCAAGCTCTTCCGAATGACCAACGTGGAAAACAGCCCGTATCGATTCAGCTGGGATTCAAAAGAGCTTATCAACGTTTGGCGGGAGATGGAGTCCAACGACTGGGAACACCGCGCTGTCTACCATTCCCACACACATTCTGAAGCGTATCCCTCGGCCACCGACATCCGTCTGGCCGCCTGGCCTGAGGCCTACTACGTAATTGTGTCGCTCATGGACAAGGCCAACCCCCACCTGAGAGCGTTTCGCATCGTTGACGGCGAGGTGTCCGAGGAACCCATCGAGGTGGTCTAGCGGCCCCGGACGTTTTGGGCAACAGGCGGCCGCCCTCTCCTTCTTAAGCGGAGGTCTCCCCCTCCGTTCACCCTGAGCGAAGCGCAGCGAAGTCGAAGGGCAGCGCTGACATCGGCTTGTAGAACTGCTCTCCCGCCCTTAGCTAGAATGGCGTCGTGAGCTTTTTCGTATATATACTTCGTTGTTCCGACGGCTCCTACTATACAGGCCATACCGAAAACTTGGAGGCGCGTCTGGCCAGTCATGAATCGGGTCGTCTTCCAGGATACACCCAGACGCGCCAGCCAGTGCAATTGGTGTTTTCGGAAGAGTTCCCAACCAGAGCCGAAGCCTTGGAGAGCGAGAGGAGAATCAAAGGCTGGTCAAGGGCAAAAAAAGAAGCTGTGATTGCCAGGGACGAGGGGAGACTAGCTCATTGGTCGAAACGACAACGGCAACAGCGAAAACGGTTCCCAGGCAGTCCCCTATCTTGTTCGGTGTAACCGATGTCCCCGGATGGGTGTGTAATCCTTCGACTCCGCTGCGCTGCGCTCAGGATGAACGGGGCAGGGCGGCCGCCCCTCCTTCCTACTTGGAAGTCTCCTCAGGCGTTTGAGGTATGTGCGTCAGGAATGGGTTCAATATAGTCAGCCGTTCTATCTGCTGGCCGTGTTGTAAGTCCTCGGTGTAGAGCCTTGTGCAGCCTGCCTCCAGAGCCGCTGCAACGATGAGGGAGTCGTAGAAGCTGAACCCGTATCGGGCTTGCACACCGAGCCCGCTGTGGTAGAGCCAGGGCGTTGGGTTCACACGCCACAGCGGGTTCAAAACATTTTCCAACAAGAGTCGCGCTCTTTCGTGTGTGACCCCGATCTTCCGGACGGCAATGTTGATTGTCTCCTGGACCACCTGGAAGCTGATGCATCCGCTCCCGTCTTCCAAGCTGCTCTGGACCAGATCCTCCGCGCGTTGACGTTTTTGGGCGTCGGTTTCATCCAACAGGTAGATGAATACGTTCGTGTCCAGGAAATTTTCAACGCTCATTCATCTCGTCCCGAGTGAACTTGCGCCCCCCTGTGTAAAATTCCCCTTGCAATTCCCGAATGACTCGCATGGCTTTTTCCGCCTGCCGCTGACGGCCGACATAGTCCTCGAGCCATAGACGGAATTGAGCGTTCAAGGTCGTTCGCTCCGCCGCGGCTCGTTGTCTGGCCGCCTCTATCAAGTCCTCGTCGGCGCTGAGGGTTATGTTCTTCATTTCGAAGCTCCATTAGCAATATCGCACTAATGCAGTGTACACGATTACCGTGTATATGGCAACCCATTCTGCCCAGCAACTACTATGGGCAAGCGGCTTTCCGCACCCAGCCGCGATTGCCGACTTAGCATCACATCAATCCATGCCTCGGCGGCTACGGGAGTCCCGCTATTCCGTTCAGCAGGCAGGCTTTAGATGGCCGCAGCCAGCGCGTCGCCCATTTCCGACGTACCCACCTGCTTGCCGCCTCCGCCGGCGCCGGCCACGTCCGGTGTTCTCAGTCCTGACGCCAAGACCTGCTCCACGGCCCGCTCCACCGCCGCCGCCTCTTCTGTCAACCCGAGGGAGTAACGCATCATCAGGGCCACGCTCAGGACTGTGGCGATGGGGTTGGCCATGCCTTTTCCTGCGATGTCGGGAGCTGTGCCGTGTATCGGCTCGTACATGCCCATGGTCCGTCGACCTTCCACGGGGACGCCCGCCAGGCTGGCCGAGGAGAGAAGCCCCATTGAGGCCGCAAGCACGGCGGCTTCATCGGTCAGTATGTCGCCAAAGGTGTTCTCCGTGACGATGACGTCGAACCTGGAAGGACGTTGGATCAATTGCATTGCGCAGGTGTCTACTAGGACGTGTTCAAGCTCAACGTCCGGGTATTCCTCGGACATTTCCGTGGCCAGACGCCTCCAGAGCCTGGACGTCTCCAGTACGTTGGCTTTATCCACCGACGCCAGCTTCTTGCTTCTTCTCTGGGCCAGCTCAAACCCCACCCTCAACACACGCTCGATTTCGGCCTGCGTGTAACGCATGGTGTCGACAGCCGTCCAACCTTTGCGAGTCTCTCGTCGGCCTCTGGGCAGACCGTAATAGACTCCGCCGGTGAGCTCGCGAATCAGAATGATGTCCACGCCTTCCAGAACAGAGGGTTTCAACACGCTGGAGTCCACCAGGTCCGGAAAGACCTTGACCGGGCGAATGTTGGCGAACACCCCCAGCCCTTTCCTTATGGCCAGCAGCCCGTCCTCGGGCCTAACCGGGGCCGTTGGGTCGTCCCACTTGGGTCCTCCCACCGCTCCGAATAGAAGGGCGTCGGAACCCTGGACCATTTCGACAGTCTCAGGTTTCAGGGCCGTCCCGTGCTTGTCTATGGCAATGCCGCCCACGTCGTCGTAGGTGTATCGAAAACTGTGGCCGAATCTCTTTCCGACGGCGTCCAGAATCTTGACGCCCTCTGTTATGACCTCCGGGCCTATGCCGTCTCCGGGCAACACGGCTATGTTGAATTCCATGCCTTTTAGACCTCCGATGAATTGTTCTCTTCGAGTATTCCCATGGCGAGTTCCCTGGCTTCGTCGCGAGTCTCGACCATACGTTCCTCAGGAACGTTTTTCAGGGCGTCCAGGGCTTTAAGGGTAACGGCGGGCATGCCTCCGAGACCCATGATGATGCACTCGGTGTCCTGGTCTTTGGCCGTGTCTATCAGCTGCTCCACAACCAGGGCGGCGCTGTCGTCCATGTAAACCGTGTCGGAGAAGTCGAGAATCACCACATCGTGGTCCTGGATGTCGGCTCCGATGGTGTTTATCAGCTTGTTGGAAGAGGCCACGGTGAAGCTGCCCCTGAGAGCCACGAGGCCGACCCGTGCGGAGAAATCGTCCACTTCATCATCGCTGTCTCCCGCCCCAA
Organism: Dehalococcoidia bacterium; assembly: GCA_034422875.1. Lineage (GTDB taxonomy): Bacteria > Chloroflexota > Dehalococcoidia > Lucifugimonadales > JAGWBF01 > DAOUJI01. The sequence goes on along the minus strand of DAOUJI010000044.1, from coordinate 10,393 downwards.
GAAAAGTCCGGTCCAGGAGGGGCACAGAGACTACGGCGTCCAACTCCAGGCGCTCGAACTGCCGTGAGCTAGCCATGCCCGCAGCGATAAGCCCGATTACCACAGCGGTGACCAAGTCCAGAAACACCGTCAGTCCCAATGTGATGACCATCACCAGCAGGTGTTCCGGCTGGACCCGGTGTATGCGCATGATGAACCGCCAGTCGATGATGTCCCAGCCGACTTTGATCAGGATGCCCGCGAGGACGGCGTGGGGAATCGACTCGACATACTGCCCCAGGCCCAGCACCAGCGCCAGCAGGATTCCAGCCCGGATTACCCCTGACACAGGAGTTCGGCCCCCGGCGCGTATGTTCACCACAGTTCCCATCGTGGCCCCGGCCCCGGGCAGCCCCTGGATGAGCCCTGTCACCACGGTGCCGATTCCCTGGCCCACCAACTCCCGGTTCGCGTTGTGTCGAGTGCGGGTTATCGAATCGGCTATCAGCGATGTGAGCAGGCTGTCGATAGCGCCCAGGAGCGCTATGGTCACGGCGGGCTGTACGGCCTCCACAAGAAGGCTGCCCGAAAGGTCCGGCATCTCGAAGGTAGGCAGGCCCGTGGGCACGTCGCCAATTACCGGAGTATCAGTCAGCCATAAGACGCCTATCAGCGTTCCCACCACCAACGCCGCCAGGGCAGGCGGCAAATATCTCCTTAACTGACTCGGCCACGCCACGCCTACAAGCAGGGTTACGGCGGCGATGATCAAAGCGCCGACATTCACGTTACTGAACACGTCCGGCCATTCGCGCACTGCGGCCAAAGGCCCGCCAGTGGCAACGGGAGAGCCCAGGAAGGGCAGGGTCTGCACCAGGATGATGATTATTCCGATGCCCGACATGAACCCGGATATCACCGAGTATGGTGTGAAGGCCACGAATCGTCCGATCCTCATTGCGCCCAGAAGAATTTGCAACAGCCCCGCCATAATGATTATGGTGAAAACCTTGGGCAGGTCTTGGGCCGGGTCATCTACGTAGCTGGTGACTATAACGGCCACAGCCACGGACATGGGGCCGGTGGGACCGGTTATCTGGGACCGTGTGCCTCCGAACACCGCCGCAAAAAAGCCCGCTGCGATGGCCCCGTATAGACCAGCGAGAGGCCCCAGACCCGACGCCACACCGAATCCCAGAGACACTGGCAGCCCCACGACTGCCGCGGTTACTCCCCCGAAGAGATCGCCACGGAAAGTTGCAAAGTTGTAGTTGAGTTTAGACAGCATAGGAGGACTCGGCGAAAGGTGAATTATAGGGTTTCCCTAACACGTGAACAACCGATTAGCAAACCCTCGCTTCGTTCCGCCGACAAAAGCCGGGTCCGGCCGCCCTAAGTCGCCAGGAGGGTTGCCGCCGTCTCCCTGGCCTCGTCCCAGGTCTCTACTATCTGGTCCCTCGGAACACGTTTCAACACGTCAAGCGCCCGTAGATTGTTGGCGGGCAGTCCCGAGAGGCCCATCACTATGCAGTGGGTGTCCTGCAATATCGCGGTTTCGATGAGCTGCTCCACCACTAGGGCGGCGCTGTCGTCCACGTAGACTGTGTCTGAAAAGTCCAGTATCACAACCTCATGGTCGCGTATGTCTCCCCCGATGGTGTCAATTAATTTGCTGGAGGATGCGACGGTGAAGCTGCCCTTGAGCGCCACCAAGCCGACCCTGGCGGAAAACTCGTCGATATCCTCGTCTCCTTCTTCAGATCCCTCTGCAGAGCCGAAGAAACTTTGATCCAACAGGGGCACAGAGATGACGCTGTCCATCTCAAGTCGTTCGAATTGGCGGGCGCTGGTGACCGCGGCGGCAATCATTCCAACGGCTACAGCGGCGACCAGGTCCAGGAATACTGTAAGGCCTAGAGTAAGCAACATTACAACAAGATGTTCGCGTTGCACGCGGTGCATTCGAGTGACGAAACGCCAGTCTATGGTGTCTATGGCAACCTTCACCAGAATGCCCGCCAGTACGGCGTTGGGTATCGACGCAACGTAGTCCCCGAGAACCATGACCAAAATCAAGAGGATGGCAACGGAAACCACTCCTGATACAAAGGTCCATCCTCCTGCCCGAATGTTGGCCACCGTGCTCGGAGTGGCTCCAGACCCCGGCAGGCCCCGGATGAACCCCGTAAACACGTTGCCTATTCCCTGGGCCAGCAATTCGCGGCTGGGATTGTGTCGTGTGCGGGTCATGGAGTCCCCTACCAGGGCCGTGAGCAGCGTGTCCACGGAACCCACCAGCGCGATGACCAGAGCCGGCTCTATGGAGCGCACCACAACGCCGGGGGAAATTTCCGGCAACTGGAACGTCGGCAGGGCCGTGGGTATGGCGCCTATGACCGGAGCGTCGGTTAGCCAGAGAACGCCCATGAGCGACCCGATTCCCAAAGCAACCAGAGTTGAGGGAAGATACTGGTCGAATTTCCTGGGCCAGAGCATGGCCACCCCAAGGGTGGCTGCTGCAATGCCGAGGGCGCTGCCCTCAAAATGTTCAATGACGTCCGTGAAGTTTCGGAGTGTCCCTATGGGCCCGCCTGCTGCAACTTCCGCCCCCAGGAAAGGCAACGTTTGCACCAGTATGATTATGACCCCGACACCGGACATGAACCCCGATATGACCGAGTAAGGGGTGTACGTCACGTAACGGCCAATCTGCAGCAGGCCGAGCAGAATCTGGATCAGGCCGGCCATGATGACTATCGTGAACGCCTCGGCAATGTTGTCGGCATGGCTGGCGACGATAACCGCCATGGCCACGGTCATCGATCCTGTCGGGCCGGAAATGAGAGACCGGGTGCCTCCGAACACGGCGGCGAAGAAACCTACTGCGATAGCGCCGTATATTCCCGCAGCCGGGTCCAGACCTGCGGCCAACCCGAATGCCAACGCCACCGGCAGGCTCACCACGGCCGCCGTTATCCCCCCAAGGATGTCCCCCCGGAGAGTGGTGAGGTCATATTGGAGGTTGGGAAACGATAAACGATTCAGCAAGAAAGAAATCCGACGGTGGTGGGACACCGTCCCTGTTGCAGAAAATTGGTCGGGGTGAGTGGATTCGAACCACCGGCCTCCACGTCCCGAACGTGGCGCGCTAGCCGCTGCGCTACACCCCGACGACGCTATTATACCTATGCAGCGAATAGACTCAATAGGTACCGTTGTCCAATGTGCCTATCGGCCCTTGACTTAACAGGACAGCAAGTTAAGCTAGACTTGGAAGACCAGCGTTTCGACACTTGAGCGGAGTCTGTGTTAAGCCCTGAATTGTCGGCCATGATTGGCGTATCCAGCTCTGACATTCAATGTTGGGGGACCGTTGACGCTGACTTGCTAAGGCGTTTCAGCCAGGCTTTGATGGACCCGGACCCAAGATACTGGGACGTGGAGTTCGCCGAATCCACGCCTCAAAAGGGCCTCTCCACACCCCCTCTCATCGCCACCTGCCTGGAAGGGCGCAGACGCCCAGGAAATCGTGACAATCTGGCCCCGGACGGTTTAACCTCCGATGCTGCAGAAGCCGGCTCTGCGCCAACCTTTGAGGGTCTCCCGCCACTGCCTACCAGTCTTAGACGAGTTGCCCGTACCGGCATGGGTATAGAGGCGTACAGTTACCCCTCCATAGGAGACCAGGTTCTCGTACGCCACTGCTATACGTCCATCACCGAGAGAACTAACCAAACGGATGAGTCCTCTACTCCGCCCCTGCTGGTCACTGTTGAATCAACCTACCGCAATCAGGATGACAGACTCCTATGCAAGATAACGAGCCAACTGGTCCGGCGCTAGGCGAAGGACAGGACCTCGTCCAGGTCGCATACAGTCTGGACGAGCTAATGCAGCTTCCAGCAGGCGTGTTGCCGGCTCTGGACGAAAGGCCGTCTGAGGAGTCGCTGAGGGAAAAGCCCCAGGTCTACTTTGAAGACGTGGAGGTGGGCCTGGAGCTTCCCCGATACATCCTTCGGCTGACTCCAGCCCAATTGGTGCGCTGGACCTCCGTCCTGGAGGACTGGGACTCGGCATATTTCGACCTGGACGCGGCGGTGAACCGTCTCGGGCTGCCCGGAGTCGTGGTTCCAGATTCGTGGAAGGTCAACGCCATGTGCAGGCTCCTCAAGGACTGGGCCCTTCCCGGCGGCTGGCTTTGGAAATTGGACCTCCAGCACAAAGCTCTCATCTCTCCTGGAGAGGTCATTGTGCTCTGGGGCAGGGTGGTCCGCACACGTGCTCTAGAAGACATGGGGCTCGTGGACGTGGAGTGCGGCATCCGGGTCTACGGCGGGACTGAGACCATGCCCGCCACGGCTTGTGTGGCCCTTCCTCTGAGGTCAGGACCGCCCCTGCCCTATCCCTTTGTCCCACCCGAAGTCCCCTACCTCCAGGAAGACGCCATCGTGGAACAGGACGACGCCAGTGAAGTCCCTCAGGAGCCGCAAGAAAAAGAGGAGCCAGCATGACCCGGTACATGGCGATTCAAAGCGTTCCAGGCCTGACTGAACAAGAGTTTCGCCAGGTCTTTTCCGTCCCCAGGGGATGGAAACCCGGCGGAGGAGCCACCATTCTCAAGGTCTATTGTGATCTGGACCGGGGAAAGGTGTTCACCGAGTGCGAGGCAGTCCAGCAGTCCCATTTCGAGGACTGGATGAAACGGGTCGGCTGGTCCTATGACGCCATATACACGGTGGACCTGGTCCATCAGACCGGGACAATCTGGAGGCTTTAGGACGTTCGGTAGTTTAGGAGCTCTGGCATGCGGTTAAAACTTCTGTCGCGATCGAGCATAGGCGTAATAGAAATCTTTGGAGTCATTGGCGGAGGCTCCAAAGTCCAGGCCCAGACGCAGCTTATAGACCGGGTGAGGCGGGACAGCCGGTTCAAGGCTGTGGTGGTCGACATCGACTCTCCTGGAGGCGCAGCTCCCGCGTCGGAAGTGCTGTACCGCAGCCTGAGGCGCACCGCCCAGGACAAACCGGTGGTGGCCTACATAAGAGGCACAGGAGCGTCCGGGGCCTACTACCTGGCCAGCGCCGCCAACGTCATCCTGGCCCTTCCGTCGGCCCTGGTCGGCTCCATAGGCGTCATATACATGCGCCCCGTAGTCCAGGACCTGCTTGAACGGCTGGGTGTGCGAGTCAGCGTATTCAGCGCCGGAAGGCTGAAGGGAATGACGGGTTTCTGGAGGCCCCCCACATCGGAGGAGGAGTCCAAGTTCCAGGACCTTATCTCCCAGGTCTACGACAACTTCGTGGAGTCTGTCAGCGAGGGACGCAAGATGCCAGTGGAGGAGGTCAGGGAATTAGCCACCGGAGAAGTGTTCACGGCGAAGACTGCCCTCGAGAAGGGCCTTATCGACAGGCTGGGCGATTTCGACGATGCCCTGGAGACTGCGGCTGAATTGGGCAAGGCCAAGCCCAGGCCGGTATGGGTCCGCCCCAAACGCGGCCTAATGGACAAGTTCGCTGGCCGGTTTGGAGGCCCCGCCGTCTCCCTGGAGCCGCTGAGCGAGCTGGCCCAGCTCATGTCCGGCGGCGTCTACTACATCGCCCCCGGATACGGCCCGGTTGAGGGCTAATATCGATAAATGTTTCTATTAGTTAAGATTCTGGGCAATTCTATTCGTGCAACGGAGTCCATCGCGCGATGAAACAGGTGAAATACTCTGAGATTTGCTGTGTCTGCGGACGAGACGTAAAGCGTGGAGGTGGCCTGTTCGCCGACAGGGTGCCTGAGTTTAACAATTACCAAACGAAGGTGGACATGAATAGAAAGTTCCCGCATGGTCGATGGGTTTGTGTTATCTGTGACAACACTGACTCCGATGGCGTAGGCCACGATACTGAGGAACTGTCTAAACCTATTAATCATGTTCTCAACGGCAGAAAACAAATAAGGCGATAGACGATGAGCGTCCGAGAATCCCAAATTGAGGAGGTTCTTGCCACCTATCCTGATATCTGCGCAGATCTGATAGGGGTAACGGAAGAGTTAGTGCTGATAAGTCGCCAGAAGATACTGCCTTCGGGAGACCGCTTGGACCTTCTGTTCACCCACGGCTCACATCTCATACTTGTGGAGTTGAAAGTGGGCCCCTTTAGGCAAGAGTTTTTAGATCAAACTCGAAACTATTTGGAGCAACTCCAGCAGTTGCAGGTAGAAGAGCGCCTCATATCAGGAGAAATCACTCCCTATCTTCTTTGTTCCCGTTTTCTTCCTAAACAAATCGACTCTTGTAGACAGAACGGAATCAACGCGATTGAGTATGACCCTAGCCAAGTTCTAGAGATGTTCTTCTCACGATTTCATCAAATCTCAGCTTTCTTCAGTCTCCAACCTCCCGATCACGGGGTCTGGTCACTTCATCTGCTTAATCCAATCCTTTATTCGCTAGCTATTAGAGAGGGAACATTGGGAGACGTTCAGAGGGACGTTGGGCTTGCTCAGAGCACAGTTGGCAGCTATCTACGTCTCGCTGAGGAGTTGAAGCTGGTTTGCCGAGAAGAGAGAGGTCCATTTCGGTTAAGCGAGGTGGGGGTTGACTACGTAAACAATCAAGACCCCAACAGAGGGTCCGATTCACTATCAGAATCGCAAGCCAGTGTTCTCCGGGACTTGATAGTCCAAGACCCGTTTGCCTCAAGGGTGATATTAGGAATATATACAATCGTTGAGGTTGTATTCAATCTAGCCCGAAATACCCATCCAGTGCCGGAGCAAATGGTTATTTCTCACTTTCGCGACGCGTCTGGAAAAGCCTATACGTGGCCGTCACCAAAGGCAGCATCACATGGAGCCCACATGTACTCTAACTATGCCACGGAGCTTGGCCTGATAGGCAAGATAGGGAGGCAGTTTTACTTGACCCCCGAGGGAATCAGATTCATCCTGCTGTTACAACTACATAAGTCCATCAAGATTGTTGATGCGCTCGGTTTGGCTCAATCTTGAACTGTCAGGACAGAATGACTCCGAAAATGGGGACAACCCAACATTGATGTGCCAAAGTGCCTCTGGATGGAGGATCAATTCTCTCCCAGGGAATACTTCCTGTCCAAACTATATGCGTAGGTGGGTCCAGTCTTTGATGTAGTCAGCCTACCCCACTCGGCCCTTGGACTCTTCCCAGAGGGTCTGTTTTTCGTTCAGGGGCAGCGATGAAAAGGCCAGTCCCCGCTCTGAGGCAATCTCCTCCATGGACATGTACCGCTTCTGGAACTTGAGGTTGGACCGGCGCAGGCAGTCCTCGGCCTGGAGGCCAAGCCATCGGGCCACACTCACCACCATGAACAACACGTCGCCGTACTCCTCGGCCCGTTCTTCATCGTTCTTCGTGTTCTTCAACTCTCCAATCTCCTCGGCCAGCTTGTCCAATGCACCGGAGATGTCGTCCCACTCGAACCCCGCCCGGCCCACACGGTCCTGCATGAGTTGGGCATAGGCTAGAGCCGGCGTATCCTTGGGAATTCCCTCCACTGGAGACTTCCGCTTTCCCTTCGTTTCCTGCTCTTTCAGTGTGTCCCAGTTTAGCTCGACCTCCCGGGCGTCGGCTGCTTGGACGTCGCCAAAGACATGGGGGTGGCGGCGCACCAGCTTGTCGCTTATCCCAGCCACCACGTCGTCGATGGTGAAGTTTCCCGCTTCGCTGGCCATCTGGGCGTGGAACACCGTCTGCACTAGAATATCCCCCATCTCCTCCGCGATTTTGGCGGGGTCGCCGCTGTCGATGGCCTCCAAAGCCTCGTAGCTCTCCTCCAGCAGGTTCCTCTTCAATGATTCGTGGGTCTGCTCCCGGTCCCAGGGACAGCCGCCGGGAGACCTGAGCCTGGCCACTATGTCCACCAGGTTATAGAAGGGTGTGGAAGGGTTTTCCATGTCCATCTCCAATCGGATGGGTTGCTCCGGGCGATTATAGATAGCCCCTTCGGTTGAAGGCAACGCAGGCGGGTGATACCGTATCCTTATGGTCGAACAGATTTTACCGGCAGCGAAAAGAGTTTTGGCCTTACTGTTTGTGGTGGCGTTGCCCCTCTTATTCATTGCCGTGAGCGTGACGTGGTCCATCAACGACCTGGGCCTCTACGAGTATGGGTTCGACACCTATAGGGTGACCTCTGTCACGGGCATCGAGAAGGCCGACCTGATGGCTGTGGCTCGGGAAATCCGCGCTTATTTCAACTCCTCCACTGAACCTCTGGCTGTGACCACCCGCGTGTTCGGAGAGGAGCGCGTCCTTTTCAACGAAAAAGAAGTGATCCACATGCACGACGTGAAGAAGCTGGTTCGGAGCGTCTACTGGGTGGGGGTCGGCTCAGCTATATTCATCGTCGCTTTCATTGCGGCGGGGTTCTATCTCCACAGGCGGGAGTTCTTGAGGACGCTGGCCCGGCTGGGGTTGTACGGCTCGGCTGTCACGGTGGGGCTGACTCTGCTGGTGGGACTCATGTCGTTAATCAGTTTCAACTTTCTGTTCACGTTGTTCCACGAGCTCAGCTTTGCCAACGATTTCTGGCAGCTGAACCCCCAGCGGGACTTTCTGGTGATGATGTTCCCATCCGGGTTCTGGTTCGACGCAGCCATGCTGGTGGTCGGATTGGTCGTGCTGCAAGCAATGATAGTGGCCGGAACTGTTGGAGGAGCCGCAGCTTACGTGCGATGGAAGTACCGCAGGCGGGCCGCGACGCCGTCGCCCTCCGTTTCCTCTTCCTAGCCGCTGCAAGCCTGCAGGGCACAACTTTGGCCTAGGCCGACGGTGCGCTGCTCCATTACCCATAGGCTCATATCCAGTGGGAAAACCGCCTGGTATACATCGGGCACGCTGCGGCGGTAAAATCTGATGCACTATATCCCTAACTTTGAGATGATGAGCGACATTTTCAATTTATCCATTAAGAGAACACTAAGGAAAAGATAAGCTCTTCAAGAGTTGACTGTCGAGGCGCCATTGTACGCTTACATCGTACGCCGTCTGATCCTCTTCATCCCTACTATCATATTGGTGTCCATCATATCGTTCCTGCTTCTGCGGATCGTGCCGGGCGACCCCGCTGTTACCAGGCTCCTTGGCCCGACAGGAACAGCAGACTTCACACGTGAAGAGCTGATGGAGGCTCGGAGAAAGCTGGGAACAGACCGTCCCCTCATCGTCCAATATTTTGACTGGACCGGCGGACTGCTAACAGGCGACTTAGGCAGGTCAATGTTCGACGACACAAAAGTCAATGGCAAAATCGCGAGGGGCCTGCCTATAAGCGTTGAACTGGCTATTGGCGCCATCGTAATCAGCCTGGCGTTGGCAATACCGCTGGGCATCGTCTCGGCGGTCTACCAGAACACCTGGATCGACTACGTTGGCCGGTTTGTAGCCATTACAGGCATAACCGTTCCGTTATTTGTTTTCGCCATCATGATCCTCTTTGTACTGGTCACTGTTTTCAACTGGCTGCCGCCTCCGGGATACACCCAAATCTGGGAAGAGCCTTGGACGAACGTAAAGCAGATGGTATTCCCAATAGTGGCTCTCTCGTTTACTCGAATCGGATACATGGCAAGAATCACTCGATCGGGCATGTTGGATGTTCTCAGAGAAGACTATGTCCGCACAGCGCGGTCGAAAGGCCTGAGAGAAACATTGGTGATTAACCGTCACGCCCTGAGAAACGCCTTGCTGCCGGTATTGACCTTGTCCGGGTTCCAATTTGCCGTTCTGTTGGGCGGCACAGTAATCATCGAGAGAATCTTCCGGCTCCCAGGAATGGGCGAGGTCCTTCTGGACGGCATCGGCAACCGGGACTTCACGGTCGTCCAAGGCGTTGTTATGACCATGATTGGAGCGATATTGATCATCAACCTGATCGTAGACCTCTTATACGGTGTACTGGATCCGAGGATCCGATATGGATAGAAATCATCCCGGGAAAGCTATCGAGATTAAGACCTGAGCTTTGAACCAAGACTCTACCACCCAGCTGTCAGACCCCATGCCAAGCCAACGACCTTGGCATATTGCCGTTGGTCGTGCGGTCAAGCGGTTTGTCACTCAGCAGCCTCTGGGGACCCTCGGCATCGTCATATTCGCGGCGCTGGCATTCATAGCAATCTTTGCGCCGCTGTTGGCTCCTGTTGACCCCGAAAAACCCGACAGAAAAGCCATATTCGCAGACTACTCGGATTACGGTGAGACAGGCTACCTGTTAGGCGGCGACCAGCAGGGGCGAGACTTGCTCAGCCGCCTCATTTTCGGAGCGCGAATTTCTCTGTACGTATCCGTCGTAGCCACCATCGCCGGGGTGTTCATCGGGACCGCTCTCGGAGTCATCAGCGCCACAAGCGGCGGAAAAGTGGACCTGGTGATACAGAGATTCAT
>DAOUJI010000043.1:0-13962 GCA_034422875.1 Dehalococcoidia bacterium | reverse complement strand
ACCATACGATTCGAGCGGGCCGAGCCCTTCACGGAGATGGATGAGGCCGTCGAATCGCTGGGTGAATTTCAATGGGTGGTGTTTACCAGCGCCAACGGAGTGGAAGCGTTTTTCGACCGTATGAAGGAGCTTGGGCAGGATGCCAGGCAGTTTGCCGGGGCTAAGGTGGCCGCAATAGGCCCGGCTACTTCCGCCTCCCTCTCCAAGCGTGGATTAGTAGCTGACCTCGTACCAAGGGAGTATGTGGCCGAGTCGCTCTTGGAATCCCTGGCGGAGCGAGTAGCGCCTGGGGATAAGATGCTGTTGCCGAGGGCTGACATCGGGCGGAACGTCCTGGAAGAAGGGCTGGCTGGCATGGGCGCCGAAGTCCAACGGCTCGTAGCCTACAAGACTGTGACGCCGCCGGAGTCCAGGGAACTGGCTACGGAGCTTCTGACCGGAGGGTCGGTGGACGTGGTGACGTTCACCAGCTCATCGACAGTCGAGAACTTGATGGGTATCCTTGAAGGAGACGCGTCGAGACTTAACGGCGCCGTAGTGGCCTGCATAGGCCCGATTACCGCAGCCTCCGCGACGGCGGCCGGGCTCAAGGTGGACGTGGAGGCTTCCGAGCACACCATACCGGGGCTGGTGGACGCAATTAAAAGTGCGTTCCGAAACTAGGAGAATGCGAGACGACCGTACATGGGCGCTGCGGCGCCAAACCAGGAGGTGAGGCGGATGGCTTTTCCCCAGACCCGTCTCAGAAGATTGAGGGAGTTGGCTCCTCTGCGGGAGGCCACACGGGAAGTGAACCTATCGGTCACTGACTTCGTATACCCCCTGTTCGTGACCCACGGGCGGAACGTGCGGGAACCTATAGAACCGATGCCGGGAGCCTATCACCTGTCGCTGGACGAGCTTCTTCCCGAGGTGGCGGACGCTCACGACTTGGGGGTTCCCAGCGTCATGCTGTTTGGACTACCACAAAACAAGGACCCAATGGGACTGGAAGCCTACGACGAACAGGGAATCGTCCAAGAGGCCATCAGGGTCATCAAGGCGGCTGTGCCCGACGTGCTGGTAATCACGGACGTGTGCCTCTGCGAGTATACAGACCACGGCCATTGCGGAGTCGTCGAGAACGGGCGAGTTGACAACGACCGGTCCCTGGATCTGCTCGCCAGGACTGCCGTGTCCCACGTCCTTGCCGGCGCCGACGTGGTGGCGCCCTCGGCCATGATGGACGGGCAGGTCGCGGCCATACGTGGCGCCCTGGACGACAACGGCCTCTCCCAGACCCCCATCATGGGATACTCAGCCAAGTATGCGTCGGCCTTCTACGGCCCTTTTCGAGTAGCCGCCGACTCAACTCCCCAATTCGGCGACCGGGCGACCTACCAGATGGACCCCTTCAACTGGCGCATGGCCATGAGGGAGATTCAGACGGACATCGAGGAGGGCGCCGACATCGTGATGGTCAAACCCGCCCTGTCCTACCTGGACGTAATTGCCAGGGCCAAGGAGCGGTTCGATCACCCGCTGGCCGCCTACAACGTAAGCGGTGAGTTCTCAATGCTCAAGGCCGCCGCCGCAAACGGATGGCTTGACGAGGACAGGGCGCTGATGGAAATTCTGGGGTCGATAAAGCGGGCCGGGGCCGACATAATCCTGAGCTACCACTCCAAAGAGGCCGCCCGCATTCTCAAGGCGGGCTGACCCCCACCCCAACCCTCCTTCCAAAGGGGAGGGTGTACCTACCGTGTTCCTTCCCCTGCTGTGGGAAGGTTAGCATGAGGAGGGGCACCTGGCCCTCTCAGGTTGCGGGGCGGGCTTCAAATGGCTAGAATGTGCGAGGTGAAACTGAATCCGCAAGCTTCGATTCGGACTTAATTTCTAGGAGGTAGGCTCCCCATGTTGAAGAACCTGTTCTCACGAGTTCACCGGGTGTTCCAGGTAACCGAAGCCCATGCCCATTGCGACATCCCCTGCGGCATCTACGACCCTATCTCCGCCAAGATTGCGGCTCAGACCGTCCTAAAGATGGTGGCGCGAATCAACGCGCTGGCCGCTCCCGCTGAGGGCGACGCAGCCGCAGCGGCGGCCCATGCCAACACACTGAGCCGCTACATCACCGTGAAGGAAGACCACGCCGACCTGTGCAAGAAGGAGTTGGACATCCTCTGGCACGACTACTTCAGGCCCGACCATCTGGAGACGTACCCAGACCTCCACACCGCCGTCTGGAACGCCAACAAGCTGGCCGGACGCAACAAGCAGAACGTCGACGAGGCCGCTGCCAGGGAACTTATTGCCGCCGTCGACGCTATTGCTACGATTTTCTGGGCCACCAAGAACGTCGAGTACAAGGACCAAGTGTCCGACGTCCGCTACGGCACCTAGCCGCCAACCTCCGGCAATGAACACGGGGAGCGTCCAGACTCCCGGTCCCGATGAGCAGTCCATGTTCAAGAGGGCGGGCGCCTGGGCGCTCTTTCTTTTTAGGCCCATAATCGCATTGGCGGCAATTCTCACGTCCACACCCTATCGAATTAACGGGCCGAGCATGGAACCCATCTTGATGCATGGGGACTACGTGCTCGCACGCAGGATGTCGTCCCGGAGGAGTTTGTCGAGAGGCGACATCGTCGTGCTCAGGAGCCCTCGGGAGGGACGGTCCACCTACGTCAAGCGGATCGTCGGAATGCCCAATGAGACTTTATGCTTGGACAACGGACGAGTGTACATGGGCGACGAGGCGATCTCGGAGACCCATCTCAATGCCGAAGTCCGAACGGAACCTAAGTCGGACTTTACAGAGTGGTTCTTGGACCCGGAGGAATATTTCGTGCTGGGGGACAGCCGGGCTGACAGCGACGACAGCAGGACCTACGGTCCCGTGAAACAGGACGCGATCTTGGGCAAGGTGTGGTTCAGGTATTGGCCTCTTAGGCGATTCGGGCCAGTGCGGAACCGCTAGAGGCAGGCGTCTAGCACAGCCGCCGTCAAAGACTTGGCCGCCAGGGCCAGGAACTCGTAGTCCAGGGTGTCCGGCGTATCGGTAGGCTTGTGGTAGTTGGGGTTTCGGAAGTCGGCGGTGTCCGTAATCATAATCGCCCGTATCCCCGCTGCCCAGAAGGGTGAGTGATCGCTGCGGAAAATGTCGGTCAATTGGGGTATGGGAATTGCGATTTCTATGGGCAACACAGAAAGCTCAGGAGTCCAGTTCTGGGAAGCGGCGATGAACTCGCGGCTTAGACTTGCGCTCTCCCCCAAAGCCACTGCGGCTATGAAGTCGCCCTTGAAGTCCCGTTCCCTGACTTTGGCAAACGTGTCGGGAAGGACTAACTCGAATCCAGGAGGATGGCCTTGGCCCCCCGGCCCGGATGTGTAGCCGACCATCTCCAGGTTGAACAGCCCCTCGAACACTGGAGGCCCCTCGATTCCATCGAGGTAGCTCACGAAGGCCGAGCTGCCAACCAGTCCTTCCCGCTCCGGTTGGGCTTCCTCCATATCGAAGGCAACAAACTCGATGGGACGCTTCAGAGGGGCGCCTTGGAGGACAGCGGCGCATTCTAGCATCGCCGCCATACCCGAAGCGTTGTCGTCAGCCCCCGGAGAGTCCTGGGTGGTGTCGTAATGGGCGCTCACGAGAAGGGGCCTGAGCTCGATGTCTGCACCGGGCCTGGAGCCGATTATGTTGACGCCCGTGCGGCTCCCGCATGGAAACTGTTGCATGGTGACCCCGCAGCCGGAAGCTCTCAGTGCGTCGGCCACGTGATTTCTGGTCCATTGCAAGTGATGCGGGTTCGAGACGGCGTTTCGCGGGGCCTGGGCCAATTCCCTAACCCGGCTTTCCAAGCGGTCCTGGTCTACCAGCTTTAAGATGTCGGCTATTGCCTGTTCGTTCATGTCGTGCGCCTCTACCGTTTCCAGTATGATAGCAGACGTTTGGAGGAGATGATGGACAGCGCTGAACTTGATCTGCTCTACGAGACCATCGTCAATTGCGTGAAGTGCCCGAGGCTGGTGCATCACAGGGAAGAGACAGCACGGGTAAAGCGGCGGATGTACCGGAATGAGGAGTACTGGGGCCGTCCGCTGACCGGCTACGGGGACATCGACGCCCGGCTGCTTCTGGTGGGGTTGGCGCCGGCGGCCCACGGCGGAAACAGGACGGGGCGCATGTTCACCGGCGACCGGAGCGGCGACTGGCTGTACGGGACGCTCCATAAGTTCGGTTTCGCCAATCAACCCACCTCACAGCACAGGGATGACGGCCTCCTGCTCATCGACGCCTACGTAACTGCGGCAGTCCGTTGTGCCCCTCCCGACAATAAGCCCAGCCGGGAGGAGATGCTCACGTGCCGGCCCTATCTGGAGACTGAGCTTCGGACGCTTTCCAGCGTAAAGGTGGTTGTGCCCCTCGGGAAAATCGCTTTCGATTCCTACCTGAGGGCGAGACGTGAGGTTAAGGGAGACTCCGAACCGGACGCCAAGCCCAGGCCAAGGTTCGGGCACGGTGAGACGCACACCTTCCCCGACGGAACGGTCCTGCTGTCGTCGTACCATCCCAGCCAGCAGAACACCCTGACCGGACGCCTGACAACGGAGATGTTCGAGGGGATATTCGCGACGGCGCGCCGGATAGTCGACGGCGAGGCTTAAGCCGATGCAGTCGCGGGGCGTGGGTCGGGGCGCGGCTCGCCCAGCAGTAGGAAGAGGAAGGACCCCAATAACCCCAATACAGCCAGGATAGCGAACACGACGGTGTAGCTCTCATCCTGCCACTTGTAGCTCAGCCCGGCCAGCGGCGGCGCGGCTACGGACACCACATTGACCGAAATCATGGACAGCCCTGTTATCTTGGAGAACTCCCGTCGTCCGAAGTATGTCCCCCTCATGGACGAAATTGGCGCTGTCCTTCCGCCCATGCCCACGCCCAGCAGCACGGCGAACAGGTAGGCCATAGCCACACTTTCGGACATCAACAGCACTGCCACCGCCACCGAAGGGAAGAGGGAAAACCAGAAGAGGGTGTATCTAACTGGGAACTTGTCGCTGACGTATCCGCCTATCAGGTTGAAGGCGCCCGCAACCGCCTGGCTTACCGCGACAATCAAGCCTACTGTGGCCAGTGAGTAGCCCCGGTCGTCCAACATGATGCCCAGGTGAAACAGCACCGTCGTGTATACACCGGTGGTCACGGCATGGCCTATGGAAATCCACCAGAAGTTTAAGGTGCGCATGGCTTCCCGCCAGGTGTAGCCTTGGTGCTGCTCCAGTGGCGCTGGTGAGCTCTGTTCCTCGATGGGCAGCTCTGATGGTGGGACTCCGTCGGGGTATTGCCCGTAGTCCTCGGGCCTGTTCCTGATGTACCGGGTCATAGGCCAGGCCAGAGCCAGCATGGCCACGCCGATGCCCAGGGTTACGGTCCTCCACGCGTCCGGCGAGAAGCGGTCCGGGTCGACGGCCCAGCTAAGCGCGGGCACTATCACGAAGGCGCCCACGTACAACCCTTCCAAGGATATGCTCATCGCCATGTTCCGACGCCTATGGAACCAGTTGTTCAAGGAGGTCATGAGGGGCAGCCAACCCGCCAGACCGGTGCCCGCCGCCATAAGCAGCAATGCAGCGTAGAAGTGCCACAGCTCGTTGACGCGGCTGAACACGACGAAACCGCCGCCAAGTATCAGCATCCCGACCATCACTACGAAACGGGGGCCATATTTGTCGGTCAAGTAGCCGGAAAGGGGTGTGGAGATGGAACCCTCGGCCCTCTGCAACGACCAGGCGAGACCGAGTTGGGCAGGGGTCCAACCGAAGGTGTTCTTCATCAGGACGTTCCAGATAGTGGCGCCCTGGAACACCGGAACGATGACGATGGCGTGGATGAATGAGCTGAGCAGCGCGAGCCACCATCCATAGAAGACTCCACGGGCGGCTCTTATCGGGTTGGGGATAGACATAAGGCGGCTGTTTCCTGATGGGCGCATTGACCCGCCGAGCTACCGGGCCGCCGCCAAGTCTAACGGCTCAAGCCGCTATTGACAAAGGCTAAGGGCTAAGGCAAACTTCACCCTGCCCGCCCAGACACGGGTCAAGCTCGGCTGGGTTCCTGATGCAGGAGTCAAGGGCGTCCAACATCGCAGGGAGGAATGCTCCATGACCACCACCAAGAACTACACCGACGAGTATGTTGACATCGGCGGCGGCCGCACCCACATCAAGAAGGGCGGCAGCGGTTCGCCGATACTGTACTTGCACGGAGAGACCGGGAACCAGCAGTGGAACGCATACATTGACGCTTTGGCCCAGAGCCACACGGTGTACGTCCCGTCCCACCCCGGGTACGACGAGTCCGACAGGCTTCCCTGGGTGAATACGATCACCGACGTGGTCCACTTCTATGTCGGGTTGATGAGACAACTCGGATTGGAAGACGTAGCCCTGGTAGGCCACTCCATGGGCGGATGGATTGCCGCTGAACTGTCCTCCACGGAGAACCCAAGAGTCAAGGGCCAGGTGCTCTTGTCCCCTGCGGGGATCAGACCCAGAGAGGGTGACATTACCGAAATCCTCATGTCCGGAGCGAACGAGTACGTCGACAAGTGGTGGGTGAACCAGGACAACGCTCCCAAGACCGACGACCTGAGCGACGAAGCAAAGAACGTCCTCTGGACCAACAGGGAGATGGACTCCAGGCTTCTGTGGAAGCCCTACATGCACAACCCAGTGCTGCCCCAGTACCTTGAGATGGCCAGCGTCCCGACGCTCATTCTCTTTGGGGCGCAGGACGGCATTATTCCCTTGAACTCAGGGGAGATTTACCAGGAAGCCATTCCCGGCTCCAAACTGCAGACCATCGACCAGGCTGGTCACACACCTCAGGACGAGCAGCCGGACGCCTGCGCCAAGGCTACCCTGGACTTTGTGGCCAGCCTCTAGCGCTGGAGGCGGTCGTCAATGAGACAACGCCGGGTTGAAGTCCACCAGGAGGCGGTGCGATGAAGGATAAAGTAGAAGTATTCTGGTTCTCTGAACAGCCCTATGGTCACGTGACCAACGAAGACCTGGAACAATACCCCTCCGGCCGTCTTGGGTTCCCCAACACCTACTTCGACCCCAACAAAGCCCACGTGCTCTACAACCAGTACCATGAGCAGTACGCCCTGGCCGATGAGGTGGGCTTCGACGGCATCATGTCCAACGAGCACCACTCCTCTTACTGGTGCATGAAGCCGTCAGTCAACATGGACGCCGCAGTCATCTCCAAGCTGACCAAGAATGTCAGGATAGCAATTCTGGGCAACGTCATAGCCATCAACGACCCGGTTAAGATGGCTGAAGAAATTGCCATGCTGGACTGCTACTCCAACGGCAGAATTGTTTCCGGGTTCGTGCGAGGAACCGCTGTGGAGTCCCTGCAGGGCGGCATAGACCCCACGGAGAACTTCGAGCGGTTCCAGGAAGCCCACGACCTGATTATCAAGTGCTGGACGGAACCCGGCCCCTTCCGCTTCGAGGGCAAGCATTTCCAGTATCGGGTGGTGAACCCCTGGGTGCTGCCGGTGCAGAAGCCGCGGCCTGAGATATGGTTCCCCGGAACCGGCAGCCCTGAGAGCGTGGTCTGGGCCGCGCGGCACCAACACCCGTACATGAACCTGGGCGCCCTGATCGGCATGACCGAGTACCTGAAGAGCGTATACATTGAGACGGCCCACGACGTAGGTTTCCAGCCGGGGCCGGAGCACTTTGGGTACCTGCTGAGGTGCCTGGTCGCTGACACCGACGAAAAGGCCATCGAGTTGGGCAAGTGGTTCATGTGGACCGAGGACCACCGGCAGAGGGGCCCCCGGGAGCACAACGACCCTCCGGGTTACCAGAGCCGAGAAGCCCTGAACGTCAAAGCCCAGAGGCCCACAATCGGAACCGGCACGTTCGGGCGCCGGATGACCTATGACGAGCTCCGCGACGTGAACAACATCATCGTGGGCAACCCGGACACGGTAATAGAGAAGCTGACCCAAATCGTCGAGCACCTGGACCCGGGCTACATCCACATCTACGGCAACGAAGGCTTGATGCCCCACGACGACGTGATGCGGTCGGTGGAACTGTTCGGCAGAGAGGTCGTACCCGCCCTCCACGAGATTCAGCTCAAGCCCTACGAATAACTCCTCGCTCTAAGAAGCATGAAGAGGCCCCGCAGGGTTGGATGCGGGGCCTCTTGTTTTGCAAGCGGATACGATTTTTCGTGACGGGTTCTACCCAAGGCGGTGAGGGCGCCGATGACCATCTCAGTCTCGTCGAGCTAGAGCTTCTGTCCGCTCAACAAGCGCAGCCTCCACGAGGGCGCGGATATCCGCCCGGCTTGCATCGGCGAGGGAGCGTATCTTCACGTGCCGCATCTTTGCGCCGGTCCCTTCAAGCATACCCTCCTGGTCAGGCAGGGAGGCTCCCTGGTAGAAGCCCAGGTTGACCCAGTCGCGGTGGGGGAGAATGTAAACGTAGCCGTCTGTCATCTTTCTAGGCCCGATACCGTATGTGGCAGCCCTGTCTCCCAGGCGCACCACCTCACATGCATCCGGATGGACGTCGAGGATGACCTGCCGCAACGCCGTTACGATGGACCTCAGGCCCTCCGACGTAATTTGGAGCAGGTCGTCGAACGAACCGAACTTGGCGGATGTCATCGCAGCTATTAACCCAGATGCCGGCGGCGGAGTTCGTCCGAGGCTTCGGCGATGGTGGCAAGCTTGGCCGCAGCCGCCTGCGTAGAGGCCACCGGGTTGTCGGCAAAGGTGGCGAAGCCGCAGTCGGGGTTCAGCAATACGCGCTCTGGGCCGAATATGGAGATGGCCCGTTCCGCGCGCTCTATGATTTCGGAAGATGACTCTACCGTATCCGACTTGGGGTTGACGACGCCCACGCCGATTCGCCGGTCAGCGGGCAGGCTCGAGACGGCCTCCAAGTCTCCGGCCCTCGGAGTGCAGAACTCCAACAGATAAGTTCCTACGTTCAGTGACGTGAGTGTCTCGACCAGCGGAACGTAGCTTCCTGCGAGGGCTACAGTCTCGTCCTTGGACCAGTTGCCCCGGCATACGTGCAGGCCCAGCCGAATCATGGGAAGCCCGTCCACCACCCGGTTTATCAGGCCGCTTGCGAAGGCCAGCTCCTCTTTCGTCTCCATCTTCTCAGCCAGCGCTCCGCACATGAAGGACCTTCCCCCGGCGGGAGTACCGAACACCACCTCCGACAGCACAGGCTCGTCGAATTGCACCAGCGCGGCACCCCTTGCCAGAAGGAAATGGAGTTCTTCCCGCAGCACACGCACCACGTCGTCGGCCAACTCCTCACGGGTGGTGTAAGGGCTCTCGGTAAGACAGTCCAGCCACATAGTGCGGGTCAGCAGATATGGCCCCGGCAGCGCGACCTTAACAGGCTGGTCAGAGCACGTCTGTGCGAACTCCAACTCGTGAACAGCCAGCGAACGGCTCCTTCCCAGCTTGCCGAAGACAACGGGGTGCCGGACTTCCGAGGCAGGCACGTCCAGTGCCCTGAGCTCGCGTTCGAACTTCTCCGAGTCGTCTACCATAGCGGTCAGGTCGCTGAGGGGTATAAGCTGGCAGTTGTCCAGTAGCCCTCCGACAAAGCTGGCGTAGCTGTCACGTCGCTGTTCGCCGTCGGTGATGACATCGACCCCGGCCCGCAGCTGCGCATCTATGGAAAGCCGCACGGCATCGTCAGCTGTGGCTTGGAACTCCGCCTCGTCCAACCTGCCTTCCATACGGTCGTGAATCGCTTGGAGCATCCAACGGGGCCGTGGCCAGCTGCCGATTCCGAACACCGACAACGGCTGTATGGTCGGGGCTGGGGCTGGTGGTGGTAGCGATTCGGGGATAGCGACCTCTACACGGGAATGGCGTCCCAACGAGTCTGTTTCCGGAACTGTCGCCTGGGTCCCGTTGCGTCCGGAATAGGGTCCCTTGGAAACGAGGTAGCTGCGTTGGTTCCCATTCTTAGTCCACGAGACGAGCTCGTTGTTGGTCATCCGGCACCAGGCGGGCAGTTCCACTTCTACGGTGGAGTCCGTGGACAGTATTTCCAGCAGCCCGCCGGGCTCCAGCGGGTCGATGTGGCGGCGAATCAGGAGCAGCAAGCCGCCGCCGCAGTCGAGATTTCCGCCGTCGAACATGACGTCGGGTTGGTGGGTGTGTCTTTCTACCTGGTCCATCAGCAGAGCCTTCGCCCGTTTGGGGATGAAGGGCTGGCCGCTAGTATGTGATGCAAGGGCTGCCGTCGGAGAGGAACTCCACCAGCTTTGCGCCGCCGACGATCATGGCGCCGTCCACAAGGTTGTTCTCGTCCAGGCCGCGCTTATTGAAACAGGGGGAGCAGACCCATATGGTTCCTCCGCCTCCTGCGAAGTTGTGCATGAGGTCCTTCAGGGGCATGAACCCTTCTTCGTTGATGTCGTCTGCGTAACCCCTCTCTGCAAGCCGGACTCCCTCGACACTAAGGAACACGACGGTTTCCTTCTCCGACCCCAGCGCGGCGTTGGCCACGACGAATCCGACTGTCGCTCGGTCAGGGTCGTTTTTGGAGTTGGTGAGGTTGACGCAGAATTTTCCAGCCATTCAGTTTCCTCCAGGTCGATTAGATTAAGTCTCTTTTTGCTCGATCCAGTAGTGCGGGTGATCGGCACGCAACAAGCGGCGGCCAGTCATGCGGCACCATGCGGGCAGGTCCTGAGGAGCGCCGTTGTCCTGGGCGGTGAGCTTCAGGACATCATAGGGCTTGAGCTTCTGCATCCGCAGCCTAAGCAGGATGATGACCTCGCCGCAGCCCATGTCTCCTGCGTCCCATTCGTCGGCTATTTCGATTTCCTGTGCCAGCGCTTGCTCGTCCGCCATAGTTTTCTTAATCCCGATCGAGGTATAAGGGATGTTAATATCCCACATTAACTGGTGTCAATATTCGTTCTGAAATGCCCGCCGGGCCATTTGCTATAATCTTTCCCGCAAGACCGCTGGAGGAGAATATGTCCAAGAACGGCTACAGGGTTATCGACAGCGACCTTCACTTGATGGAGCCGCCCGACCTGTTCGAAAGATACATGGCCCCATCCTTCCTGGACCGAGCGCCCAAACCAACAGCCAAGGGCGCCGGCCACTATGCCCGATGGACGCTGGAAGGGAACCCCATACCTCCCTGGGCACACGATGACCACGTTTGGAAAGTGAACGAGCCCATGGACAGGCGGGCCCAGGAGGTTATGTCGGAGGGATGGGCCACCGGGTTCGACGCTCCCACATCGTTGCGGGCGATGGACAAAGAGGGAATCGACGTGGCCGTCATGTTCCGCACCACGGCCAGCATGTTCGTGTCCAAGGACTCTCTCGACGCCAGGCTGTCCCTGGAAATTTGCAAGGCATTCAACGACTGGGTGGCGGAGTATTGCAGCAGCGACCCCGTAAGGATGAAACCTACCTCTATAGTCCCTCAGCACGATCCCGAGCTGGCGGCCCAGGAGGCTCGGCGGAGCGTGGAGAAGCTGGGGTCGGTGGGAGTGGTCATGCTTCCCATGCCTGTGGCGGGCCGCCATCCCCATGACCCCGAATTCGACGTGTTGTGGGCTGAAGTCGAGAGGCTCGGAGCGCCTGTATGCTTCCACGGAACGTCAGGGGCAGTTTCTCAAGACTATGTGGGAGGAAGGTTCGCAGGCCACCCGGCCTACAGGTCCATTCTCCACTCGACGGTCTTTCCCATCGAGCTTATGATGACCATGTCCAGCATGATCATGGGCGGAGTGATGGAACGGTTCCCCAAGCTGAAGATCGCCTTCCTGGAAGGCAACTGCTCCTGGCTGCCTTGGTGGCTCTACCGGCTGGACGACCAGTGGGAAAAGTTTGGCCCAGGTGAAGAAGTGGAACTGTCCCTTAGGCCCACCGACTACTTCCTGCGCCAGTGCTGGATATCTGTGGACGCTGACGAGGCGCTGAGTGAAGACGTTGTGAGCAGGCTGGGCGACGACAACATCGTCTTCTCGACGGACTACCCTCATCCCGACTCGGCTTTCCCCCACGCGACGGAAGAGCTGCTGTCCATAGACGGCCTGTCGTCGGCGACCAAGCAAAAGATTCTCTGGGACAACTGCGCCAAGCTTTATGGCATTTAATATGTCGGATGAGCTGGACCGGCTCCTGAACCTCTACGACTTCGAGGCGGAGGCCCGCCGGATTCTATCCACAAAGGTCTGGGGCTTCATCGAGGCGGGGACCTACGAGGAACACACGCTCAAGCGCAACCGCACGGCCCTGGACGCTGTGTGCCTGAGGCCCCGGTTCCTGGTTGACATAAGGGACCGCGATACATCAACGACGGTGATGGGACACGAAATCAGCCTCCCGGTAATGATTGCTCCAGCCGGACATCACGGCCTGGCCCACCGCGATGCCGAGTGCGCCGTCGTCCGGGCGGCCGGAGTTGCGGGGACAATCATGGGAGTCGGTTCCGACTCCAACTGCACACTGGAAGAGATTGCCGAGCAAGCTACCGAGCCGGTCTGGTTCCAGCTCTACCACAGGAGCCGGGAACTCAGCGAAATGCTGCTGCGACGGGCCGTAGACGCGGGTTACTCTGCCATCATGGTTACCGTAGACAACCCGATTCCAGGCACCAAGGAACGGGACATACGCAACCGGTACAAGCGCCCCGAGGGTCTGGAACTTTCCAATTTCGTTGGTGAGAAAGCCGGCCTGGGGCTGGTGAAAGGAACGCCGGAAGCCCAGGCGTGGGACATGAGAAGGCTGCCCTTTCGCTGGGAGGACGTGGCCTGGGTCAAGTCCGTCACGTCCCTGCCCCTGATAATCAAGGGTATCCGCACTCCTGCAGATGCTGTTGGGTGCGTCGAAAAGGGTGTGGACGGCATAGTCGTGTCCAACCACGGAGCCAGGCAGCTAGACGGCTCCCACTCGTCCATCGAGACACTGCCGGACATAGTGGAGGCGGTAAACGGGAGAGCGGAGGTCTACCTGGACTCCGGCATACGCAGAGGAACGGACGTGTTAAAGGTGCTGGCGTTGGGCGCGAAAGCCGTGTTCATCGGAAGGCCCCTGTTCTGGGGACTGGCCGTGGGAGGCGAGTCTGGCGTGGCGTGGATGCTGGAAATCCTCCGAGCGGAGTTCGACCGCGCGATGGGCTATTGTGGAGTCACCAGCGTAGACGAAATCGGCCCTAACCTGGTGTCGCTGCCCGGCCAACACGGTTGGGTCTGACCACTACGCGCCCCGTTATCGGCCCAGGCGTATCCCGGCCGCCTCACGGTCGAAGCATCCATCGGTGAGGTCTTCCCGTTCTCCCCTCAGCACGTCCTTTCGGACCCTTAACGAGGGCGTCCGGGGCAGGTCTTCCCGCATCTCGATGTACCGGGGCACCTTGAAGTAGGCGAGCCTCTCGGCGGCCCAGTAGACTACGTCTTCCGGAGTGAGGTCCACCATCTCGTCGGCGGGGTAAGCCACCGTGTCGTCATCCGCTGCTTGCTGGGCAATCTGAAGTGGGTGGTATTTCCGGTGCACCACGTAGGCCTTGACCTCTTCCTCTCCCAACTCCGACGGCACGGCAACGACGGCGCAGTCCATCACGCCGGGATGCCTCTTGATGATGTCCTCAACTTCTTGGGAGGAAATGTTTTCGCCCCTGCGGCGCACCACGTCCTTCTTGCGGTCTACGAAATAGAGATGGCCGTCTTCGTCCACCCAGCCCAGGTCTCCCGTGTGGAGCCAGCCGTCTCGGAGTGATTCTGCGGTGCGCTCCGGATTGCGCCAGTAGCCGGGCATCACAGCCGTATTGCGTAGGGTGATTTCCCCGGGGACTCCCGGCGGCTGGACGACTCCGGTGTCGTCTACGATTCTCAACTCATTCTGGAACCTGGGGTCGGGGTGCCAGCGGGGCTTGCCGGACGACCCCTGGCGATGGGGC
>DAOUJI010000042.1:0-8758 GCA_034422875.1 Dehalococcoidia bacterium | reverse complement strand
ATAAGGGCAATCCCCAGGATTATGAAGGTTAGAATGGTGATGGCCCGATCGCCGTCCCTGACCCCTCGTCCACCCCCTCCAAAGCGGCCTCCAAGCCCTTTGAAGAAGTCGCTAATGCGGCCCAGAATCTGTTCCAGGTCTATTTCGGGCTCGCCTCTTCTAGGTGGTTGTTGCATATCTGTCTCTGCGGGCCGCTACCCTTTCAGGGGCGAAACCGCAAACCGGATTCTACCATGCGAACCTTGGAGTTGGATATGGAGAGTATGTGGAAATTCGGAGATTGTACGGACCGGAGCCCCAGTTCCGCCGACTCGATCCTTCGAGTGGGCTATAATGTATGGGTAAGAACAAGCGCCGCCGGGAGGAAGACGTGGCCGACTACGGGTTTATTGCCAAGACGGGTGACGGGATGAGCCGGATCCAGATGAGTTGAATGCACCAGAGCGGGCTGCTGTACGTAGTCCCATCGGAAAAAAGTTGGGTGTGTACCCAGGACTTGATGCCCGTCCATGCCCTTGCCGGTTGCCTGAGAGAGATCGTGGGCCTGGAAGACCCGCGCGTAAAGGAAATTATGCAACGGTGGGGCGTCTATTTCAGACAGCTTCCAATCGAGTCCGACGAGGAGCAAGCCGAGGGGTAGTCTGTTCTCTGACGTTTCTCTTACGCAGAGGGGTCATTGATGTCGGCAGGGTTGGCTTCCTGCCTACTGGGCATCGTAGGGTTGGGAAGGGTTGCCCCTGGTTGGGGCATGGGCCTGGCTGTGGGAGGAATCGTCGGCGCAGGCTGGAACTCCGGCACAGCGGGCCTGGCGTCGGGTCCGTCGAACAGCCTCTTCAAGTCGTCCCCCTCCACCGATTCGTGCGTAATCAGGTAGACGGCGACCTCGCTTAGCTTTTCCGAATTATTGACCAGTATGTCCTTGGCCGTGTCATAGGCCTGCTGTATCAGACGCTGGACCTCCTGGTCGATTTCCTCCGCCACTTTGTCGCTGTAGTCCCGCTCTTCGTGTATCTCCCGGCCCAGGAACACGAGCTCCTCCCTGCGGCCGAAGGTCCTGGGCCCCAGGTTCGGGCTCATGCCATACTGCTTAATCATCCGCAGGGATATCCTGGTCGCGGTCTCCAAGTCGTTGCTCGCCCCGGTGGTCACCTCGTCGAAGGTGAGTTCCTCGGCGATTCGGCCTCCCAGGGCTGTGGCCAGCATGTCCTCGAACTGGTTTCTGGTCCACAGGAACCGATCCTCGTCGGGGACCAGCCTGGTGTAGCCTCCCATGCCGCCCCGGGCGACGATGGAGATTTTGTGGACTGGGTCTGCATGAGGCAGTTTCCAGGCGACCAGGGCATGGCCCGCCTCATGGTAGGCGGTCATCTCCCGTTCCCTCTGACTGATGATGCGGCTTCGTCTCTCAGGTCCGGCAATGACCCGGTCTATGGCTTCCTCGAACTCGGACATCCCGATGAGCTTCTTGTTTCTCCGGGCGGTAAGCAGCGCCGCTTCATTGACCAGGTTAGCCAGGTCTGCTCCGCTGAAACCGGGAGTCTGCTTGCCCAGGGTTTCTAGGCTGATGTCCAGCGCCAGTGGTTTGCCTCCGCTGTGAACTTTGAGGATGGCTATCCGGCCATTCAGGTCAGGGAGGTCAAGCACTACGCGCCTGTCGAAGCGTCCAGGCCGCAGCAGCGCCGGGTCCAGGATGTCCGGCCTGTTGGTGGCCGCCACGATGATGATGTTGGTGTTGGTGTCGAAGCCGTCCATTTCCACCAGAATCTGGTTCAGCGTCTGCTCACGTTCGTCGTGGCCGCCTCCCAGACCTGCGCCCCGGTGCCGGCCAACCGCGTCAATCTCGTCGACGAACACGATGCACGGAGCGTTGCGTTTGGCCTGGTCGAACAGGTCCCTTACTCTGGCGGCGCCCACTCCCACGAACATTTCTACAAACTCGGAACCGCTGATGGAGAAGAAGGGAACTCCCGCCTCCCCCGCTACGGCCCTGGCGAGAAGGGTCTTGCCCGTTCCGGGCTGACCCACCAGAAGAACTCCCTTGGGTATCCGGGCTCCCAGTGACAAGAACCTCTCTGGGAACTTGAGGAACTCCACTACTTCTTGAAGCTCGGCCTTGGCCTCCTCGACACCCGCCACGTCGGCGAAAGTCACTGTGGGGCGGTTCACCATGAACATCCGCGCCCTGCTGCGGCCAAAGCTCATGGTCTGGTTGTTGGAACCCTGGGCCTGGCGCATCATGAAGATGATCAGCGCGCCAAAGAATATGAGGGGCAGGAAGTTGAGGAAGATGCCGAAGACGCTCCCAAGCCCTCCCCCGCCTTTGAACTCGACTTCAACTCCGCCCGGGCCGGTCTTAACGCCCTCGCTGCGAAGCACTTCCAGGATGTCTGTGTTCTTGCCTATGCGGCTGTTGAACTTCTCAGTGCCCCGATGGATGGTGAGCTTCTCGCCGTCCACCTCTATCTTCTGTATCTGCTCCTGCTTGGCCAGTTCCAGGACCTGCGAGAAGTCCATATTGGGAGTGCCGCCAAACCCGCCCAGCATGGTGAAGAAAATCGCAATGACGGCGATGATTATGAGCAGATATATGAAGCTGTTTCGCATTATTTGTCGGTCACATTCGATGCACAGGCCCACTGCCCGTGGGCCCGACGTTTCTATTCTAAGGTGGGAGGCATAAAAAAGTAAAGCTGTAACGGGTTAGGACCGCACCTACCGTGAGGCGTCATAGGAATAGCTGGATGACGGCGGCTAGCCGACTCAGTCCGCCGCCAGCTTCTCCTCGGCCTCCGGCAACTCCTCTGGGGCATAACGAGATTTCCGTGGCTCCTCTTCAATGGTCTTCATTTCCGGGAAAGTGTCCTCAGCGCCCTTCACCAAGGCCGCAAAGCGCCTGCCTTGAGGGACTACGGATTGGTCGAATGAGCCGATAGACCTGTTGAATGCAGTGACTGCGCCCTCTAATTCGGACCCCACTTTCTGGTAGTGGCGGATGAAGGTCATCATCCGATTGTGCATCTCATCACCGACCTTCTTTATCTCGGCTGCGTCGTGGGCGATCCCTTCTTGAACCCAGCCGCTCTTCACGGTCCAAAGCAATGAAATCAGCGATGCCGGGGTGGCTATAGAAACCCGTTTTTGGAGACCGT
Organism: Dehalococcoidia bacterium; assembly: GCA_034422875.1. Classification (GTDB taxonomy): domain Bacteria; phylum Chloroflexota; class Dehalococcoidia; order Lucifugimonadales; family JAGWBF01; genus DAOUJI01. The sequence goes on along the minus strand of DAOUJI010000042.1, from coordinate 5,609 downwards.
AGTTTATGAGGTCAGGGTTCGCTTTGAGGGCCGCCGCCAGAAATTGGTCGCCTGGGACGAACATAACCGTAAAATCCAGAGAGCCGTCAACAGTAGCCCCGTAGTTCTTCTTGGCCAGTTCGTCAACCTGTCCCTTCAGCGCATTGGCGTGGTTGGACAACTCCTGATGGGCTGACCTTTCGTCTGAGGCGTTTTGGGCAGCCATGTAAGCGGCGGTAGATGCCTTGGCGTCTACTACTACGACACGATTATTGGGCAGCTTGACAACCATGTCGGGACGGCCGCTCCCGGTAGATGACTGCTCATCGAAATCGCAGTAACTGACCATTCCGGCTGCTTCAACGACTTTCCGAAGCTGGACCTCTCCCCAGTAGCCCACTTGGCGATTGTCTGCGAGAGCTCCCGACAACTTTGCGGTTTCTGCGGTGGCAGACTGGACCTGCGTGGTTAGAGTTTCGATCTGCGGGTTCAGCTTGCCGTAGCTTTCGGACAGGGGTTTCACCAACTCCTGGAATTCTCTGTGTCGCCGTTCAAACTCTCCCTTGGCTGATTCCATCGTCTTGCCCAAGTTCTCGTTAGCTAGGGTCAGAAAGGCTTCGTTATTGGTATGCAACACGGTGGTGGCCGTGGCTTTAAAGGCTTCCCCTAGCTGTTCTTTGGCAGCATCGAGGAGGGCTTGAGCCTCATCTGCCTGCTCCAGTCTTCCCTTCAACCCGGCTATTTCCTCCCGCGAATCAGCTTGATGGGCGGCGATTTGGCTCTTTGCCAGGACGCTACGGATTAGCCAACTGGCGGCTCCGCCCACTATTAGACCTACTATGATTCCTACTATCCATTCCATAGGCAATTAACTCCTCAGGCGGCGTCACCGCCTCCCGTTTTACGTAACAATCATTTTACACCCCTGAAACAGACGGGTAACAAAACGGCAACAGGCCCGTAACATCTTTCGAATAAAACGAACACGCCAATATTGGATTACAGGAGGGGTGTCCATGTTTAAGCATGTTTCGTTAAGGAGAACGCTGGTGCTGATGATGGCCGGGCTGCTTGCAGTCGGCATCATCGGCGGCTACAACGTGGCGTTCGCAGAGGTCGACGAGGAGACCCAGGAAGCCATAAACGTGGTGGACGGCAACCTGGGCGCTTTCATCACCCTGGCGGCCGCCTTCCTGGTGTTCTTCATGCAAGCGGGTTTCGCTTTCCTTGGGGCCGGCTTGATACGCACCAAGAACACCACCAACTACATGACCAAGTCCTTCATGGACTTTGCGATTGCGTCTCTGTCTTTCTGGGCATTTGGTTTCGCGTTCATGACCGGCGCGTCAGCCGCCGGAATCATCGGAACGTCCAACTTCTTCCTGGTGGATGACAACTGGGTTGACTGGATATTCCAGATGGTGTTTGCCGCCACAGCCGCAACCATCGTGGCCGGAGCGATCGCCGAGCGGACCAAGATCCAGACCTACATGGCTTACAGCTTCATCGTGACCGCGCTGATTTACCCACTGTACGCCCACTGGGTGTGGGGCGGCGGATGGTTGGGCGACCTTTCGGCCATCAACCTGCCGGGCGCGGTTGACTACGCCGGCTCGGGTGTAGTCCACGCCGTGGGAGGCTTCCTGGCGCTGGCCGCCTGCATGGTGGTGGGTCCCCGTATCGGCAAGTTCAACGCCGACGGCACGGCCAATGTGCTTCCGGGGCACAGCACGCCCTTCGTGATAATCGGGACCTTCATACTCTTCTTCGGATGGTTCGGGTTCAACATCGGCGGCAGCGACACCATCGGCTTGAACGCTGTCAACACTCTGCTCGCCGGAGCCACCGGAGCGGTCGTGGCGCTCTACATCAAACTGGTGCAGACCGGCAAGGCCGACATCCTCATGGCCTGCAACGGCGCTCTGGCTGGGTTGGTGGGAATCACAGCGCCCTGCGCCTACGTGGACACCTGGGCCGCCGTGGTGATCGGTGGAATCGCAGCGCCCATCATGATGCTCTCTCTCCAGTTCCTGGAGAAGGTCCTCAAGGTGGACGACCCGATTGGGGCCATCGGAGTCCATGGTTTCTCCGGCTTGTGGGGACTCCTGGCGGTAGGCATATTCGCCGCAGGCCACAATGGAGTGAGCGGCCTGGTGGACGGCAACGCTGAGCAAATCGTGTCCCAGCTCATCAGCATGGCCGTGGTGGTGGCCTGGTCCCTGGTCACCGGCTTCGCTCTGTTCTTCGGGCTCAAGGCTACCATCGGAGTGCGGGCGAGCGCCGAGGAAGAGATGGCCGGGCTGGACATTTCGGAGCACGGGATTGAGACCTACGTGATGGATGCGCCTGCCTCGGCGGACTAAGCAAGCGAAAACGAGACCCAGGCAATGTGTTTCGGATGTAACAAAGATTTAACATCAATGCAAAATGTCCGAAACACATTGCCCTCAGAATACATATCAAGACGACAGCGGAGAGATGGAGGAAACATGTTGCCAGCAATTCTCGCGGGGGCCGTATTTGTAGGACTCTTCGCCCTTTGGGTTGTGCTTCCGAGAAAGTTTGCCCAGAAGAACTAACACCCAGACCAAGATAAGTCCGACTTTAACCCAGTCCATACCCTCAGGGGCATGGGCTGGGTTGCTTGTCGGAGAAAACCAGGAGGGGGCAATGGAAAGGAGGGTTAGGCTGTCATGATTGACACAGGCGATACCGCATGGGTCCTAATGTCATCGGCGCTGGTGCTGTTGATGACTCCCGGGCTGGCGTTCTTCTACGGCGGGCTGTCACGTCAGAAGAATGTCCTGTCCACGATAATGTACAGCTTCATGACCATCGGCATCGTGGGCGTTGTCTGGGTGCTGTGGGGATACAGCCTGGCCTTCGGCAACGACATTGGCGGCTTCGTCGGAAACCTTAAATTGTTCGGACTCAACGGAGTCAGCGCCGAAGAAGGCGGAAACATTCCCGACCAGGCGTTCATGATCTTCCAGGCCATGTTCGCCATCATCACGCCCGCCCTGATCACGGGAGCGTTCGCCGAACGAATGAAGTTCAGCGCCTTCGTCATCTTCACGATCCTATGGGTTACCATCGTGTACGCTCCGGTGGCCCACTGGGTGTGGCACGGCGACGGATGGCTCTTCCAGCTTGGAGCGCTTGACTTTGCGGGCGGCACCGTCGTCCACATCAACGCCGGTGTGGCGGCTCTGGTAGCGGCCTTCATCATTGGGCCGCGCATCGGGTTTGGCCAGCGGCCAATGACGCCCCACAACGTTCCGATGATAGTGCTGGGAGCCGCATTGCTCTGGTTCGGGTGGTTTGGCTTCAACGCCGGAAGCGCACTGGGCGCCAACGGTACCGCCGTCAACGCTTTCGTGGCCACCAACACTGCGACGGCTATGGCCGTGTGCGCTTGGGTGGCAATGTCCTGGATATTCGGCAAGAAGCCCAGCCTGGTAGGAGCGGCTTCCGGAGCCGTAGCGGGGCTGGTGGCGATCACTCCAGCCGCGGGCTTCGTGGGAGCCATGCCGGCCATCATCATCGGCTTGGGAGCCGGAGTCATCTGTTACGGCTGCGTAGAGCTCCTGCTGAAACTGAAAGTTGACGACGCCCTGGCTGTATGGGGCGTCCACGGAATGGGCGGCACCTGGGGCGCCCTGGCCACCGGACTGTTTGTAGGGATAGGGTTCGGAGGACTTGCTGACGGCGTCACCCGTGGGGAGCAAATCCTGTACCAGCTCGCCGGAATAGGCGCCACCTGGGGATGGGCCCTGGTCACAACCGCCGTAATCCTTCTGGCCATTAAGTTCACCATCGGGATAAGGGTTGATGCGTCGCAGGAGGAAGAGGGGTTAGACATCGGCCAGCACGGCGAAGAAGCCTACGTGCCCACCGACGAGCCCATCGTGGGCATCGCCGGCGGATCCGGAGAGGACGAAGAATAGACGGATGGCCGCAGCGCCCATCGAGATATCAAATCCATTAGGAGGAAACCGTCAATGACCCCGGAAGAAGTCGTTAGACATGCCAAAGACAACAAGATAGGGATCATCGACCTGAAATTCACGGACCTGCCAGGCACGTTCCAGCACCTGTCAATTCCCCTGAGCGAGCTCAGCGAGGACAACCTGGCGGAGGGCTATGGATTCGACGGGTCCAGCATTCGTGGGTTCAAGTCCATTGACGAGAGCGACATGCTTCTCATACCGGACACGACCACGGCCAACATGGACCCCTTCTTCAAGTCGCCGACCTTGACAATGATTTGCGACATACTGGACCCGGTGACGCGGGAATCTTTCACGCGCGACCCGCGGCACGTTTCCCAGAAGGCTGAGGAATACCTCAAGAGCTCCGGCATAGCCGACCTGAGCTACTGGGGACCGGAGCCGGAGTTCTTCATCTTCGACTCGGCCCGGTTCAACCAGACCAGCAACGAGGGCTACTACTTCATTGACTCGGACGAGGGGATATGGAACTCAGGCCAGACCCGCACCGTAGATGGCGGCCGCAACCTGGCCTACAGGCCCCGTCACAAGGAAGGCTACTTCCCGACGCCTCCCTTCGACACCTTCCAGGACATACGCACGGAGGCGGTGGAAGAGATCGAGAAGTTTGGGATCATAGTGGAGAAACATCACCATGAGGTCGCCACGGCAGGGCAGGCCGAGATTGACGTACGCTTTGACAGCCTGACCAAGATGGCTGACACGGTTACGATACTCAAGTACGTGGTCAAGAACGTTGCACACAAATACGGCAAGGTGGCGACCTTCATGCCCAAGCCGCTGTTCGGCGACAACGGCACAGGGATGCACACCCACCAGAGCTTGTGGAAGGAGGGGCAGAACCTCTTCTACGACGCCAACGGCTACGCGATGCTCAGCGCCACATGCCGCCACTACATCGGCGGCCTGCTCCAGCATGCGCCGGCGCTGCTGGCCTTTGCGGCCCCAACCACCAACAGCTACAAGCGGCTGGTGCCCGGCTTTGAGGCGCCCGTAAACCTGGTCTACTCCGTGAGGAACCGCTCGGCGTGCATACGCATCCCCACCTACTCCGCCAGCCCGGCAGCCCGGAGGTTGGAGTTCCGCGCTCCCGACCCAGCCTGCAACCCGTACGTTACGTTCGCAGCCATGCTGATGGCGGGCATCGACGGAGTCATCAACGAGATAGAGCCGCCGGACCCGATGGACCAGAACCTGTATGAGTTGCCGCCGGAAGAGCTGGCCAAGATACGCCAGGTGCCTGGTTCCCTGGACGAGGCCCTGGCGTCGTTGGAGAACGACTACGAGTTCCTGCTCCGGGGCGGTGTGTTCACCGACGACCTGATTGAGACCTGGTTGGACTACAAGAAGGGCGACCTGGACAACATCCGGCTGCGGCCCCACCCATACGAGTTCTTCATGTACTTCGACGCCTAGTCCGAGGCGGCGTCCAAATTGACACGACCGGAACCGGTCAATAGAATCGTTGCGGCAGGCCACTGGGTCCTGACCCCGGCCTGCCGCACTTTATCACTGGTTGCTGCCAATCCTCGACAAACAACCCAATATTTCTCAATCGGACACCTCTACCGGAGAGTTGGTTATGACCTGGGCCCAAGATGAAGCGAAAGAGTTCGTCCT
>DAOUJI010000041.1:0-8999 GCA_034422875.1 Dehalococcoidia bacterium | reverse complement strand
GTTCAAGACCTCTTTGATGCGGGGCGCTTTGACCCGCGCCAGGCCGCCTATGGAGACCTTCTGGGCGATAACGGTGACATCTCCCCGCGCCACTTCGTCGAACGTCCCGAAATGGTCCATGAGGTTGGTGAACGCCCGCTCGGAGTTCAGGTCCGAGGTGTGTTGGGACAAGATGGTGAAAACCACCTCGGCAATGGGGTCGTAACGGGGAGTGTGGTCAAAGGGGCCGTACTCGGCGGTCAGAGTCTCCAACACCTTGGGCGCGGGCACTCTGTTTCGTCTAGGGTTTATCCCCGTGCCTCTACGTGTTTTCTTGGCGGGGCGCGTTTTAGCTGGCGTGTCCATGACATGGGATTTTATCATCTTTCGGGTCTTTCCATTCCCGTTGTTGCCCTGTGATATAGTAAGAGCGGCCCATCCGTGAATGGGGATCAACCATTAGAAAGCGGAGTCCGAATGACCATCAACAGCGAAGACATTAGAGACCGTATTGAAGAAGCCCTGAAAGGCCACGACGCCCGGTACATTGAAATCCGGGTGGAGGAGGGCGAGAGCAGCCATGTCCGTTACCGGGGCAAGGATCTGGATGAAATAGGCCGCACGTCCAGCGTGGGCGGATGCATCCGCGCTCTCGCCGGCGGTTGGGGATTCGTAAGCTTCAACAATCTGGAGGGCCTCAGGGAAAAAGTCGCCACCGCCGTCAGGAACGCCAGCTTCGTTAGCGATACCGGAATAGAAATCGCGCCGGTGGAGCCGGTGGTCGATATAGTGCCGCCCGTCATCAAGAAGGACCCTCGCGGCGTGTCCCTGGCTGATAAGAAAGCCCTGATGGACGAGTACGTCGAGATAATCAACTCCAATCCCCAAATCACCAGTGGCACGGTGGCCTATTCCGACGGAGGCCGATCCCGCATCTTCGCCACCGCCGACGGCTCCTACATACAGCAGCAAAAAGTGGACGTCAGCTTGAGGCTGAACGCCATGGCCCGAGACGGAGGCGAGGTCCAACAGTCGGGGGTTAGTCTCGGGTCCAACGGAGACTACGGATTCGTAGAAACACTCCACGACACGTCCAAAGAAATCTCCGACCGAGCCGTCGCTCTTCTGACTGCGGCCCAGGTGAAGGGCGGGGAGTACACCGTGGTCCTGGAACCGGTGCTGGCAGGGGTTTTCGTGCATGAAGCCTTCGGTCACCTGTCGGAGGCCGACCACGTCTATGAAAACGAGCGTATGAGAGAAATCATGGTGATGGGCAAACGTTTTGGAGGCCCACACCTGAACGTAGTCGACGGAGCGGCCGTGGAGGGCCTGCGGGGCAGCTACAAATATGACGACGAAGGTGTCAGGTCCACCAGGTCGTACCTCCTTAAGGAAGGAGTGCTGGTGGGGAGGCTCCATTCCAGGGAGACGGCGGCGACGCTGGGTGAGACTCCGACCGGCAATGCGCGGGCCATCTCGTCCTCCTTCCCCCCCATCGTGCGCATGACCAACACCTTCATCGAGCCGGGCGAGAATACCCTGGAGGACCTTCTGGCCGACGTGAAGGACGGACTCTACGTGAGCAACTGGTACGGCGGCATGACTTCCATGGAGCAGTTCACCTTCTCCGCCGGAGAGACCTACGCCATAAGAAACGGACGCATCGAGGAGCTGATGAGGCCGGTACTGCTGTCTGGCAACCTGTTCACCACCCTCGAGAACCTGGACGCCGTCGCCAATGACCTGGACATGAACCAGGGAGGCGGATGCGGCAAGGGCGGCCAGTCTCCCCTCCCAGTGTCCAACGGCAGCCCCCATATCCGCATTCAGAAGTGCCTGATTGGAGGGACCGCCTAATGGCGTCGGGAATCGATCTTCAACAGCTTCTTGAGAAGGCCTCCAAAGTCTCGGAACAGGCCGAGGTCTTCCACCTGGACCATAAGGACGAACCGGTGATGTTCGAGTCTAACCGCCTGAAACTGGTGGAAGCTCGGGAAAGCTCCGGCGTGGCCGTCAGGCTCATCAAGGATGGGCGAATCGGGCTGGCGGCCACCTCCAATTTCCAGGACCTAGACGGCCTCGTGAACAACGCTCTGGAAATGGTGGCGTTCGGCCCCGAGGCCAAGCTCGACCTTCCCGCCCAGTCCAGTTTCACCGAGGTCGACGTATACGACGAGGCTTCCGAGACCTTCCCCATGGAGGACATGATACGCATGGGGCAGGAGGGTATCGACCTCCTTAGGGAGTCGGACGGGGAGTTGGTCTGCGACGCCACGGTGTCCAAGGGGAAGAACGTTATAACGATATTAAATTCCAAGGGGGCCAGCGCCTCCTACTCCAAGACCACCTTCTCCGCTTTCTACCACGGCACGAAAATCCAGGGCACGGACATGCTTTTCGTATCCGACGGGCGGAGTTCCTGCAGTCCCTTTTCGGACATCTCCGACCTGGTGGACTCGGTGAAGCGTCAGCTTGACTACTCCCGGGAGCTCGTGCCGGCTCCCACAGGGAACCTGCCTGTAATCTTCACTCCAAAGGGAGTGGCAGGCGCACTGCTTTCACCCCTCCTTTCCGGCTTCAACGGACGCACTGTATTTCAGGGGACGTCGCCACTGGTGGACAAGCTGGGTGAGAAGATGGTGGGGGACGGGTTCAGCGTCTGGGACCGTCCCACGATGCCCTACGCTGTTGGCAGCCGCATGTGCGATGACGAAGGAATGCCCACGAGAGACATGCCCTTAGTGGATGCCGGGACTATAGCCAATTTCCTTTATGACCTCCAGACAGCCGCCCTGGCGGGAGTGGAGAGCACGGCCAGCGCTCAGAGGGGGCTGAGCAGTCTGCCGTCGCCTGGGTCCAGCGTGATTGTCGTCTCCGAAGGAGACAGGGCTTACTCCGACATGATCAAGGACGTGGACGAGGGTCTCATGGTGGAAAGGCTGCTGGGCGCCGGGCAGAGCAATATCCTGGGGGGAGACTTCAACGCGAACGTGCTTCTTGGCTACAAGATAGAAAAAGGCAGCGTGGTTGGGCGTGTAAAAAACACGGTAATCTCTGGTAATGTGTATTTGTCCTTGAACAACATCGTCGGCATAGAGAGTGAGAGCCACTGGGTGGGAGGATCGGTGAAAACCCCGGCCTTGTGTCTGGGAGAAGTTTCAGTCGCCACCAAAGAGCAGTCCTGACATTCCTTGACCGGGAGCGGTTTCCTTGTCTCTGGAAAGTTGCATCGGTTCCCTACAAGACGAACAAGCTGATCTTGGTTACCAGAACCTGATCGAGTTGTCGGACCTCACTTCGGCTGAGTTGGGTGTGTTCGCCAGGGCCTGGTTCAAGCTCTCCGCTCCGCGAAGGCTGACCGTCGTGGAACGTATGGTGGAGCTGAGCGAAGAGAACCCCCAATTGGACTTCTGCTCCATCTACAAGGTCTGTCTGAAGGACTCGGATGACGAGGTGCGGAGGACAGCGGTCCACGGCCTGTGGGAGTTTGAAGACCGTTCGTTGATTCAGTCGTTGGTGGAGTTGCTGCTGGATGACTCTTCCGGCGAGGTGCGGGCGGCGGCGGCGATGGGGCTGGGCAAGTTCGCCTCCCTGTCCCAGGACGGCAAGGTGTTGTCCAAAGACGGCGACCTCGTCCGGGAATCTCTAATGAGGACTCTGACCAGGGAGGGTGAGTGGCTGGAAGTCACCCGCAGGGCCTTGGAATCGGCGGCGCCGTTCAACACCCCGGAGATTTACAGACACATCCACAAAGCCTACGACAGCGATGACGTTGATCTGAAGTGCAGCTCGATCTACGCTATGGGCCGCACAGGAGAGGCTCAGTGGCTTCCCTTGATATTCCGAGAGCTTACCAATCCCGACCCGCCCATCCGGTATGAAGCGGCCAACGCTTGCGGGCAGATGGACGACGAAGAAGCCGCGCCCCATCTGCTGCCTCTGCTCCATGACGACGACCTTCAGGTGCAGTTGGCCGCCATCAACGCACTGGGCGAAATCGGCGGCCAGATCGCGAAGAGAGCGTTGGTTAAGTGCATCCAAGGTGAGGATGCAGTCCTGGAGGACGCCGCGCGGACTGCTCTGGAAAACCTGAAAGCAATGGAAGAGCCGTTGGGCTTTAACTACGGGTTCTAGGTGGAGGAACGGGAGCGTATTCTGGTGCAAAACGCCCGGGTGGCCAGATTCGCTACGGCCGACTCCTCAGGCGCCCCGCATCTGATCCCCATCTGCTTCATCTACGACGGAGTCTCTTTCTACTCCGTCCTGGACCAGAAACCCAAGCGCACGTCGGTGACCCGTCTGCGGAGAGTCCGCAACATTCTGGAAAACCCCCAGGTTGCCCTGGTGATTGACAGCTACGAGGAAGACTGGTCCCGGCTCTGGTACATCCTGGTGACTGGCGCCGCGACGCTTCTGGAGCCCGGCGAAGAGCAATCGGAGGCGGTTGCCATGCTCCGGGAGAAGTACCCGCAGTACAGGGATATGGACTTGGAGGACGCTCCAGTGATAAAAATAGCCCCAGACAAGGTGGTCTCGTGGGTGGGTTCCGGTCTGGCCGAGGCTTGAGACCCGGAGTTGTGGCAAGGATGAAGTCTACGGGCCCGCCTCTGGACACACGCCGGATACGGCTGAGACTTCACAAACGGTTAGGAGGAAGACAACGATGGCTGACAGCGTGATTCAGGTCTACGGCACTTCCTGGTGTCCCGACTGCACCCGGTCCAAGCAGTTCCTCACCGACAAGAACGTTCCCTTTGAGTGGTTCGACGTCGACGAGGACGAGGAGAAGCGGAAGTACGTGGTCGAGGTCAACAACGGGAAGCAAATCGTGCCCACGATCCTGTTCCCCGACGGCTCTATCCTGGTGGAGCCGTCCAACAGACAGCTCGCTGAAAAATTGGGGGTGTAGCCGCCGAGGCTATACGTCCGCCGCTATGTTGCTCATGGCGGTGGGCCGGTGTATTACGGCAGCTTTGCCTACAGACGTGACCGAATAGTAGCCTGGCCGCCCGGGTGTCCGTTCCAACCAGCGGAACGTGCTTCTCGCTGAGTTGCGGAGAGTCTGCAAGAAATCGTTGGGACGGCGCCATCCCGCAAGGTCAAAAAGATAGACCAACTCATCTTCCGAGACTGCGTCCAATTCAAGAAACGCTCTGGCTCCCTCAGCGGCCACCACCACCCGCCTCATGTCGCCCACCGGGGCCAACGACTGGGTGAACTGTACGTACCTGCCTTCTCTTTCGCTCTTGCTTTCGGAGCCGTGGTTTCCGTTGTCCCCGCCGTTGGAGAAGGTCGGGCGGCCAACGTCCAGACGTTCAGTTCCGTCAAGCCCTGAGGGTCTTTGTGGAGCCGCCTGTCCATTGGGCGGGTTTACCGCTTCGAGGACACTGTCAAGTTGGGGTTTGTCGATGACCTGGTGGGAGTCTCGCAGCACAGACGCAACGATGTCTCTTATCAGTTGGGCCTCGTCCGACTCGACCACAAGATAAGTGTCGTTTGGAAGATTGATGGATACCTTGAAAGCCATGCCCCCTCGTCCACCCCAGAGAACAGCGTCTTAGGTTAGGTTACGACAGTCGCAGGATGGAATTCAAGGATGCTCTCTGGCTCAAAGGGCCAGTTTGAGCCTGGAGGCAAGCTCTCGGGTCATCCCGGGCACTTGGGTAATCTCTTCCAGCGAGGCTTCCTTAATGCCTTTCACCGACCCGAACCTGCGCAGCAGCATTCTTTTTCGCTTGGGGCCGATTCCCTTTACAAGGTCCATGGACGAGGAGACGCTGGACTTGCTGCGCAGCCTCCGGTGGTAAGTTATGGCGAAACGGTGGGCCTCGTCTCTAATTCGCTGCACCAGGTAGAGGCCCTGGGAGTCTCGGGGAAGAACGATGGGTTCGGGAGTGTAGGGAACGTAGAGCCATTCGTTTTCCTTGGCAATGGACGCCAGGGGAATGAAGTCGACGCCGAGTTCCAGGAACACCTCTAGAGCAGCAGACAGATGTCCCTTGCCGCCGTCTATCAAGACCAGGTCGGGAACCGCTCCCCAGGTGTCTTTGTCCTGCAGGTCCAATTGGCCTGGGTCTGTGGAGTTGCGCTTGCCCACGTTTTCGGCCAGCCTCTTGAACCTGCGTCTAAGTACCTCCTGCATCATGGCATAGTCGTTGATTCCATCCACGGCCTTGATGCGAAACCTCCGGTATTCCGACGGCCTCGGCCTTCCGTCCACGAAAGTGACCATGCTCGCGACGGGGTTGGACCCCTGGATGTTGGAGATGTCGTAGCACTCCATCCTCCTGGGGATGCTCGGCAGATTGAGTTCTTCCTGCAGCTCGTTCAGAGCGTTGTTGACGAGACCGGTGTTGGACAGCCACTTGGCGCGTCTCTGAGTGAGGCCCTGGGCCGCGTTTTCGGCCACCATCTTGACCAGCTTACGCTTCTCGCCCCGCACCGGCTGGGTCAAGTCCACTTTCCCGCCGCGTTTTTCCCGCAGCCAGCCGCGGATCAGCTCCTTGTCTTCGACGGGATGTTGCACCAGGACGGTGGGAGCAATGTATGAGGCCGACTGGTAGAACTGCTTGATGAACTGGGAGAGGACGTGGCTGGGCGAGTCCTCATCAGTCCCTTCCATTATGAAATGGTCGCGTCCGATGAGCTTGCCGTTTCTTACCATGAAGACCTCGACCCACGACTCATCGGCGCCCTGGGCCAGGGCTATGGCGTCCAGGTCATAGTCGGCGCTGGACGACACTTTGATTTGAAGTTCGTCTATGGTCTGCCGTATGGCCTTGATTTGGTCCCTGAGCCTCGCCGCACGTTCGAATTCCAGGGTCTCCGAGGCGTGTTCCATCTTGGACTTGAGATCGTCTACGATGTCGTCGCTCTTGCCCTCCATGAACATGACGACCTGTTGGACCACTTTGTTGTACTCCTCTTTGTCCACGGCGCCGATGCAAGGGGCCACACACCTGTTGATGTAGTATTCCAGGCAAGGTCTGGGGTCTGTGCCAGTGATGGTCTTGGTGCACGACCTGTAGGGGAAGAGCTTCTTCAACAGGTCCAGCGTCTTTCGGACACTGTGAGCCGTGGCAAAGGGGCCGAAGTAGCGGGCGCCGTCCGTCGTGAGACGCCGGGTGACGTAGACCTGGGGGAAGTCTTCAGTCAGATCTATTTTTATGAATGGGTAACTCTTGTCGTCCTTGAGGCGGGCGTTGTAGTAGGGCTTGTGCTTCTTGATAAGGGTGCATTCCAGAATCAGCGCCTCGCCCTCGGTGTCGGTTACGATGTAATCGAAGTCTCCGATGCGGGCGACCATGCGGCTGATTTTGGGGCCAAGTCCCTGGGAGGAACCGAAATAGTTCCTAAGCCGGTTCCGGAGGTTGGCGGCCTTGCCGACGTAGATGGGCTTGCCGGCGCCGTCCTTGAGGATGTAGACGCCCGGTTTGCCGGGTGTGAGTCTGAGCCTGTGGAGCAGCGATTCCCGGTCCATGGGGCCTCCCGTCGGCTGAACCAGGGCGGTCTACCTCAGGAAGACTGCCAGAACAATCAGAGCGACTGCTACGACGCTTGCGAGGGCGGCGATGCGCTTCATTTCGGGTTGGATGTGGCTGTAGACCGACGCCCGTGGGGGCTCCAGCCGCGAAGGTCCGCGTCTGACCGTGGGAGCCGGCGCCGGCTGTGCGGCTGCGACAGGCCGGGCTTCAACAGGTGCGCTGTCGGGGCTCGCAGGCTCTACCGGCTGGACGGCCGGCTCGGGTGTGGCCACTACGGCTGCTTCAGCCCTTGGTCGTGACTGGCGTCTCTTGCGCTGGCTCAACTTGCCCTGGGTTGAGGCTACGCGTTTGGCTTTTCCTCTCTGGGGCATCCGGACCTTGCCTTTCTTCTTACCCCCTCTCCCTCTGGGGGAGGGTTGGGGTGGGGGCGTCGCCTGCCCGTTTCTGGTCCATGCGTTTAACTGATTCTATGTTATCTCGCTCAGTTTCGTCTATCCCCAGTGTGGAAATCCAGGCGTCCAAGATTTCTGAGGCTGCGGGTTGAGACGTGAGGCGCAGGCTCATGCAGAGAACGTTCGCCTCGTTCCAGAGGCGCGCGCCTTTAGCCGTTTCGGCGTCTATGCACAGGGCCGCCCGGACACCCGGCTCCTTGTTGGCGGCTATGCTTACGCCTGTGCCTGTCCAGCAAAAGAGAACACCCTCGTCGCTCCGGCCTTCGGCCACTTCACGGGCCACGCTTTGGGCGACATTCGGCCATTGGGGGTCCGCCCCATCCTTAAGCGCTCCGTGAAGCTCCACCAGGTGGCCGTGGTTGGTGAGTTCACGCACCACCCAGTCGGTGAGGTCGGTCCGCTCGTCGCTGCCAACGGCGAACTTCATACCACCCTCCCAGCACACTCCGCAGGGACTTATGAGGTCAGGACCTGGGATGGGCCCTGTCAAACTCCTGGCGGATGTGGTCGTTGGTCACGTGAGTATACACCTGGGTGGTGGTGATTGAGGAGTGGCCCAGGAGCTCCTGTACGTGCCTTAGCGACGCTCCACCCTGGAGCATGTGAGTAGCGAAGCTGTGCCGTAGAACGTGGGGTGTTATCGGCTTGCTCAGGCCAGCCGTCTTGGCGCGGTTCTTGAGAACGGTCCAGACCCACTGCCTGGTCAACCGGTCTTTCCGTTGGTTGACGAACAGCGCCTTGACCTCCTGAGCCTGTCGAAGGGGCGCCTTGCTCTTGCCGTTGGTCCCGTTCTTCGCGGTTCCGTTTTCGGAGTTGCTCTTGCTGGAGCCCAGGAGTTTCGGCCGGTCATATTCTACGTATTCCTTCAGCACGTCGACCGCCCGGGGGTACAGGTAAGCTATGCGTTCTTTCGAGCCTTTCCCTTTGCAGCGGATATACCCTTCCTGAAGGTTGACGTCCTCCATGTCCAGGTTATGAGCTCGGTCACACGCAGGCCGGTGGCGTAGAGGAGTTCCAGCATAGTGCGGTCCCGCAGTCCCTCAGGGGTCTCTTCCCTTGCGGCTTGATCGAGAAGGGTCCTTAC
>DAOUJI010000040.1:0-2446 GCA_034422875.1 Dehalococcoidia bacterium | reverse complement strand
ACTGGACATTGCCAAGCGGCTGCTTGACTATGGTGTCCATGCGCCGACCATGTATTTCCCGCTGATAGTGGATGACGCTCTGATGATAGAGCCCACCGAAACGGAAACGAAGGAGACGGTGGACGCTTTCATCGAGGCCATGCGAAGCATCGACCGCGAAATTTCTGAAGACCCTGAAATGGTCAAAGGCGCTCCCCACTCGACGCCCATGGCCCGGCTGGACGAGACACGAGCCGCTCGCAATCCCGTGCTTCGGGGCTAAAATACGCGACAGGCCAACGATTCTGGCAGGCGCGACCGCGTCCTGGAGACAAACCCGATAAGGAGGTTCGCAATGGCGGACAAGTTGCGGTTGAACAAAGTTATCGAGCTTCTGGAGCAGGGCAAACCCGTTTTCAGCACGGGAACGGTGCCCAGCGGGAATATCGACGACATCACTTTCGTTGCCGACTCCGACTTCGACATGATCGTCCTTGAGACTGAGCACGAAGCGTTCGGGTTTGAGCAACTCCGGGTTTCGCTCCAGTACCTGTTGAGCAGGAAGAACATCGCCGAAAAGGGGAACCTCCAACCTGACGTGGTCCCCTTCGTGCGAATTCCACCCAACTCCAGGGAGGCGGCCAGCAACCAGTGGGTCATCAAACAGACCCTCGACACCGGGGTCTACGGGCTGGTGGTGCCTCACCTGAACACACCGGAGGACGCTCTCGCCGTCACGGTCGCCGCCAGATACCCGCAGGTTCCCGGCGTGCCCGACTTCGAACCCCAGGGCGAGAGAGGTTGGTGGCTGCGGTTGTGCGCCAGGTACTGGGGTCTTAGCATTCCTGAGTACTACGAAGCGGCGGACCTTTGGCCCCTGGACCCCGACGGCAACATCCTCATCATGGGCATTGTCGAGGAGGCCGAGGGCGTCAAGAACATTCGAGACATCTTGAGGAACAAGCAGGGTATCGGGGCTATCTGGCCCGGGCCTGGGGATATGTCCACGTCCATGGGGAAGGCGGGCCGCCCCGATGACCCGGAAGTCCAGGAAGCCGTTATGAAAGTCCTGGAGGCCTGCAAGGAGTTTGAAGTCCCCTGTGCGGTGTCCGCCAGCCCATCCGAGGTCGAGATGCGGTTGGAGCAGGGGTTCAGCATAATCCTGGCCGGTATCGTGCGGTCGTCTCCGACCTTGGTGGCAGGGAGAGCTGCAGCCGGTCGGTAGTTCAGGAACGAGCGGAAATAAGGTCCCGGACACGGTCCAGGATACGGTCCGCGACCTCAGACTTAGGCATAAGGGGCAGGTCTTCAGCCTGCCCCTGCCCATCTATCAACACTACCTTGTTGGTGTCCACTCCAAATCCGCTGCCCTCGGCGGTGATATCGTTGGCCACAATGAGGTCAAGGGACTTTCTGGCGGCCTTCTCTCTGGCGTTGGCTAGGAGGTCCTGGCTCTCGGCTGCAAATCCGACTCGAACAAATCCACCCTTGGACTCACCGAGGATGTCCGGGTTCTTTTGGAGTTCTATGGTCCAGTCATTGGCGGATTTCTTCACTTTCTGGGTGGCGGCCTCTCCGGGCCGGTAGTCAGCCACTGCCGCAGCCATGATAAGAGCATCAGCGTCCGAAACAGCTTGATTGACTGCGGCTTGCATCTCTAGGGCGGTCTCAATCTTGAGGACTTCCACTCCAACCGGGTTGTCCAGGCTGGTGGGAGCAGCCACCAGCGTTACGTTCGCTCCCCTGTCCCGTGCGGCCTCGGCTATGGCGTAGCCCATCTTTCCTGAAGAGCGGTTGGTGATTACACGTACGGGGTCGATGGGTTCCGCGGTGCCGCCGGCGCTGACTACCAGCTTGCGCCCGGCCAGGTCCCCGGTCCGCCCCAATATGGCTTTTATGTTTCCAACAAGCTCAGGAGTTTCCACCAACCGGCCGACTCCCGACATTCCCGACGCCAGCCTCCCTGTGGCCGGGCCGACGATAAGGGCGCCCCGTTTCTTGATGGTGGCGATATTCTCCTGGGTGGCGGCGTTTTCGTACATGTGGCCGTCCATGGCAGGCGCCACGAGGACCGGCGCCGCCGTGGCCAGAATAGTCGTGGTGAGAGAATCATCGGCGAGTCCAGCCGCCATCTTGGCGATGAAGTGGGCCGTGGCAGGAGCCACGACCACTATATCCGCACGGTTGGCAAGGGCCACGTGCTCCACACTCAGCTCAGAGTCGGGGTCGAACAGGTCTGTGACGACGGGCCTGTGGGTGAGGCTTCTGCAAGCCAGGGGAGTGATGAACTGGGAAGCGCCGTAGCTGAGAATTACGTCTACATTGGCGCCTGCCTGCACAAGCTTGCTCGTCAGGTCCAGCGCCTTGTAGCAGGCGATGCTCCCTGTTATCCCCAGAACGATGTTTTTGCCTCTTAAGACCATGTGGATGCTAGTCCTCTCGTCCCGAGTCTGCCCCTCGATTCATG
>DAOUJI010000039.1:0-8281 GCA_034422875.1 Dehalococcoidia bacterium | reverse complement strand
CAGTGAACTGAATGACGCCATGGTCGCCCCTCTTTACCACCGCCAGTTTGGGACCAAGGCTGAGCATATATTCGGCCGCCTTGACGATGTTGAGAGTCTTCACGTGGGGGGCTGCAAACATCCGAGTCTCCGTCTCGTCCATGAAGACCACATCGACCCGCTTTATCACTTCTGTCAGGGATTCGCGAGTGTCCCCGTCAATCCAGAAGTTCATAGTGTCAACGCCTACGAGTTGAGGCCTTTCCTCCATCTGGTCCAAGACCTTCAACTGAAGTTCCGGTTGAATGTTGCCCAAAAATAGGAAGGGTGCCTTCCGATGTTGGGGGCCCAACTGGGGCGAAAAATCGGCGAAGACGTTGAGCTGGGTGTCCAGAGTCCAGCGTGAGTTCACGTCCTCTGCGTCGTACTCCCCGGCCCAGCGGAAAGTCTTTCCCTTGGCTATCTCCAGGCCTGACACGTCCACGTCGTGGCTACTGAGGAGGTTGATGTCGGATTGGGCGAAGTCATCGCCCACCACGCCCACCATCTGCACCGAGTCGAAATAGCTGGCGGCGATGGAGAAGTAGGTGGCGGAACCCCCAAGGGCATCCTCCCGGCTGCCGTGGGAAGTCTTGACGGAATCGTAGGCGACGGACCCTACAACGACAACGGACATCCCTCTATATGTCCTCGCCGTAGGATGTGGGCAGGTTGGCGCTTATCCAGGCAGGGGTGCCGTCGTCGATGTTGTAAAGGTCTTCGGGATTCATGCCCATAGCGGCCGCCATCTCACAAGCAAGTCCGCTGCGCACTCCCGCGGCGCAGATAAACAGCAGCTTGGTGTCCGAGGGCAGCTCGTCCATCCGGCTCATGATGTCGTCCACCGGAATGTGGATGGCTCCGGCTACGTGGCCCGCGACCCACTCGTCGTCGCGCCTTACGTCCACTACAGCCGTTCCCTCAGGGTCCTCTTCGAGCATCTTGTGAGCCTCCAGGGAATCGACCCTGAAATACGGCTCTCCCGGTTCTCGCCTGGGCATGAACTCTTCTCCTCAGTTCAGGTATTTTCCTATTATCGGTCGGAGACGTTCCCTGGTCTCCGATGGCACCCGGTCCGGCGACGTGATTATCGAGTCCTTGAGGGCATCCGAACAAAGACAGTCCGGGTCGCTCGGAAGCTCTGACAGAATGGACCTGAGGATATCTTTGGAGGTCGCGACGTTCTTGGAGAGGTTGGCCACAACCATCTCCACAGTCACATCCTCTTCAGACTCGTGCCAGCAGTCGTAGTCGGTGATACAAGCAAGGGTAGCATAACAAATCTCGGCTTCACGGGCCAGTTTCGCCTCCGGCAGAGCCGTCATGCCGATAATGTCGGCCCCCCATGACCTGTACATGAAGGACTCGGCCCGGGTTGAAAAGGCGGGACCTTCCATAACCACCCACGTCCCACCCCGATGGACCGTGGCGCCGACCGCCTGGGCGCTTCGATGCAGTACTCCGCTCAAGACTGGACAGAATGGGTCTGCGAAACCCACGTGGGCCACAATTCCGTCGCCAAAGAAGGTGGAGGAGCGTTGACGAGTGCGGTCAATGAGCTGGTCGGGAATGACGATGTCCAGGGGCTTAAGCTCTTCCTTAAGGCTGCCCACAGCGCTTACGGAGATGATCATCTCCACGCCAAGAGTCTTCAAGGCGTATATGTTTGCGTGGGCAGGCATGTGTGTCGGCATGATCCTGTGGCCTTTGCCGTGGCGGGGGAGAAAGGCTACCTGCACACCTTCCAGACTTCCCACAATCACCGAGTCGCTTGGACTGCCGAAAGGGGTGTCCAACTCCAGTTCCCGCACGTCGCTCAGGCCATCCATCTGGTAGAGTCCGCTGCCGCCTATAATCCCCACGGTGGCTTCAGCAGCCATTGTCTCGTCTGTCCTTCAGCATAAGGAGAAGAGCCTCGGTATAGGGGTCCCGCGCTATACCCTTTTCGGTCACTATCGCCGACACGTAGTTGTGGGGGGTGACGTCAAAGGCCGGGTTTCGCACTCCGATTCCCTCCGGTGCGGTTCTCACGCCCGCCAGAGTGGTCACCTCTGTAGGATTCCGCTCCTCTATGGGAATCTCGTCACCGGATGCAATGCTCATGTCCACCGTGGAGGTTGGAGCCGCTACGTAGAAGGGTATCCCATGTTCCTTTGCCAGCACGGCCAGGGAGTAGGTCCCGATCTTGTTGGCCACGTCTCCGTTGGCAGCAATGCGGTCGGCGCCTACGATAACGCAGTCCACCTCGCCCTGCCTCATAAGAAGCCCTGCGGACGAGTCCACTACCAAGGTCGCCGGTATGCCCAATTGCATCAGCTCCCATGCGGTGAGGCGGGCGCCTTGGAGGAAGGGTCGGGTCTCGGTGGCTATGACTCCGTACCTTTTCCCCTCTTCCCATCCAGCCCTGATGACCCCCAACGCCGTTCCGAACCCGGCCGTTGCCAGGCCTCCGGTGTTGCAATGGGTGAGCACCGTGCCTCCATCCGGCATCAAATCCATTCCATGCATGCCCATGCGCCGGTTGGTCTCCTCATCCTCTGTCTGAATGAGAAGAGCCTCTTGCAGGAGGCTCTTCTTGATGTCGTCCACGCTGTTTCCCCTACGGCCAAGACGCATCATGCGCTCCACCGCCCACGCCAGGTTCACCGCCGTCGGACGGGCGTCGGCTATCCGCCTGGCCTGAATCTCCAACCCCTCCAAAAACGAACCCATGTCAGTAGCTTGCGTGTCCCTGGCTGCCATCGCGACAGCGTAGGCGGCCACCACGCCGATGGCTGGAGCGCCACGGACTCGCATCTCCTTGATGCTGTCTATGGCGTCCTGACAGCTCTCCAGATCGAGCACAATGTACTCTCTTGGAAGCCGGGTCTGGTCCAGCAACTTTAGCTTGCCTTCCGACCACTCTATGGCTTTGTAGTCCGACATTATTCTAGTCCGGCGACGCCTGTTTTCAGGCAAACAAAAAGCCTCTCTTAAGGGAGAAGCTCTTGCCCCATACTAACTTCAGGGGCGCTGAGTGTCAAGGAAACCTGCCCGAGCAGGCGTCCCTTGACCTTGATCTTGACGCCAGGGAAAGGTGGCCACCGAGGGTCAGGAAAGAGCGTCCACCTTTCGCAACAACTCTTCCACCCCGGAAAGATAGTCCTCTACGGCCTCCCAAGGGAGCCAATCCTCATAGAAGTTGGTGTGTAGGAAACCCGCCAATCCAAAGAGTCTTCGTATCTCCGTGTCTCCAGTCTCATTCACAAGAGAGTTGACCGCCCTCCAAAGCTCCCTGTGACCCGTGTGGGGCCAGCCCCTAGCTTCTGCAACGCGCTTGACCTTATGGGCTGCGGCTCCCCATCCCTTCTCAGACGCTTGGAGCAGGTCGTCTTGATTCAAGTAAGTACGGGCTTTCGTCAAGAAGTCCCGGCTGATGGAGTTGTAGTGGTCCACTTGGGAGTTCATACAGAATCTCCACTGTTGGCTCCGTCAACGCCGTCCAACTTTCGAAGCAACTCCGTTACTTGGCTAAGCCCCTCTTCCACCATTTCCCTCGGCATCCACCCCTCGTAGAAGTTCGCATGCAGGGCGCTGGCTGCGTTAAAAAGAATTCGCAACTCCCTGTCATTGACCTCAGTCGCCAGTCGATTCAGGGCTTGATAGAGTTCCCGATTGCCGCCACGAGGCCAACCCCTCGCTTCGGCAACGCTCTTGACTTTATGCGCAGCAGCTCCCCATCCCTTCTCCGAAGCTTGAAGAAGGTCGTCCTGGGTCAAATATGTCCGGGCCTTGGCGAGAAAGTCCTGGCTTATGGAGTTGTAGTGTTCCACTTGGGAGGTCATCAGAAATCGTCCACTTGGATTGGTTCGAGGCATCCGGCTTTAAGCGCACCGGACCCTTTTCCGTACATTTATGATTCTACCACACAGCAGCCCATCGCCCTTTTGCAGATTCGATGTTGCATTGCACAACCAAGATAAGGGTCGGTATAGGCTCTCCTCTCCCAACCTCCCATAGATTCACGTTCCTCTCTTTAAGCTATAATCTCAATGGCCATTCAATTCACAGGAAACCGGGAGCAGGCGCTATATGGCCTCGGACAACACAGTCGTCGGAATAGACGTCGGGGGCACGTTCACCGACTTTGTCGTCTTGAAGGACGGGCGAGTAACGGTGCACAAGGCTCCCTCAACCCCAGCCGATCCGTCGGTGGCCATCCTTAAGGGCATCCGGGACCTGGGAGTGGATGGCGCATCCTTTGTGCACGGTTCTACGGTGGCCACCAATGCGATCCTGGAACGTAAGGGCGCCCGGACCGCTCTAATAACCACCCAGGGGTTCGAGGACGTGCTGGAAATCGGGCGCCAGAACCGGAAAGACATCTACGACCTGATGATGGATAGGCCGGAACCCCTGGCGCCAGCAGACCTGCGATACGGCTTGCACGAGCGAATTGACTACACAGGCGCCGTACTGGTCTCCCCCACCGACGACGACCTGGCGGCGGTCATAGAGGCGATGCGTGAATCGCGTCCCGAGGCCGTGGCGGTCTCCCTCCTCTTTTCATTCCTCAATCCATTGCACGAGAACATGGTTCTGGAGGCTTTGGACGCTCTTGACCCCAAGCCTTTCTTCTCAGTTTCCAGCCAGGTGTTGCCCGAATTCCGTGAATACGAGCGCACCAGCGCCGTAACGGTCAACGCCTACGTCGGCCCAGCCATGTCAAGCTACCTGGGCAATCTTGAAGAGTCATTGGGGAGCAGCCTCAGGATCATGCAGTCCTCCGGGGGCAGCATCACCAGCGCCCTAGCCTCTCACCAGCCTGTGCGGACCATCCTGAGCGGACCCGCCGGAGGCGTCGTCGGCGCCTTCCACGTTGGGTCGCAAGCCGGATACCAAGATCTCATAACCTTCGACATGGGCGGGACCTCCACCGACGTCTCGCTGTGTCCCGGCAGAATCAAGGAGACCACCGCTTCAGAGGTCGCCGGGTGCCCAGTCAGCGTTCCCATGATTGAGATTCACACCGTGGGAGCCGGAGGAGGCTCCATAGCGCGATTGGATGTCGGGGGCGCCCTCACCGTAGGGCCCGAGTCGGCGGGCGCCGACCCCGGGCCCGCCTGCTACGGGAAGGGGCATCACATCACGGTCACCGACGCCAACTTAGTCCTGGGCCGCCTCCAGCCCGACCATTTCCTGGACGGCAGCTTGCCGCTGGACCGGCGTCGTTCGGTCAGCCTGATGGAAGGACTGGCTGGATCGATGTCCGTTGCCACAGAGACAGCGGCGCTAGGAATTATCCGGGTGGTCAACTCCAGCATGGAGCGGGCCATACGCACCATATCGATGGAGCGAGGCTACGATCCCAGGCGCTTCACTCTTCTGGCCTTTGGCGGGGCGGGCCCCATGCACTGCTGTGAGCTGGCCCAGGAGCTGGGCATTCCACGGGTGCTCGTCCCACTCAATCCCGGCGTTCTGTCTGCCCTGGGCGCCGGAATCGCAGACATAGTCAAAGACTACTCCAGGACTGTCATGCTCAGAGGCCCCGACCTCACGCCAGAACGAATGGAAGAAGGGTTCGCCCAACTGCTGGATGCCGCGTACGATGACATGTCAAGCGAGGGACTGGACCTGGACAGAGCCGTTCCCAAGCGTTCCCTGGACGTACGGTACGTTGGCCAGTCCTATGAGTTGAACGTGGACTTCCCCAAAAGCAGGACCGGCGTGGCCAAGGCTATAACATCGGCCTTTCACAGGGCCCACAGGCAGCGATTCGGCTACTCCGACGCCAACGAGCCCGTGGAAGTAGTGAACCTGCGCTTGAAGATGGCGCTGCCCGGTGACGCTCCAGAGGCGGCGCCGCAGCCCGAGTCCGGAGAATCCCCGGCCAGGGCCAGGGTTGCGGAGGTTGGGGCCGTTTTCGCCGAAGGCAAGGTATCCACAAACGTATATCAACGGGAACTGCTGGAGCCCGGCAACCTGATAGAAGGTCCAGCCCTGATTGTCCAGTTGGACTCCACTACCGTGATGCCGCCGGGCTGGTCGGGCCGGGTGGACCCGTGGGGCAACCTAATCCTGACGCCCAAGGCAAAGCCGTGGTAGACCCCATCAGCCTGGAAGTTTTCAAGAACCTGTTCACGTCCGTGTGCGAGGAGATGGGCGTGACTCTGCAACGCACCGCCTACTCTCCCAACATCAAGGAACGCCTGGACTTCTCGTGCGCCCTATTCGATCCCGTCGGCCAGATGGCCGCCCAGGCGTCCCACATCCCGGTGCATCTGGGTGCAATGCCCGCATCGGTGAGGGCCGCCCTTGAGGTGTTCCCAGGACGTCTAGGGCCGGGCGATATCGTGGCGCTCAATGATCCCTACCTCGGCGGCTCCCACCTTCCCGACATCACGATGGTAGCTCCAGTGTTCAGCGGACGCGGCCCGCAGCGAGAGCTGATCTCCTTCGTATCCAACCGGGGGCACCACGCCGACGTTGGGGGAATGACGCCGGGCTCGCTTCCTCTATCCACCGAGCTTTACCAGGAGGGGACCATTATCCCGCCCCTCAAGCTGGTCAGGTCGGGCCGGCTGAACAGGGAAGCCGTAGAGCTGATCTGCAGGAACTCCCGCACCCCCGACGAACGCAGAGGAGACCTGGCAGCCCAGATAGCGTCCATCAGGATAGGAGAACGTCGCGTACAAGAAATCGTTGAGCGGTACGACTCCGGCGCCGTTTTGGAGCACATGGACGCCCTGCTCGCCTACTCGGAGCGGCTTACCCGGGCGGGAATATCCGGCGTTCCAGATGGGACCTACGAGGCTGGCGACTACATGGACGACGACGGCCAGTCCAACCAGCCTGTGCCCATTCGCGTCGCAATCCAGGTCGACGGAGACAGTCTCACGGTGGACTTCACTGGCACGTCGCCTCAGAGGCCAGGATGCATCAACGCACCTTTCGCGGTGACATCGTCGGCCGTGCTCTATATTGTCCACTGCCTGGTGGGAGGAGGAGCTCCGCCAAACCAGGGCTGCATGAGACCAGTCACCGTCCATGCGCCCAAAGGTTGTCTGGTAAATCCCGACCCTCAACACGGCGTGGCCGGAGGGAACGTGGAGACGTCCCAAAGAATCACCGACGTGCTGCTGGCGGCAATGGCCCAGGCGGTCCCGGACAGGGTCCCAGCCGCCAGCCAGGGCACTATGAACAACGTGCTAATCGGAGGCCATGACCCGGTTAGGGACAAGCCCTTCGTCTACTACGAGACCATCGCCGGCGGAATGGGCGCCAGACCCACAAAAGACGGCATTTCAGGGATTCACACCCACATGACCAACACCATGAACACACCCATCGAGGCCCTGGAGTTCGTATACCCCTTCAGGGTGCGCAAGTACGCCATCCGCCGCGGCACGGGCGGAGACGGTCAGCACAAAGGCGGCGACGGCGTCGTGCGGGACACCGAATTCCTGGCCCCTGCAAGGGTCACTGTTCTATCCGAAAGACGGCGGTTCTCCCCTTACGGACTCCACGGCGGCCACCACGGGGAGCAGGGAGAAAACCTGCTGCTTAAGGGCGGCTATGAAGAGGTCAAGCTGTCAGGGAAAGAAGTTCTGGACGTGGAACCGGGCGACGTGCTCAGCGTCAGGACCCCGGGCGGAGGCGGCTGGGGAAAGCCGCCTGACCAAACCTAAATCATCCAACAGATAGACGGCACACACAAAAAAGGAGTCGCATGGACACAGTCAGAGTCGAGAGTTTCAAGAACATGCAGCACGTCATCACCACTCCTAGCCAGGCCCTGGTGGCGGACGAACCTCCGGGAGAAGGAGACGGCCTGGGCCCCAACCCCTATGAGCTGCTTCTGGCCTCCCTGGGCACGTGAACCTCCATGACCCTCCTCCTGTACGCCAGGAGGAAGGAATGGCCCCTGGAGGGGGTCACTGTGGAGCTTAGCCACGAACGGGTGCACGCCAAGGACTGCGAGGAATGTGAAGAGAACGACAATTCCATCGTCAACGTGATCCGGCGTTACATCGTCCTCAAAGGCGCCCTGGACCAGGAACAAAAGGACCGGCTGGCTGTCATAGCCACCCGGTGCCCAGTCCACAGGACACTCACCGAGGGACCCAGGATTTTCGACGAGGTGGACGTAGTAGCCTGAGTCGGCGTCTTCCCGTGTTGCCTCAAGAGAAACTGTTACCGAAAGCCATACGTTGCCTCAAATGTGATTGTTGCCCGGGGTCTGGGTTAATCCGTTGGTTTCCGCCAGAGACCACAGTCGTTCCTG
>DAOUJI010000038.1:0-20535 GCA_034422875.1 Dehalococcoidia bacterium | reverse complement strand
CTCCGTCAACATGATGCGCCGTTGCCACTCCCAGCACGGACCCGATGGAAGCGGCGGCAAGCATTATCACCGCCATAAGCAGGTCCACCCTGTCGGACAGGGCATAGAAGAAGGCGCCCACAGCCGAGGTTATCATGATTAGCAGCAGGCCCGTGCCCGCGGTCACTCTAGCCGGAATTCCAAGGACGAAGACGAGGAAGGGCACGATGATGAACCCTCCTCCCGCTCCCAGCAGGCCTGCGATGAAGCTGACGGCGAATCCTGCTCCCACGGGAATCCAGATGGATATGCTGCTGATCCCGGAGACAGGCAGCGATACGTAAAAGCGTATCGACTTGTTCCAGGGAAGAGGCATCGAATGGGGAGGAATCCTCAACGAACGCACCCTGTCAGACAGATCGACTGTCGTGGTCGCTTCTCCCAAAAGCCCCACACGTCTCATCTTGTAATAGTCATAGATGATGAAGGTCCCCACTGACGCCACAAAGACCGTATAGATGTAGCGTATGACCGGCCCTTCAACTCCCCACTCTTCCAGACTGACGTTCAGCAGACGGGCTAGATAGAGAGCGGGAGCCGTTCCTATCGCCATGAGCAGGGCGAGCTTGTAGTCTACGTTGCCGGTGCCGCCATACTTCAATGCGTTGAGGAGGCTGGACCCCATGACCAGGGTCAACCCCGTGCCTATGGCGTAAACGGGCGGAACGCCCAACACCAACAGTCCGCCGGTGATGAGAAACCCGCCGCCGACTCCAAAGAACCCTCCCAGCACCCCGGTCATGAGTCCGAGGAGGACGAGAAGCGACGGGTCTACCGACACTCCGGCGTTGGGGAATATCACGGGGCCAGCCCCTCATATGAGGCGGAGAAGCGGGACGCCGTTGCGTCTCCCTTGAAGCGCCGTTTGTCTGACACTCTCTTCCAGGGGGAGAGGGCTGGGGTGAGGGTACAGCCGGTCACCGTTGGGCGCGCCTCAGACGTCTGGTCAAGCGAAGCAGTCCCTCCAGAAGCCCGTGAAACGCCAAGGTCAGGACTCCGATGGTCCCAACCACGAAAACAGCCCAGACGACAGGGCCGCCCGTGCTGAGGTCTTGTAGAAACTCCCGTAGAGGGTCGTCGAACATAGACGTGAGCCAAGTCAATATTAGCATGGGGTTATGGTTCGGGAAACCGTATGCCGACATCAAAGGCATACGGGACGACGTGAGGAAAGGATGAGAGGGACGGTGGGTTTGGACGCCCTATGCCCGCGTAAAGGGAGCTTCCGTAAAGACAGTGGGCTGCCGGCAGGTCACATAAGAAACTTGGAAGGAGGGTCAGGGCCTCTTAAGGGAACCGTTAGCCCCCGGCCACTGCGGGGACTATGCTGACCTCGTCTCCGTCTCCGGTCGTGGTCTCCAGCCCCTGGAGAAAACGCACGTCTTCCCCGTTCAGGTATATGTTCACGAAGTAACGCAGCTCCCCGTTCTCATCGACCAGCCGCTCTCGGAAGCCGGGGAACTGACCGTCCAGGTCATCGATGAGGTGCCCCAGGTTTGGGCCGCTCACTTCAACCTTGTCCACGCCGTCGGTGATTTTACGGAGGGGTGTGGGAATCCTGACCAGAATGCCGCTCATTTCCTTCGCCTCTGCTGAATGGTTTAGTCGTGTTCTCGATGCCTTATTGGACTGCTCCGACCGGTCCCTGTAGTGCGTTGTAGGCTTCTTCGAAGGAGCCCATCGTGGGTTTCACCTGCACGGGGCGCACCACATCGCTCACGGCCTCCTGGGTCTTGAGTCCGTTGCCCGTCACGTAGGCCACCGTCAGTTCGTCCCTCTTGATGACGCCGGTCTGGGCCATGTGCTTGAGGGCGGAAATAACGACTCCGCCGGCGGTCTCGGTAAAGACGCCTTCCGTTTCGGCCAGAAGCTTCATTCCGGCCGCCACGTCGTCTTCGGGCACAGGATACGCCGTGCCGCCGTTTTGGCGGAGGATGCGGAGGGCGTATATTCCGTCGGCCGGGTTGCCTATAGCCAACGACTTCGCTATGGTGTCGGGCCGAACCGGCCTGACGATGTCCGCCTCGCTGTTGTACGCCTCCACTATGGGCGAGCATCCTATGGCCTGGGTGAGGTGCATGTTGGGGGGAGACGGCATTTCTATAAGCCCCAGGTCCGCCATCTCGTTGAAGCCCAACCATATCTTGGTGAACAGGGAGCCGGAAGCGGAGGGGACAATTACGTTCTGGGGCGCTCTCCAGCCCAGTTGCTCGGCCACCTCGTAAGCCAGAGTCTTGCTTCCCTCGGCGTAATAGGGACGCATGTTGATGTTCACGAAGGCCCAGGGATAGGAGTCGGCGGCCTCGCTGCAAAGCCTGTTCACGTCGTCGTAGTTGCCGTCGACGGCGATAACTGTAGGGCCGTAGATGGCCGCTCCGATTACCTTGCCGTATTCCAGGTCCGCCGGTATGAACACTACGGACTTCATTCCGCCCCGGGCGGCGTGGGCGGCCACGGCGCATGCCAGGTTGCCGGTCGAGGCGCATGCCAGGGTCTCGAACCCGAACTCCCTGGCCTTGGTGGCGGCCACAGTAACAACCCTGTCTTTGAATGAGAAGGACGGGTTGACGCTGTCGTTCTTGATGTACAGGTTGTCCAGTCCCAGCAGTTCGCCCAGGTTCTTGGCCTTGATGAGGGGAGTGAATCCGGCGTTGAGGTCCACGGCCAGTTCGTTGCTCTGAGGACCGTCGACCGGCAGCAGGTCCTGGTAGCGCCAGAGGCTCAAAGGGCCCTTCTCGATGCGCTCACGACTGATTACTCTGGCGACGGAGTCGTAGTCGTAGACCGGGCCAAGAGGTCCGAAGCAGAAATCACAGACGTGGGTCGGTTCTACTGGGGTCTCCCGGCCGCATTCCTTGCAGCGGAGAGCGGTGACGAAAGCCAATTTAGAAAGGACCTATGCGAAAGATTAGGACTGCAGCATACGGGTTGATAACGTTGGGATGCTATCAGAGGCCCCTTGCGTTGTCAAGGAGAACATGCCTGTATCATGATGGATATCGTGACCGACTAAGCTAAAAACAGGGCCCCGACAACTGTCGGGGCCCTTAATTCGCCGCGGACGCGGCGGTCATGGCTTGAGGCCGTCATCGCCTGGGGCGCCTAGCTGGCGTTAGCCTCTTCTTGAGGCTCCGCGCTGGTTGGGGATGCAGGTTTGACCTCCAGCTTGATGACGTCCGGTTGGGCCTCCTTGATCCTGGGCAGCGTCACGGTCAGGACTCCGTTGTCGTAGTCGGCTGAGGCCTCCTCAGCGTTGACCGACTCGGGAAGGCGGACCATTCGCTGGTATGCGCCGAAGCTTCTCTCCCGGTGGAGGAAGTTCTCTTCCTTGACTTCCCCTTCCGATTTGCGCTCAGCCTTGATGGTCAGGACGTTGTCCTTGATGCTCACGTCCAGGTCTTCAGGTTTGACGCCGGGCGCCGACGCTTTCACCTTCAGGTCTTCCCCATCCTCGTAGACATCCAACTCCATGGGCGGGGTTGCAGTCCAGAACTGCCTCGCCAACTGGCGGGGTCCGAACATCTCTCGGCGAAAGCGGCTAAATCCGTGGGGGAAACGATGGGACATTCCGAAAGGTCTGTAGGTTACTATAGGCATTGCTCTTCCTCCTTCCTGATTAGAGCCGGGCTTGGTTGGCTCAGGGGGGCGAGACCGAGATTCAGTCTTGCCACCTCTCAAGTAGGAGTATACTAAGTTGATAGTATATTGTCAACTATTATTATGGGATAACCCATATATATTATTGACGAGTCTACGCAGAATTGCTATAATTTGCATAGAATATATTCGATGGTAACAGCCGCCATGCCAAGCTACTACGACATTCTAGGTGTTACAAGAGACGACGATGAGAAGGGCATACGCCAGGCCTATCGGAAGCTGGCCAGGCAATGGCACCCTGACGTAAACCCCGGAGACGGTGAAGCTGAGGCTAAGTTCAAACAAATTAACGAGGCCTATGAGGTCCTGTCGGACCCGGAAAATCGCGTCAAGTACGACAAGTATGGTGACGACTGGAAGCACGCCGACGAGTTGGACAAAGCCCGCGCTTCTCAGGGAAGGGGCGACTTCACCTACTGGTTCTCCGGCTCGCCTGACTTCGACGGTCAGATGGGAGGCTTCTCCGGGGGTGGGTTCGATGACATATTCTCCGGCTTCCACCGGGGAAGGTCCAGGCCGCAGAGGCTCCAATACGCCGTAGAGGTTACGCTGGAAGAAGCGTTCCGTGGCACTACTCGAGTTGTAGACGTCCCTATCCTCTCCGGAGAGGGGTCCAAACGAATCGAAGTGAAGATTCCCGCTGGAGTCGGCGAAGGGTCTACGGTGCGTGTCCCCGTGGGGGATGGAAAGGAAACCGAAGTTCGCCTGAACATCCGGCTGAAGGAACACTCAAGGTTCAGGCGTACGGGGGCTGACCTGTACACCGAGGTGGAAGTGCCGGCGCTGGACGCAGTCCTGGGAGGAGAAGCCGCAGTGCCTACGTTGACCAAACGTGTAGCCCTCACGATTCCGCCCGAGACCCAGAACGGCCAGACCTTCCGGCTTGCCGGGCAGGGTATGCCCAGGCTCAACCGTCCTGAGTCCAAAGGAGACCTGCACGTGACCGTGAAGGTTGCTCTCCCCAAGGGACTTACGGATGAGGAGCGGCGGCTTTTCGAGGAGATTAAGGAGTCCCTGGACTCCAGGAGGCAACCGGTTTAATCATGACACAGCGATTTGAGAGCGAACCCTGCTACGTCATCAGTGTTGCGGCCCGATTTGTCGGGTTGCACGCCCAGACGTTGCGTTATTATGAGAGAGTCGGGCTTATCGAACCCTCCCGTTCCCAGGGGAAGCAGAGGCTCTACTCGGACAACGACATAGAAAAGCTGCGGCGCATCAAGTCCCTTACCGACGACATGGGAATAAATCTGGCAGGCGTCGAAGTGGTGCTGAAGCTCATGGACAGGATGCTCCAGATGGAGTCGGAGATTGACAGGCTTACCGCCGAGGTGGCGCAACTCCGCAGCGCCAGGAACAACAGGCAGACACGCCAGTAGGA
Organism: Dehalococcoidia bacterium; assembly: GCA_034422875.1. Lineage (GTDB taxonomy): Bacteria > Chloroflexota > Dehalococcoidia > Lucifugimonadales > JAGWBF01 > DAOUJI01. Next base: position 15,455 of record DAOUJI010000038.1, on the reverse strand, counting down.
GACGGTTAAGACGATGATGAGACCCGAAGACTATACGGAACAGGCGCGGGAAGTCCTGGCCGCCTCCCAGGAGACAGTCCGCAGCCGTCAGCATAGCCAGTGGGACGTGGAGCACGTCCTTCTGTCCCTGTTGGAGCTGGACAACGGGCTTCCTACCGAGATACTCCGGCACCTGGGCATATCCGCAGAGGCGGTCAGGGACGATCTGGACAGGGCGTTGGAGAACTCCCCCAAGGTGTCGGTCCAGGCCCCCCAAATCTATGCTACCCCCAGGGCATCCAGGCTCATGGAAAACGCCAAGAACGAATCGGCGATGATGAAAGACGACTTCATCGGCGTCGAACATCTGCTTCTAGCCGCCACGATGGAGCGGGAGGGAGACTCTGCCCGAATCCTGGACAAGCACGGCCTGACCAAGGAAAAGGTGTACCAGGCCCTGAAACAGGTCCGGGGGCCTCACCGGGTCACTGACCCCCAGGCGGAGAGCAGGTATCGTGCCTTGGAACGGTACAGCATAGACCTGACGGACCTGGCCAGCCAGGGAAGGCTTGACCCCGTCGTTGGGCGGGACGCCGAGGTCCGTAGGGTCATGCAGACCCTGACCCGGCGGAAGAAGAACAACCCGGTAATCATAGGTGAGGCCGGAGTGGGCAAGACGGCCATAGCCGAGGGTCTTGCCCAGCGTATCGTGGCGGGGGACGTTCCCACCGTACTGCGGGACCGCCGGGTCTTGGCCCTTGACATGGGAGCCCTGGTCGCCGGAAGCAAATTTAGAGGCGAATTCGAAGACCGCCTGAAGGCCGTAATGGACGAGGTCAAAGAATCTCACGGAGAAGTCGTCCTGTTCATTGACGAGATTCACACGGTCGTCGGAGCAGGCAGCGCCGAGGGTTCCATCGACGCGGGCAACCTGCTGAAACCCGCGCTTTCCAGGGGCGAGCTCCAATGCATAGGAGCCACCACCACCGAAGAGTACAGAAAACACATTGAGAAGGACGCCGCGCTGGAACGCAGGTTCCAGCCCGTATACCTGGAGGAACCCACCGTGGAAGAGACGGTGGAAATCCTGAAAGCGCTTCGTCCCAGGTATGAGGCCCACCACAAAGTGAAGGTGGAGGACTCGGCGCTCGCCGCAGCCGCCGGTCTGAGCCAGAGATACCTGGCGGACAGGCGCCTGCCCGACAAGGCCGTGGACCTTATCGACGAGGCGGCCAGCAAGATACACATAGACGCCGAGAGCATGCCATTGGGCCTGAAAGGCCGGGAACGGAAGATCCAAGAGCTGTCCAACGAGGAGGAGGCCGCGGCACAGCGGTCCGACTACGAACGGGCGGCGGAACTGAAGACCGAGCGCCTCCGTATAGAGCCGGAGTTCGAGGCGGACAGGGACAGTTGGCTCAAAGAAACAGACACCGACATGGTGGTGGAGGCGGAGGACATCGCCGAGCTAATCTCCCAATGGACGGGCGTGCCCGTTTCCAGGCTTCTTGAAGGTGAAGCCGAGAAGCTGCTTCACATGGAAGAACGGCTGCATGAGCGCGTCATCGGGCAGGATGAGGGCGTCGCCGCCGTGTCCGAGGCCATCAGGCGTGCCCGCTCCGGCCTGGCTGACCCGAAACGGCCCATAGGCAGCTTCATATTCCTGGGCCCCACCGGCGTAGGAAAAACCGAGTTGGCGAGAGCCTTGGCCGAGTTTCTGTTCGACGACGAAGCCAACATGATTCGCATCGACATGTCCGAATACATGGATAAGCACACCGTTTCCCGGCTCATTGGAGCTCCCCCCGGCTACGTGGGATTCGACGACGGCGGACAGCTCACTGAGGCCGTGCGCAGGCACCCCTTCAGGGTACTGCTGTTCGATGAGGTGGAAAAGGCGCACCCGGATGTCTTCAACGTCATGCTCCAGATTCTGGAGGACGGTCGTCTGACCGATGGCCACGGGCGTACCGTGGACTTCAAGAACACGGTTGTCATAATGACCAGCAACCTGGGCACGGGCCAGATTGAAAACAGGCCCTTTGGCTTCCGCTCCGACGGCAGGGACGCAATCGACGCCGAGCGGTTGAAGGAAACCGTCCAGAACGCTCTGAGACACGCTTTCAGGCCGGAATTCCTGAACAGGATCGACGAAATCATTGTGTTCCATCCCCTCAGCCAGGAGGAGATTGAGAGCATAGTGGACCTGATGGCGGAGGACGTGTTGAGTCGCCTCAAAGACCGTGGAATCACTTTCGAGTTGACTCAGGCCGCTCGTGAATGGCTGTCCCGAGAGGGATTCGACCCATCCTTTGGAGCCAGGCCGCTGAGGAGGGCCATACAACGCCATCTGGAGACGCCGTTGTCCAGGGAGATACTAAGCGGCGGCTTCGTAGAGGGCGACAACATCCTGGTGGACGCCGGAGATTCGAGCCTGGTCTTTACGAAAAAGGAAGCCAGAGTCGAGGAGCCTCTTCCACTGGCGTAAGTGGGCGGTCTTGCGGCGAACTTCCGGTCAGACCGGAGCGCCGCGACTTGAATCCAGAAGAGTTCAACCGTTTATTAGAAGGTGCAATTCCCAGACCGATACATAGACGTGCCTACAGGCCACCTCTGGTCTAAAGACCCCTCCATGGCGTGGGCGCCGGACACCGTACGGGTCAGGTACCTGTCAGCAGGGGAGGGTCCAGCCGTCATTCTACTCCACGGTTTGGGCGCATCCCTTGCCGTCTGGTCGGAGAACATCGGGCCGCTGGGTGAGGTAGGCTCTGTGTACGCTGTAGACCTGCCCGGTCATGGCAAGTCCGACAAGCCCTTTGGACTCCTGTATGACTCAATGGCGGGCGGTCATTTTCTCGTGTCACTAATGGACGCTTTGGAGTTGAGCAGCGCCGTCTTGGTCGGCAACTCCGCAGGGGGCTTGGTGGCGTCCTGGTGCGCTGTCAACCATCCGGAGCGGGTCAGAGGGCTGTTGTTGGTGGACACGGCTGGACTGGACCGCAACATGCCCTGGTTCCTGCGCCTGTCGACGGTTCCGGGGCTGGGAGAATTCCTGCATACTCCGCCTATGTTGAGCGGCCGGAGCATGGTAAAGAGCATATTCCATCAAACGAGGCCTGAGTACGTTCGTTTCCTGGACGACCTAATGGACGTCCGCCATAAGCCCGAGGTCAAGCGAGCTATGTTGGAGTCCATCAGGTCTGGGATAACCATCCGAGGGCTGAAACGGGAGTTAGTGGCGCTGGATGCTTTGTCCGGCCTGGAGAAGCCGGTCATGTTCATCTGGGGCGGTGAAGACCGCATATTGCTGGCGTCCCATGCCCAACGGGCATTGGAGGGTCGCTCCGTCGGCCCCATCCACATAATCCCGGAAGCGGGTCATTGGCCAATGCTGGAAAAACCCGATGAATTCAACAGCCTCGCAACGTCGTTTATTCAAGAGATAGCGCGGTAGGCCTCCCCCGTCCGATCGAGACGAAGCGGACTAGGGCTGGAACAGCTTGCCGGGGTTCATGATGGAGTGGGGGTCCAGCGCCTTCTTTATCGCCGACGCCGCCTCGTACCCGCCTTCCATCTCCCTGGGAAGCAGGTGTGCCAGCTTGACGCCCACACCATGGCAGTATTCCATTGAGCCGCCCATGTCCTGGGCCAGGCTCAATATTCGGTCCACCGTCTCTCCCATCCCGGGATCCGGGGTCGTTCGAGGTTCCCGCATGTCTCTGTCGTCAGCGGGGACGATGAGCATTGAGAAGAGCTCCGGCTGACCCCATATTGCGTACTCGACCGCCTTCAGGCCGTTCTCCTCCAGGATTCCCTCGCATATCCGCCGGTACTCCAGCACCCTGGATATGGGAAGCGCCACATGGAGATAGTCGAAAGCTCGCCATCTGCGTTCCCACCGGACCTTTCTGGGCTGTCCCAACATCTCTTGTTTGTACGATACCCCCGACGAATGCCGGTGGTTCCAGTATTCCAGGGTGCGGTTCGGACCAAGGTCCACGCCGCCGTAGCTCTTACACACTTTGAGGCACCGGCGCGACTGGGCTTCGACCCCTTCTTTGAACCCTTCGTGCATCAGGTAGAGGTGTACCCGGTGGTCCGACTCTTCTGACAGGTCCACCAGAGAAGGTCTTATGCCCAGCGCCAGGCACTCCGCAACGGCGTTGAATCCTGAGTCGAAGGATGGAAACTCCAAGGCCGAGAAGGAACGCTCTTCCGGGACCCTGAAGACGTGCAGCGTGGCTTTGGTTATCACTCCGAAAACCCCTTCAGAACCGATGAACAGCTGGTTCAGGTTGGGGCCGGACGAGGACTTCGGGACCGCCTTTGTGGTCAGTGTCTCGCCGGTGGGTAGTACAACCTCAAGGGCCGCCACCTGCTGTCCCATGGGGCCGTGAGCCGCAGCCAGATATCCTACGCCATTGGTGGAAATGGCCCCTCCCACAGTGGCAATGGGGACACTCCACGGGTCGTGCCCCAGCATCAGACCGTGGGGTTCCAGGACGGTGTTTACGTCCGCAAGTATGGCTCCGGCCTCAACGACAACGGTCATGTCCTCCGGGTTGACGGAGATGACGCGGTTGAGACGCTTCAAGTCCAGGATGACGCCTCCCTGGACCGGTATGGCCGCTCCCATCACGCCGGTGCCTCCTCCGTGGGGGACCACAGGGACCTTGAAGTCACAGGCCAGTTTTATGACCTGGGACACCTCATCGGCTGAACCGGGTCTAACTACGGCCCAAGCCAGGGCGTTGAGGATGTCGGCGTCGTGAAAGACCCGGTGGGGCGTTAGGGCGTCGCAGGAGTAGCGGTCCAGGTCAGCCGGGTCTACGGAGACGTTTTCCCGGCCCCAGACGGCGATTAGCCGACCTAAAAACTCGTCGCTAACCATTACTCTGGGCGTGGGGTTCAGGCAGACGGACGGCCATGTGCATCAGCCGTACTTCCAGCGGGTTCCCTGGGCAGTGTCTTCAAGCACGACGCCCAGTTCAGTCAGGCGGTCGCGGATGGAGTCGGCCATCCCGTACTGTTTTTCGGCCCGAAGCTCGGTGCGCACTTGAAGCAACAAATCTATGAAGGGCGCAATGTCGTTTTCGCCGCCCGAATCAGCTTTGCGGAAGGTCAGCCCAAGGGTTCCACCCAACTCTCTCAGGCATCCCTGCGCCTCCGATACGTTGGCGCCCGACTCTTTGCCCCGGTTTATCTCCCGCGCCATGTCGAACAGTACCGCAAGAGCTTGTGGGGTGTTCAAGTCCGATTCCATCGCTTCGACGAAACGGTCCTTAAACGGCGACGAATCGAGAACATCTCCACTGGCGGCGGCGCCGGGTTCCAGGGCGGCCCTGAGCCGCTCGGCTGCACGTTCGTTGGAAGCCACGGTCTCTTCAGTGTAGTTGACCGGACGCCTATATGAAGAACTCAGGAAGGTGATGCGGATGGCGTCGGAGGAGTGGGCCTTCAGTCCATCCTCCAGCGACACAAGGTTTCCAAGGGACTTGCTCATCTTGTCGTCGCCCATCTGGAGAAGTCCGTTGTGCACCCAGAACCTGGCGAAGGGCCTGACGCCAGTGAAGGACTCGCTCTGGGCGGCCTCGTTTTCATGGTGGGGGAAAATCAGGTCCTGGCCCCCTCCGTGAATGTCTAGCGTCTCTCCCAGATACTCCATCGACATGGCGGTGCATTCGATGTGCCAACCCGGGCGTCCTGGGCCCCAAGGACTGTCCCAGGACGGCTCACCCGGCTTGGCCCCTTTCCAGAGGGCAAAGTCCATGGGGTCTTCCTTCCCCTCGCCGGGCTCGACCCTGGCCCCTGACAACATGCTGTCCAGGGTGCGGTGACTCAAAGAGCCATAGTCCTCCGCCTTCGCCACCCGGAAGTACACATCGCCGTCGGCGGAGTAGGCGTAGCCCCTGTCGATGAGGGAGCCGATGATGTCGATCATCCGGGGTATCTCCCTGGTGGCCCGGGGATATACGTGGGCCTTCTGGACGTTCAGGGCTGCCATGCTGTCCATGAAGTCCTGGATGTGGGTTTCCACCAGAGACTCGAAGTCGATTCCTTCTTGCTCCGACCTCTGGATTATCTTGTCGTCGATGTCCGTGAAGTTCTGGACATGCTGGACGTTGTATCCCTTGTACTCAAGATACCGGCGCAGCGTGTCGAATATGACGTAGCTCATGGCGTGGCCCATGTGGGCCGGAGCGTAGGGGGTGATGCCGCAGACGTACATCTTGACCGTGTCGCCCGCCGGTGAGAACTCCTCCTCCACGCCGCTCTGGGTGTTGAAGAGCTTCACCGTGCGTTCTCCGAGGGGTTCGCCTCTTCCAGCAGGGCCACAGCGTAAGCGGCGATCCCCTCTTCCCGTCCCACAAAGCCAAGATGGTCCGTGGTGGTGGGCTTGATGCTCACGTCGGCCTCGGGAATGGACAGAGAACCGCTGATTCTGGCGCTCATTTCGGAAACAAGAGGCCCCAGCCTGGGCCTCTGAGCGAGTATTGTAGCATCCACGTTGACGATGCGCCAAGCCGCCCCCCGCACAAGCTCCCCCGTCCGGGAGAGAAGTTTCAGGGAAGATATGCCCTTCAACGATTCGTCGCTGGAGGGGAAATGGGTCCCCTTGTCGCCAAGGCCTGCGGCTCCGAGAAGAGCGTCCATTATGGCGTGGGTCAGAACGTCTCCGTCGCTGTGGCCTGAAAGGCCCTTGTCGAATGGAACCTCAACTCCGCCGATGACCAGAGCCCGCCCTTCCGTAAGGGGATGGGCGTCGAAACCGAAACCTACCCTAGACTTGGCCATGAGCTACGCGGCGGGCCTGTCCGGCCCGCAGGAATGTCTCCGCCACTGCCATGTCTTCAGGTGTAGTGACCTTAAGATTCTCATAGGCGCCCATGAATACCTTTACCGCGCCCCCCATCCGCTCGACAAGGGCGGCGTCGTCGGTGACGGTGACGTCAGGCGGACAAGAGTCGTGGGCTTCGACCAGAAGACTGAAGTCGAAGACCTGGGGAGTCTGGACCATCCACAGAGTCTCCCGGGGGGGTGTATTCTCGACCAGTCCTCCGGTCGATACGGTCTTGATGGTGTCCTTGGCTGGAACGGCTGCTATGGCCGCCCCGGTATCCTGAACGGCTTCAAGGGCGCGGTCCATCAAGTCTGGAGAGATGCAGGGCCGGGCGCCGTCGTGGACGGCCACCCACTTGCATCCTACGCCCTCGGTTGCTTCCAGCCCATTGCGCACCGAGTCCTGGCGTCGAGCGCCGCCCGGGCATACCCGGTCTGAGGTGAGCTTCGACCACCCCATGTTCGTGGCCAGATGCCTTCCGGCCTCCAGAGAGCTTTCGGACAGGACCAGAGTTATGGAGCTGACGCAGTCGATCGCTTCGAACGCGTTGATAGTGTGGGCAACGAGGGGCATGCCCAGAATCGGCGTGAAGATCTTGTCGATGCCTGACATGCGCCGGCTCTCCCCTGCCGCCGCCAGGATGACGGCTACTGGCCCGTCCGCGGATCGTTCCTGGAGCGCTCCCAATGCTACCCGGCCTTGGGGTTGGCGAAAATAATACGTCCTGCCGCCGTCTGGAGTACCCTGGTCACCGTGACGTCCTGGAGGCTGTTGATATATCGCCTGCCGCCTTCCACGACTACCATGGTGCCGTCGTCCATGAATGCGACCCCCTGCCCCATCTCTTTGCCTTCCTGCACGATGTTCACGGTCAGGTCTTCACCGGGCAGCACGGCGGGTCTCAGCGCATTGGCCAACTCGTTCACGTTGAGCACCTGGATTCCCTGTACATCGGCGACCCTGTTCAGGTTGAAGTCCGTGGTCATAATGGGAGAGTCCATGCTCTTGGCCATTTTGACCAATTGTCCGTCTACGTCAGTCCCCGGCGATAGCGCTACGTCCAGCACCTGTATGGGGATCGAGGTCTCTTTCCTCAGCTTGCCCAAGACTTCCAGACCGCGCCGGCCCCGGGTTCGCCGCATAGAGTCCGCAGAGTCGGCGATGTGGCGGAGCTCGTCGAGTACGAAGGAAGGGATGACGAGTGTCCCCTGTATGAACCCGGTCAGGCCAAGGTCGGCAATCCTGCCGTCGATGATGGCGCTCGTGTCCACCAGAATCTGACCCGACCCTCCAGTGTGCTCTTTGCTGCCTCCCGACTGGAAGACGCCAGGTATGTCGCTTGAACGGGCCACACCAATCAGTAAACCCAGAAGCCCCAGCGCACCGCTGACGGAGAAGGGGATCCCCCACGACATCCAACCTTCAAGGTTGGACAGCGGTATCGAGATAAGGACCGCAACGACCAGCCCGGCCACCAGCCCCAGGGCGCCGGATACCAGGGTGGCTGTCCGCATATGTACAAGGCCGTGGACAATTCTAGACACAGGCGTCAACATTCCTAAAGGTCTACGCAGCGCTCTTGTCAGTGGCGTTGAATGATTATCGAAGAGTTCGGACCGCCTTTGGCAGGCAGCCAGTTAGTAAGAATACCATAGCGCAGAAATGGGTAGAAGATTGCTGGGGGCGGAGGTTTCGATGCTTTTTGTCATCCGCCCCTTGTGCGGGGCACGTCTGATCAAGCCGAAAAGCTAACGGCTACGGGCGTTCCGACTCCCGCTCTCAACTCCTCGGCGGCGTTGCCGTTCTTTACGGCGACCTCCAGGTAACCGGCGCTTCCTATCAGGGCCGCCAGATGGCCTCCCTCAGCGTAGTATTGCGAGAGCCTGTCGATGACTCTCCCGCAAATCTCTACCCTGTCTTGTGCCCGACCTGTCAAGTCGTTTTCGGATATGTTGGTCACGAGGTTGCCGAACCTGTCTACATAGACAACCTGGCCTATCAGGGAGCTGCCTTGCGTGACGGGGGCGGGAAACGGAAGCCGAATGATCTTGTGGACCTCCGGGCCAATCTCTTCCGGCCGTATCCCCATCGACAGGTGCGCGGCCACTGGAGAGAAAACGTCCCGCCCGTGGAAGGTGGAGCTTACCTGGTCCAGCATGTACTTGGGGTTTGTTATCCGTCGGGCCGTCCATCCTTCCGGCACAGAACGGAGGCTTGAAGCCATTTCCTCGGAATTAGGGCCTAATGCCAAGCTGAAAATGCCGTTGTCAGGCCCGACGAAATGTCCGTGAGGCCCGGACAGTACAAGGGCGTTTCTGGAGGAGCCTACTCCAGGGTCCACCACGCCGACGTGTATGGTCCCTTGGGGAAAGTATTTGACAGCGGTCCCCAGCACAAACGCGCCTTCCAGTATGTTCTGTGGTGAGGCATGGTGGGAGATGTCCACGATGGACGCCTCAGGGTTGATTGTCAGAATCACGCCCTTCATCACGCCGACGTAGTTGTCTGACGTGCCGAAATCGGTGGTGAGGGTTATGAGGCCGGAAGACCCCACGATGGCCTCCGAAGACCTAGGCGAAACGGACGCTGACGATGGACATGATCAGGAAGACCACCGCCAGGACGATGGTGAACTGGAACAATGTCTTTTCCAGCCCGCGTCTGGTGCGGAAGGTGGACTGGGCGTTCCCGAAGAAACCCGATCCAGCTTCACGGACCTGCATGAGAATGACGGCCACCAGGACTATGGACACCAGGACTTGAGCCAGTTGCAGAGCCACTTTGAATCACACCTGTTCTAGTTTAATTGCTTTGAGTTTGTCGTCGACTAACGAGGCCACGAGGTCCGGCTTGCTTTGCCCCCGTGTGGCCTTCATCACCTGGCCCACCAGGTACTTGGCGGCGTTCTCCTTGCCGCTCAGGTAGTCGTTTACGGCCTGGGGATTGTTTCCGATAGCTTCCTCCACCGCCGCTTCCAAGGCCGTCGTGTCGCTAATCTGGACGTAGCCCCGTTCCTTGACGACGGAAGCGGGACTTGCGCCTGTGCTGAAAGCCTCTTCCAACACCGTCTTGGCCAGGCTGGAGCTCAACGTACCGTCGTCGATGAGGCCCATCAGTTCCCTCATCTGGTCCGGGGAAAACCTGGACTCAGAGATGTCCTCTCCCTCCAGGTTCAACAGCCGGGCCAACTCCACCAGTATCCAGTTGGACAAGCCCTTGGCCCTGGATTTGAGTCCGTCGCCAGCGAATCGACCTGCATCCAGGGATTTCTCGAAATAGTCGGCGGTCGCCTTGGAGGCGGTCAGGAGTCCGGCGTCGTATTCTGAGAGGCCGAAGTCATCTAAATACCTGTTCCGTCTGTGGGCGGGAAGCTCCGGGAGAGATGACTCCAACTCTTGAATCCACGAGGCGTCCAGCGACAAGGGTGGAAGGTCTGGCTCGGGGAAGTAGCGGTAGTCGTGGGCCTGCTCCTTGCTCCGCTGAGACACCGTAATCTCCTGGCCTTCCAGCCAGCCTCGGGTCTCCTGGACCACCCGTTCCCCGTCTTGGAGAACTTTTGCCTGCCGGTCCGCCTCGTATTTCAGGGCGTTGTAGACGGCCCTGAAGCTGTTCATGTTCTTAACTTCCACTTTCCGGCCCAGTTCCGTTTCTCCGGCGGGGCGGACGCTGATGTTGGCGTCGCACCGGAAGTTGCCGTCCTGCATGTTCCCCGTGGTTACGCCTAGGTACTGGAGTATGGAGTGGAGGCTGGTCAGATAGCTGCGGGCTTCCTCAGGCGTGCGCATGTCGGGCTCGCTTACTATCTCCATGAGGGGAACTCCGGAACGGTTCACGTCGACCAAACTATACGCCTCGCCCGAACCGTCCCGCAGGTGGACGAGCTTCGCAACGTCCTCTTCCAAATGGACTCTCGTTATGCCGACCCTGGTCGTCTTTCCGTCGACGTCCAGGTCCAGGAAGCCTCCGGAGGCCACCGGCAGGTCGTACTGGGATATCTGATACCCTTTCATCAGGTCGGGGTAGGGATAGTTCTTCCGGTCGAACTTGGTGTAGGACGAGATGGCACAGTTGAGGGCGAGCCCGGTCATCATCGTAAGTTCCAGCGCGCGTTTGTTGATGACGGGCAGCGTCCCCGGGGCCCCAAGGCATATCGGGCACACCAGAGTATTGGGTGCAGCGGCTTGGTAGTCGGCTCTGCACGAGCAGAACATCTTGCTCTGTGTGAGAAGCTGCACGTGGACTTCCAGGCCGATGACGGTCTCGTATTTAACGGATGTAGAAGCGGTCATAAATCAGAGCCAGTATATCAACTGGGCATGGGGCCTACAATTCCCCAGCGTACGACGATTGAGCCAAGGTTCACCCTTTGTCCTGACGACGCACGTTCAGGCGGTTGGGGTCCCAGGCGTCATTGCCCACCAGGGGCACAAAGCGGCAGGCTCCAAGGACTCGCACGTTGTATCCCTCTCCCGTCCTGTCCACCTTCATCAGGTTCTGCCCTTCCAGGTTCCCGATGGGTATGGCCATGCGGCCTCCCACGGAGAGCTGAGTGATGAGGGAATGAGGCAGCTTGGGCGCTCCGGCGGACACAACGATGGCGTCAAAGGGCGCCCTGTTCGGGCAGCCCAGTTCCCCGGAGGCGGACTCCACCTCCAGGTTGGAGTATCCCAGGGAGGCCAGCCGCTCTCTGGCTTGGCTCTCGAGTTCCGGCACGATTTCCACGGACAGGACCTTCCCGTCGGGGACCAACTCGGCCAAAATGGCCGCCTGATAGCCGCTGCCCGTCCCAAGCTCCAGAATTGACTCGTTCCCGCGCAGGCCAAGCACGCTCAGCATCGTTGCGATCATATAGGGCTGGGAAACAGTCTGCCCGTAGCCAATCGGCAGAGGAATGTCGGAGTAGGCCATATTGCGGAGACCGGCGGGCACAAATGCCTCACGGGGGACCTTGTACATGGCGTCGACAACGTTGTCGTCGCGCAGCTCTCTGCGGAGCTTCTCCAGCAGACTCTTCTTGTCTCGTTCCAGGTCCATTCCCCGCCTCCCCAAGCTCCATGATAGCGCCCGCAGCTTAAGGGCTACAATCTCGCCCGGCAGCCCTTGGCCCCGGGGGAGTTTCCTATCGTACGTTGACAACGTAGGTCGGGAGCACGGCGCCGGCGGTGAAGCCCACGGTGGAGGTGTAGGTGTTGACGACGCCCAGCGTGGAAACAGGGACCCGCGTGGCAGCGACGGCGGGCTAGGGCGCCGCAACGCCCTCCCGGATGCGGAGCATCAGCTTGTCCCCCGCCTGCCAGGGGGCCGATTCGACCGCCCAGGTCAACGTCCCGGCCGCGGAGTCCGCCGTCGCATCCTTGGAATGGAGGGAAAAGGTCACCGACCCGTCCAGGGCTATGAAGTCGATGGCGACGCCCGTCAGCGCCGTGTAGGGAGACAGGGTCAGGACGACGGAACCGTTCTCCCACTTGAGATCCTGCATGGTCGTCGCTGTCCCGCCAACTGTGAACTCCACAGGCTTCAGCACGCCGTTGGAGCCGTCCGCTCCCACCGCCGTGCCGACGGTCACTGGGTCGAAGAAGGCCTCGTGCACCGTGCCCGCAGGAGCTGTGACTGTGACGAACACCTCGTGCCTTTTCATTTCTTCTTCAGGGTGTGCGTCGCAGATGACATATTCCTGTGGCCGATAGCTGTAGTAGAACTTGTACTCCCCGTCGGGCAGGGGGCGCGCCGTTTTTGCAACCCCGGGCCATCGAGCATGGAACAGGTCCTCGTCCCTGCCCCTAAGTACAAACTCTCCGTAACCTCTGGGCTCCGTTTCCCCATGTTTCTGCAGCATGTAACCTGCCTGGATGGCTGTGTAGACCTGGGTCTCAGCGGGCAGCCCCGAGGCTGTCGCCTGATCGTGGCGTTTGTAAAAATAATCGCCGTCCTTCCCCTCTTTGAAGTAGCTGACTTCTCGTTCCCACTTGTATTTCTCGTAGAGGCAGTCCCGGTAGGCCTCCGAACCGTCTCCGGCGACGGCCTCCCGCTCAATCTCTGCAATCTTAGCCTTCATCGCGGCCAGTGTGATTGTCGGAACCGATCCAGACTGGCGGTATGTCCCCCCTGCACCCGCGTCCGCCCGCGCATCCAGGAGAAAGCGCCCTGATACGCCTGATTCCCTTCCCCCGTCCGACGCCGCAGGCAGCCATCTCTGATGGCGAAAGCTGGCTATGGTGTAGTAGTCTCCGAAATAACCGTACTCGGTCGTGACACTGCCGAGTATATAGCGGTCCTTCTGCCGTATCCCATCCCATAAGAAGACGATGGCTTCCCTGCTGTCCCAACGCGCGTCGCGTCGCGCAAGGAGCGCGGCGCCAGCCTCGGCGGCTCGCTCTGCGGTCTCTTGGTCAACTAATTCATTTACCACAGCCAGAAGCTCACCGTCCCCGGTCCCTTTCAGATACTCAAGGACTTCGAACCTGTGCTCCAGCGCGCCAATATGCTTGAGATCGCCGTCTTTGACGATCTCCCGAAACTCAGCCCCCGAAGACACCGAGCGCAGCCGCACTTTCGCTATCACGTCAGCCCCAGCGATCCTCTCCTCCAGTGAGGCTGAACCAGTGTAGTATAGGAACGACCCCAGCAACGCAGCTTCCGCGGGGGGCGCAGTTCCATCAGCCGGACCCGTACCTGAAGAGGAATCAGCGCAGGAAACTGTCAGGGCCAGCGCGAACGCCAAGAGGAAGGGGACACCTGTCAGTGTGCAGCAACGTCGGATGTTTGACCGCAATCCGTGCGGCATCGCGATTCCTCCGTAGTAATATCAGGCCTCCGCATCGTCAATGCTCATGAGGGTCGATGTCGGGGTGCCCTCCCGGATGCGCAGCATCAGCTTGTCCCCCGCCTGCCAGGGCGCCGCGGCCACCGTCCAGGTCAACGTCCCGGCCGCCGCGTCCGCCGTCGCATCGTTGGAATGGAGGGAAAAGGTCACCGACCCGTCCAGAGCTATGAAGTCGATGGCGACGCCCGTCAGCGCCGTGTATGGAGACAGGGTCAGCGTGACGGAGCCGTTCTCCCACTTGAGGCCCTGCATGGTCGTCGCTGTCCCGCCTACTGTGAACTCTGCCGGCTTCAGCACGCCGTTAGAGCTGTCGGCTCCCACCGCCGTGCCGATGGTCGCCGGGTCGAAAAATGCCTCGTGCACCGTGCCCGCAGGGGCGGCTACGGTGACGAACACCTCCAACCTCTTCAACTCGTCCTCTGGGTAGGCGTCGCAGATGATGTATGGCTGGTGACGGTAGCCCCAGTAGAACTGGTACACTCCGGCGGGCAGAGGGCGCGCCGTTGCCGCGACCCCTGTCCACCGGGGATGGAACAAGTCCTTGTCCCTGCCCGCAATCAGGAACTCTCCCCAGGAATTGTCTGTAGGGGGCTCTTCCCCGTATTCTTGCAGCGCATGATACGAGTGTACCGATGTGTGGGCCAAAGTCTCGGCGGCCAGCCCTGAGCCCACCGTCTCATCGTAGCGTATGTGGTAATAGACGCCGCCCATCTCCTCTTTCGCATATAGGACTTTCCGCTCCCACTCGTATTTGAGGTGGAGGCAGTCCCGGTAGGCCTCCGAGCCGCCCCCGGCGGTCACCAGCCGCTCTATCTCCGCTATCTCTGCCTTCATCTCAGTCAGGGTGATGGTCGGCGCCGACTCGGCCTGGCCCGACGCTCCTCCCGCACCGCCGGACGCTGGCGCATCCAGGAGAAATCGCTGCTCCCCGCCGCCCGAGGCGCCAGACGCTCCGCCGCCGTTCCCAGACGACGCCGCAGGCAGCCAGCGCTTGGCATGGCGGCTGGATATGGTGAAATAGTCTTCGATCCAGAAATAGGCCCCGTTCCAGTGTAAAGACACCGCCCCGAACCAGTAACGGTCGGCCTGCTGGGTGCTCGGCAACCCTTGGACGTTGTCTCTGAGAAAAACAATCGCCTCCCGGTCGTCCCAGCTCGTGTCGCGCATCTTGCGTATTTCCTCTGCATAGGCACAGGCGTGCTGGACTCTGTTGTAGGTTCTCCCGGGGTCATCAGCAACAGCCACCAACTCGCCGCCGCCGCTCCCCTGCAGATATTCCAGCGCCTGGAAACGGTACTCCAGCGCGGCATAGTGACCGTTGCGTCCGGCACGACGCTCCGACGCGGGGGACACCGAGAGCAGCCGCACCCGGACGATGGCGTCGGCCCCCGCTATCCGCTCCTCCAGCGTCTGCGGACCATAGTACTCATCCCCTGCGCCGAGGCCCACTCCCAGCGGCGCTCTGCCCCCGGCATCGGCGGTGCACTCTGCCACTGGTGCCCCGCTCTCCCCGTCGCTGGAGCACCCAGCACAGAACACCACGCCGACCACGGCCAACGTCAGGAGAGCGGTTCTGCCCGGAATCGCATGGACAAAGCCGCGGATTCGCGGATGTATGCTGTTCAGCATTGCCCGCTCTCTGCATCGTCAATGCGCATACTGCTCGACGTCGCAACGCCCTCCCGGATGCGCAGCATCAGCTTGTCCCCCGCTTGCCAGGGGGCCGATTCGACCGTCCAGGTCAACGTCCCGGCCGCCGCGTCCGCCGTCGCATCGTTGGAATGGAGGGAAAAGGTCACCGACCCGTCCAGA
>DAOUJI010000037.1:0-17182 GCA_034422875.1 Dehalococcoidia bacterium | reverse complement strand
TTTCGGTGAGGCCCACCCCGCCAAGGTGGATCGGTTCGGATGCTGCCAGCCAGCCAAGCTGGACCAACTCGTTGCGGACCTCGTCGGGGGGAACAGAGTCAAGAACGAGGGCGACTTCGCTGCGGAACTCCTCCAACTGGGGAGTGTATCCCGGTTTGAAGTCCATGCGGCGGTCCAGGGAGCGGGCGGTTTAGACGCCGCTGACGCCGGAGCTTGCGGGCGTAACGGCGGCGCGTTCCCGGGTGCGGCTGATGCCCAGGCGCCGGGCCATGATGAGCCGCTGCACCTCCAGCGTTCCGCCAGGATGCGCTCCCGTCAGGCTGGAACGCTGGTAGACTTCAGGCGCTCCCTGGAAGGGGGCCCTGGGCTCCTTGACGCCCATGACTGAGTACATTCCCATGATGTCCCGAGCCCGGTCGGCGTTGCGCAGGGCGAAGGTCTTTTTCTGATAGTCTGACTGCGACCCCTCGTAGCTCATCTCCTGACGCGACTGGTACATGGAATAGTTCCTGCCCTGGAACAGCCGGTTGACCTGGGAGTCGATGTAGGCGTCCATGGCGAGCTGCTGCAGGACTGGGTCGTCGCCCAGAGTGTGGCCGTTCTGCTTGGTGTTCCAGGTGTAGTCCAGCAGGTGCTCCAGGGCCTCGTCCCGCTGATAGGCGGCGCCGCGGCCTCCGTGCTCCAACTCCAGAGTGGTCTGGGTCACCTTCCAGCCGTCGTTTACCCCGCCGATAAGGTGGTCTCCGGGAACCCGGACACCGTCCATGAAGACGAATATCTGGTCGTGTCCCGTCAGAAGGTTCAGCCGCTGCAACTCCAGCCCCGGTGTGGGATAGGGAACCATGAAGAACCCCAGGTTCTGGTGACGTGGCGCCTCGGGGTCAGTGATGATGGGTCCGAAAAGCCAGTCGGGGTCTCCCATGCCGCTCACAAAGGTCTTCTGGCCGGTGATAACCCAGTCGTCTCCGTCCCGCACGGCCTTGCTTTGCAGGGAGGCCAGGTCCGAGCCTGCGTTGGGCTCGGTGAAGTTCTGGAAGGCGATTGTCTCGCCCTTGATAAGGGGGGTGAGGAACTTCTGCTTCTGGTCCTCGGTGCCCCACACGAGGAGCATGGGGAACACGTACTGGTTAGTGAAAGCCCGGGGAACCCTGGCCAGTGCGAACTCCTCCAGGATGATGGTCTCGTGCTCGCCGCTGAGTCCGCCGCCCCCGTACTCCGTGGGGTAGGTCGGGTAGCGCCACTCGGCCATCTTTTTGTTCATCTCCCGCCAGAACCAGTAGAACTCTTCGGAGATGTCCAGTCGGTCAACCGGGTCGCGCATGTCCTCGGGAATGTTCGCCTCAAGCCAGGCGCGGACCTCCGTGCGAAACGCTTCCTGCTCTGGGGTGTACCTGTACTTGAAGTCCATGCGGCGCCTCCGTTGTGAGTAGGGGGCTAGTGGGCCGATTATAGTAAGCGCCGCGTCTGAGTGTCAACGCGGACTGGCTTCCGTTAGGAACCTCTGTCGGTGCAGCGTGCCGTGTAGAACTAAACGAACCCGTTCGCTGTGGCGTGAGTGTCTCTGGCGGTCACAGTAAGGGATTATTAGAGGGCATTAACCATTCCATAGTGGGTCAAAGCGGCTAGTCGTCGCTGATGGTTACGACCCCTTCGCGCCCGTTGTATGTCATCGTGTAAGTTCGAAGGAAATCTCTACCGAGCAGTACGACGTCACGCTGCCCACCAGCAGCCAAGTCAACCACGATGAAATCTCCTATCACTACTTTGTTCAGTGCCGGGATGTAAAGTTGAGCCAGACAAACATCGGTTTCAGCGATCCCGTGCACACCAGCGATCTGCCTACGATCGATAGTGGGGAGGTCCAATTGTTCGGCAAGCTGACGGTCGATGCCACTGAGCGTGGCGCCTGTGTCGATCAAGGCAGAAAACAAGCGACCCGGCAATTCCGGTGTGGGTGTATGTACGGGTTGCCAGGTTGGATCAAAACCAATTTGGACGGAAAGTTTTGGGCCGTTGAACCAGAGTTGGAGCTGACCTTCCCCACTGTGGGCTGTGGGCATCGATTTATAGCCCGAACAACAAGGAAGCTGGCATGGGCACAGGCTCGGTCTTTCCCACCTCTCGGATCAGGTACGGGCCGCGGCCAAATTTAGATATAGCGTCTAAGGCTGCCGCTTGGAAGTCGTCGTAGGCGCCGACCAGCTTTTCGTCGCGGACGACGACCCACTTTCCAAAATACTTGGCCTCTAGCCCATCGCGCATCTTTTCGTACGCGGCTATCTCAGTTTCCAGTTGGGCCATCACCACCTCTTCGACTGTTCTGAAATTCATTCTACACCGAGAGCGCACAAGCCCGCTAGCTTGACAGCCCATGGGCGTGTGGGTACTATCCCAGCGTGCCCCACCCAGACCTCCGGAGGTGATTTATGCCTGTCGAGCAGCATGCCCCTGAACTTGAGAGCTTAGTGGACCTCAACGTCGAAATCGAAGAGCTGGGTGACGGCTTTGGAAATGCTGAAGGCGACCCTGCTGAGGGTCCTCTGTGGTGGAAAGAGGGCGGCTATCTCCTCTTCTCCGACATATTCAACAACAGACGCATGAAATGGAAGGAAGGGGAGGGCTTCTCCGTTGCCCTGGAAGGCAGCAACCAGCACAACGGCCTCACCCGAGACCTTCAGGGCAGGCTGCTGGCCTGCGAGCATCTGACCCGCAGGGTCACCCGGACCGAATCTGACGGTTCTATAACCGTCATAGCCAACAGCTTCAAGGGACGCCAGCTAAACAGGCCCAACGACATCATAGTTGATTCCCAAGGGAACATCTATTTCACCGACCCCTGGACTCACCGCCGACCCCAGGACCAGTGGGACCTGGACTTCTCCGGGGTCTACCGACTGACTCCCGACTTGGCCACTCTAACCCTGCTGGTGGACGACTTCGTGCTGCCCAACGGGCTGGCCTTGTCCCCGGATGAGAGCATTCTCTACGTCAACGACTCACGCCGCGGTCACATCCGCTCCTTCGAGATAAACCCCTGGGGCAACCTGGCCAAGCATACGGACCGGACCATCGCTGACCTGACCGGGGAACGCCCAGGAGTTCCCGACGGCATGAAAGTCGACGTACAGGGGAACATATACTGCGGCGGCTCCGGCGGCATCCACGTGCTGGACCCAACTGGAAAGAGCCTGGGCATCGTAGTCCACGGTCAGACCGCAACCACCAACCTCTGCTTCGGCGGCGACGACTGGCAGACGGTCTTCTTTACCAGCCGGACCACTGTGGGCAGGTTCAGGGTTAAGGTGCCTGGAGTCCCCGTTCCCACCGACAGATAACTGACGCTGGCAATTTCGCGCCCTCACGCCAACCCTTTCCCCTGGGGAGAGGGGGCGCCTATTCCATTTCGAACCGGCGGAACACGGTTATCGTGAAGCTCCTAGACTTTGACCACATGACTTAGGAGGCGGCATATGGCTATTTTCGGAACGGGCGAGTTCAGATACGAAGTCGTAGACCCCTTCTTCAAGCGGCCCAGAAGGGCCGCGTTCATCGACGGTCCCGACGTGGCGGTGGACGCCGACGACAACGTTTATCTGCTGACCAGGAGCGCCTATGCCGTCGTGATGATATTCGATAAAGACGGCAACTTCCTCGACTCATGGGGGCGTATGGGAGACGACTTCACCGCTCCCCACGGCATCACCATCGGCCCCGATGGAAGGGTGTACACCAGCGACAACGGCAACCACACCATGAAGATATGGACAAAGGAAGGGCGTCTGCTTCTCAACCTGGGCTCCGCGAACCAGAACGCTCCAGTCCAAAGCAACATCCCCTTCAACATGCCTACACACTTGTCGGTGGCTTCCAACGGCGACCTGTTCGGATCTGACGGCTACAGGAACTCGGCGGTCCACTGTTTCGATCCCGAGGGCAAACTGAAGTACTCTTTTGGCAGCCATGGCACCGGCGAAGGTCAGTTCAACTGTATCCACAGTCTCTACATCGACCGGGAGGACAACAACAAGATATACGTGGCTGACCGATACAACTGCTGCGTCCAAATTTTCACCAGCGAAGGCGAGTTCATAGACCGTTGGACCGGACTCCACATGCCGAACCACGTGCGCAAGGGCCCCGACGGCAACTTCTACGTGGCGGAACTGCGCCACAGAATCAGCATCTTAAGCCCCAAGGGAGAGATGCTGTGCCACTGGGGAGACGACGCTCCCGCAGAGGAGAAGGGAAGGTTGGCTGGATACGGGGTGGATTCCCTGGGACTGCCTGACTCTCCATCTTGGGACAAGACCATTCTGGCCGACGGTTTCGCTATGGCCGACGGTGTGGTCAAGGTGGACCCGGGCGCCGGCATGTTCAACGCGCCCCACGGAATCGCTGTGGACTCTGAAGAGAGCATCTACGTGGCTGAGGTCTCGGAGGCGGTGATGAGCTTGGACAAAGGCCAACGAACGTTCCAGAAGTTCAGAAAGGTCAGAAGCTGAAGAACGTCCTAGGCGTCACCTGGGAAAAACGATAGGGGGCTGGCCATCGGCCGAGCCCCCCTGTTGTCTTGTGATTATAGACGCGTCTATTGACAGGATTGGGAAAGCAATGCTAAATAGGGGCAGCCCTATGTCAGGCTGGCCGCATTGCTCGATTCCATGCGAGACAGGTTTCGGCCAGCTTTATTTGTGTCTATTGGCTAGAAATGGGAAGTCGCTCCAGCGTAGGGATCGTTGGATTGTTCCGATTAGGGGGCGCAGGTCGAAGAGACCGTGAGAGTGGATGGGCCTCCACTCGATCCATCGGCTCCGTAGGTAGTTTGCATGCGGCAATACATAACCAAAAGGCTGCTGCTCTTCATCCCCACCATACTGCTGGTTTCGATCATTGCCTTCGTAATACAGCGTGTGGTTCCAGGGGACCCTGCCGCACAAAGACTCGCCGGGCCTTTCGGAGATGCTCAATATACGGTGGAGGAACTTAAGGAGCTTCAACATCGTCTGGGCACCGACCGTCCCATCGTCGTCCAGTACGGAGACTGGTTCTCCAGCATGTTCCAAGGTGACCTGGGCAGTTCGATGATTGACGACCGCCCTGTAACAGAGGCCATGAAGCGGGGACTTCCCTTGAGCGCCGAGTTGGCAGTGGGGGCCATTATATTCAGCACAATCCTGGCTATTCCTTTGGGAGTCATTTCGGCGGTGCGACAGAATACTCTTGTCGACTATGTCGGCAGGATAGTGGCCATAACCGGGATTACTATACCCTTATTCACATTCGCCGTTCTTGTCTTGTTTATTCTGGTTGTGGGCTTCGGCTACTCTCCTCTTGCGCTCGAATACCAGGAATTGTGGGAAGATCCATGGACCAACATTAAGCAGTTGTTTTTCCCGATCCTGGCCCTTTCGTTCACTAGAATTGGATATATGGCCAGGATTACACGTTCGGGAATGTTGGAAGTCCTTCGGGAAGACTACGTGAGAACGGCCAGGGCCAAGGGGTTGGCGGAACAGCGCGTAGTCTACCGCCATGCTTTGAGGAACGCACTGCTGCCGGTGCTGACACTGGCGGGCTTTCAGTTTGCCACGTTGATAGCGGGAACGGTAATCGTGGAACAGCTGTTCGTGCTCCCTGGGATTGGCCAGGTGCTTGTTGAGGCCATAATCAAGCGGGACTACACCATGGTGCAGGGGATCGTAATGATTATGGTGGGGGCCGTGTTGGTCATTAATTTAATCGTCGACCTGCTCTATGGCGCCTTGGATCCCAGAATACGTTATGAATAGCGGCTCTCCCACGAGATCATAATAACGAGAGGCTTTGGGTTGGAGATAGATTCTCGAGGAGATTTTTTTGTAGAGAACACTGGCCTAATGGGCAAGTTGGCAGCAGCGCTTCGGGCCCTGAAGCTGTTCGCTGTTAGACAACCCCTGGGAGCTATCGGCCTCGTCATCATCGTGGCGCTCGTTGTTATGGCCGCTCTAGCCCCTTTTATAGAGACAGCGGACGACCCTTATTCCACCAATCCCTTCGATGTCCCTGTAGAGGATAGGAGTTACGTCCCCGTCGGCGAGGGCGGCTATATCCTGGGGTCTGACAAGTTGGGACGGGACATCTTCAGCATGTTGTTCCGGGGTGCGCGAGTAACTCTTTATGTCAGCATAGTTTCAACTTTAGTTGGGGTCACCGTCGGAGCCATATTGGGCATTGTCAGCGCCACCCGCGGGGGAATTGTAGACATTCTAATCCAACGCGTCGTGGACTCCCTCATGGCCTTCCCAGACCTCATACTCGCTATGGCCATCAGGGCTGGATTGGGAGCCTCTCTGGAAAACGTAATCATTGCCATCACTATCATCATTATTCCTGCGACAGCGAGGGCTGTGCGTTCACAGACATTGTCACTCACAAACATGGACTACGTAACGGCTGCCCGGGCTGTCGGCGCTGGTTACTGGCGTATAGCGCTGAGGCACATATTGCCCAATGTCCTCGCCTTGATCATTGTCCTCTTCTCCATCACCCTGGGTGGGGCGATCATAGTCGAGAGCTCGCTGAGCTTCCTGGGTCTGGGAAGTCCGGTTACAGAACCTACGTGGGGCGCCCTCATGGGAGGGCAAGAGGCGTATGTTTACCTACGAGAGCAACCTGCTCTCGTATTGGCCCCTGCCGTAGCCATTGCGCTGGTGGTGTTTGGCTTCAACATGCTCGGCGACGCCCTCCGTGACATATTGGACCCACGTATGAGAGGCAGCCGCTAGGCAGGCTGCATTCCCTGCCCTGTCATTCCGGCGGAAGCCGCAAGGTGGGAACCCTCCCTCCCAACCTGTTCGTGCCCGGACTGTCTACGTATGGAGCGTGGGCGACCAACAGGCGGCGCGTACGACAATCCCGAGGGGTTTCCTCGTCTTCCGGAACACCACTACACAGGCTCGCTGGACGCCGCTGCGGGGCGTGAAGAGCCCAATCGTCACTCCAGTGAAGGGTCGAGTCCAGGGAATCCTTCGGCAATCTCAGGACAGGCTCGTGCAAGAAGGAATGCACCTCTTGGATTACGGCCTGCGCCGGTGGGGAGGAACTAGCGGTCTTTCCTGCTGGCCCCAACCTTCTTCACCCCGGGGTAAAGGGGCAGTTTACGTCTATGCAATGTCAGGGACGGAGCGGAGCGCTTGAACAACTGCTTTCGCGTGAGTAGGGGCGACCGGCCGGTCGCCCCTACCTGCGGACGGTGATAGGACTATCTCGAGACGCAAGGGCGCAATGACGTCAGAACGCAAAAGGCAGAGGCCCTGGGATTTCACCCAGGGCCTCTATTCCATGCAGTCTATCGTTTGACAGGATGGGGCGGCCGTTAGTTGGCTATTCCCTGCCCGTCATAGAGCCAGAGCTGCTCCATCTTCGTTTCGACGTACCCGCTCTGGGTCGGCATCTGTCCGGCCAGCCGGTCGGCGTTGAACATCTGGAAGTACGTGCTTGTGAACAAATGGACCCAATGGCTGTCCTTGGTCATCGTAATGTCTTCGATCACTGCGATGATCTCTCGCCGTTTGGCGATGTCCGTCTGCTGGCTTTGTTCCAGAATCAGGTCCTGTATGTTCCTTCCGCTTCCGTCGTCCAGTTCATACGTCCACTTGTTGGTGGCGTTGTTTAGGGACTGGAAGCCGAAGAACCAGTTGAGGTAGGTGTCCGGGGTGATGACACCGGCCCCGGAACCCTGCTGAACGATGTCGAAGTTACCGGTGGTTATCAACTCGTTCTTAGTGGCGAAGTCGACTTCCTCAACCACCAGGTTCACTCCCAGGAACTTCTTGAGTTGGTCTCTCAGTACTGGAGCCGTGTCCAAGTCAGCGCTGCCCGCTCCAGTTGCGGCCACGACCATTTTGACCTCGAAGCCCTCTTCGTAGCCCGCTTCTCTCATCAACGCCCGGGCAGCTGACACATCCTCACCCTTTGGTTGCCGGTACCCAGGCAACAGGTCCACTGCGTCAGACGATATACAGAGGGGGTGTCCTTCTGCGCCACAGGGTGAACCGCGTACACCCAGGCCGCCCCATGTCAACTGGTTGAACTCCTGCCGGTCCATGGCCAGGAACAGGGCTCTTCGTACTCTGACGTCGTCAAAGGGAGCCTTGGTGGTGTTGAGCAGCAGTCCTCTGGGACAGCACGGAGTGAGATAGCCAATGAACTTGCCGCCGGAGCGGTCGAACAAGGCTTGGGCTTGAGCGGGCGTCATGCCGCCGTTGGTCCGCGTGGAGGTCCCGTATACCTGCTCTGTTTCCCAGGCTGCCTCCGCGGCGGCGGTGCCCGCGATCCGGTAGTAGGTGTGCCCGTCGGCGTAAGGCAGGTCGCGTCCTTCGGGGTCTTTCTTCCAGTAGTCGGGGTTCCTCTCGTAGCTCCAGGTTTCCCTGGATTCAGGCGTAATCGGCGTGTAGGGGCCAGACCCAACTAGGTTGACGGCTCCGGCGTCCCACAGGAACTGATCGTCGCCCGCCGCGGTCTTTGCGTCGAGCTCCTCGTAAACATGCTTGGGCAGGATGGATATGATGTCGTCAGCCATGTAGTTGATGACGTCCGCCCAGGGGTGCTTCAGGTGCAGCCTCACCGTCTTGGTGTCCACCACTTCACCAAAATCGTAGTGGGGACTGACAAAGAGTCCAGCTTCTCCCTGTGGCGTTGGGTGGTTCTCTGTTCGGCCGAGCATTCGCTCGAAGCTGAAGACCACGTCCTCGGCGGTCACGTCGCTGCCGTCGTGGAACTTGGCGTGGTCCTTAATCTTGAACTCCCAGACTTGGCCTGCTTCATCCACTTGCGACCAGCTTTCCGCCAGGTCTCCCCAAATGTCGAACCTGTCAAAGGTGAAGGGGTTGAACTGAAGCAGTGCGTTGGTGACAGGACTGTATATGCTGGAAATGTACCTGAACTGTTCGTGGGGGTCCCAGTTTCTCAGCTGCGCCCAGTATTGAATGGGCACCACTCCGCCGTACACCGGCTCGCCGAAATTCCTGATGGCTGGGCCGGTGACTCCGTAGCCGATGGCGGTCTCTTGGAGGGCTCGCCGGACCACTTGGCCCACGGCTTCTGTAGGCGTAGGCACTGGAGTGGCGTCAGGCAAGGCTTCCATGACAGCCTTCTCAATGGCCGCCGCCAACTGCTCCTCAGTCACCCCAGGCTGCTCCGACAGGGCGTTGGCGATTGCCGCGGCCACTTCTTCTTGAGTGACTCCAGGCTGTTGAGCCAGAGCAGACGCGATGGCCGAGGCTACCTGGTCCTGGGTGACTCCAGGCTGTTCTGACAAAGCCTGCTGGATAGCCGCAGCCACTTCCTGGGCCGTAACCCCGGGCTGTTGTGCGGCCATTGCCGATTGCACAGCCATTGCAACGTCATCGGTCGATACGCCCGCAGGTTGGCTCTGCAGGACTTGCTGAATCAACCCTGTGACATCTATAGGCGTCGGGACCGGGGCGGGAGTTGCGGTTGGCTGAGGAGTCGGTGTCGGCTGGTCCGCTCCGCCGCCGCAGGCAGCGGTTCCGACAACTACCAGCATACACACCGCTGCCATCAAGAATAACCAGTGTTGTTTGACCCTTGTCTTCATCCTTCCCTCCTTGGACGAATAGTCCGTAACTACCAGGATGCCGGGTCCCAGTTTCCCGAGAACAAGCCGATGCATCCGTACACAAAATCCGACGGGAAACGTCGTGTGACAGATGATAGTCCCGAACCTTATAGCAAAGTAGCTTGATTCCTGTCAAGTTTCGGGGACGAGATTAGCTTGGCAGACGCGTGCATCTCTTGTGTCTACTGAGACGCCCCAAGTATACTGGCCTTCTATTGATGTTCCATATCAGCTTAGACCTCCAAATTCGGGAGACCTCCACGCTTGCTTCTTGACCGACGATTTTTGCTTGGCACAGCCGTGACCGTTGGTCTCTTGTTCCTGTTTCTCTGGAAAATTGATTTCGGCGACACCTGGAGTCACCTGCGCCATGCCAACTACGCTTACTTCCTGCCGGCGGTCGCCCTTTACTTTGTGGCTCTGGGTTTCCGGGCGTTTAGATGGCGCACTCTTCTATTCCACATAAAACCTGTCCCCGTCGCCAACCTCTATCCGGTGACCGTCATCGGATATTTCGCCAACAACGTACTGCCTATACGCCTGGGTGAACTTGTTAGGGCACAAGCGCTATGGCAGAAAGAAGGAGTAAGCAGGGCATCGGGTCTGGCCACCATAGGCGTGGAACGGGTCATGGATGGACTCACCCTCATCTTCTTCGTCGTGGTGACATGGCCGTTTCTGCCCTGGACTGAGGCTCTGAAGGCTGACGATGGGGGGCTTAAGGTCGTCTGGCTGGTTGGGAGCGGGTTGGTGGCTGCGGTGTTCGCAGCCGGTTTTATCGTCCTGTTTGTGTTGGCTGCCCGTCCGGAGCTGGGACGCAGGATAGCCGTCGTCGTAGTGCGGCCCCTGCCAGAACGCTTCAGAGCCGTAGGCGTCAACCTGATTATGGCGCTTATCGAGGGCTTGGGAGCACTGAAGAGCCCGCGCAGGCTCGGTGCAGTCGCCTTGCTGTCTCTTCCAGTCTGGCTGACCGAGGCGGCGATGTATTACATCATCGCCTTGTCCTTTGACCTGAACCAGTCCTTCGGCGTGATCCTGCTGGTGACGGCCACCTCCAACCTGGCCACAGCCGTTCCGTCCAGCGTTGGAGGCATCGGACCATTCGAAGTAGTGGCAAAGAGCACCCTTGTGGCCTTCGGCGTAGGCGCTGAACCTGCTGCGGCGTATTCCTTCTTCGTCCACATTGTCGCGCTTTGGCTTCCAGTGAACATCGCGGGAATGTTGTTCATGTGGAAAGAAAACATGGGTTTCGGCAACCTGTCTCGAAATAGGGTCATGGGAGCCCAAGCCGAACCGGAGGTTCTGGCTCCCGTGGGACAAGGTCCCGACGAACAGGGAGGCGACATCGGAGGGGGGCGTTGAGAGTCGGAGTGATAGGAGGAGGAGCGGCTGGCCTTGCCGCCGCCCACGCCCTGGTCAAGCAGGGTCATGAAGCCCACGTGTTCGAGGCTGCGCCGTTTCTCGGAGGCCAGGCGTCCACCTTCGATATAGGCGGCGGCAGGTTGGAGAAGGGATATCACCATCTCTTCCTCAGCGACACCCACATGGTCGACTTGATTCACGAATTGGGTCTCGGCCATAAGTTGGCTTGGATAGAGTCCAAGGTTGGTTTCTACCACGGAGGTCGCATCTGGAAATTCGCGTCGCCGCTGGACCTGCTCCGCTTCAAGCCGCTTAGCCTCTACGACCGGCTGCGGCTGGGTCTGGTTACCCTGTACCTCCAAAAGAAAAAGAACGGGCTGGACTACGAGGGCGTGACAGCGGCGGAGTGGTTGAGGGATAAAGTGGGCCGCAAGGCTTACGAGGTGGTCTGGGAGCCAATGCTGAGGGGCAAGTTCGGTCAGCATTACGACGAAATCAGCATGACATGGCTCTGGGGAAAGATATATCTGAGGGTGGCATCAAGGGGCAAACCCTGGGAAAAGGAGAAACTGGGATATCCCATGGGCAGTTTCGGTGAGGTCTTCGACTGCCTGGGTGAGCGCATACGAGAACTTGGGGGTGAGGTCCACATTTCCCGCGGGGTTAAGGCCATCGACTTCCGGGAGGACCGGGCCGCAGGCCTGACTATAGGCGCTTCAGACGGCGGGACGGAGTCCCGGGACTACGACGCCATAATCGCCACCACCCCATCCTACGTTTTCACCAGATTGGCCCCTATGTTGCCGGAGTCCTATGCCTCCAAGCTAACCAACGTCACTTATCTCTCCGCGGTGCTGATGATACTGGAGTTGGACCGTCCACTTTCCCACATATATTGGCTTAATGTCGCAGACCGCTCCGTTCCATTTGTGGGGGTAATAGAGCACACCAATCTGGTCGATCCGTCCTTGTATGGGGGCAAACACCTCGTTTACTTGACCAACTACCCCAGTGTGGACAGTGAGTTGTACCAGAAAAGCGGCGACGAGCTTCTGGATGAGTTTCTGCCTCACCTGAAGAACATCAACCCGAACTTTGAACCATCCTGGGTGAAGGACTTTCGCCACTTCCGTGTGGACGCTGCCCAGCCGATAATCGGAGTCAACTACAGAGACCGGATTCCCGACGTGCGGACTCCCATCAAGGGTTTGTACCTGGCCAATACTACCCAGATATATCCTGAAGACAGGGGCACCAACTACAGCGTCAAGCTGGGACAGGAAACCGCCGACCTGGTCCTCAAGGACTACAGCGAGGCGTAGTCGGAATGCCGGGGACGTCCGATGATATTCGCCGCCTTGGACGCCGTGGTCGGATTGAAGCCCCGCATCGGTTGTGATACTATTTCGTCGGTCTGCCGCAAGTTGAAATATGGGCGACAACAACTCCAACCAGCTTAGATAAACGGAGCTGCAACGGGTGACCTCAGACAGCCAGGACCTCAAAGACCGAATCACGAGGGCGCTCACCAACCAGGAGCAGAACACCGTCACAATATTGTCCTCGCTTCTTGCGGTGCAGGACGATGTAGGATACGTCCCAAACGAAGCAATAGACGCCGTAGCTGAACTCACGGGGTCAACCGTCAATGACGTGTGGGGCGTGGCTTCCTTCTACACCAACCTCCGCTTCAATCCGCCGGGCGACAGCATCCTGGAGTTGTGCTGGGGCCCGTCCTGTCATGTTCAGGGAGCGATGCAGGTCATCAAAGAAGCGTTCAATCGACTAGGTCTGGAGTCGGAAGGCGACACTCTCGACGGGAAACTCACAGTGCAGTTGAACACCTGCCTGGGGGCTTGTTCTCAGGGTCCCGCAGGCAGCATAGACCATCATCTTGTCGGACGCTTGACTCCATCACGAATAGTCGAAATATTGGATGACCGCTTGGCGGCGGACTCGCCGGCGGCGCATTAGATACTCATGCCCTCTTACAGCGATATCCAGGCTGAGTCCCAACGTCGTTGGGACTCGTTCTCCTCAGGAGACGTTCCTTGGATAAGGATTGGTTCCAGCCTGTGCGGAAAAGCGGCCGGGTGCGACGAAGTTCTTGAAGCCGTCCAATCTGAGTTAAAGACCCATGACCTCCAGGCCAACATCAGCGAAGTCGGCTGCATCGGCCTGTGCTACGCCGAGCCCCTGCTAGACATCATGCTTCCGGGTGGCCCCAGAGTCTTCTACAGCAAGATGGACTCGACCAAGGTCCCTGACGTCATATATTCCCATCTGGTACGCAAAGAGCCTGTGGCTGAACTCGCTTTGGGATATCTTGGCGAACCGGAACTAGACGGAGTCGAAAACCTCTGGGACCTCCCAATGATGAAGGGGCAGATGAGGGTCGCCCTTCGAAACGCAGGAACCATCGATCCGGGAGACATATATCAGTATGTAGCCAACGGGGGCTACGGCGCTTTGCACAAAGCTCTTACCCAGATGACCCCCGAGGAAACCCTTGAAGAAGTGGACAAGTCGGGCCTCCGTGGAAGGGGCGGAGCCGCCTTCCCCACCGCCACCAAATGGAGTTTCCTCGCCAGGACAGCCGGAGCGGTGAAGTACATCCTCTGCAACTGCGAGGAGGGAGACCCTGGAGCCTTCAATGACAAGGGAATCCTGGAGTGCGACCCGCACACGCTTCTGGAAGGGATGTTGTTGGCAGGGTATGCAACGGGCGCGACCCAGGGATACGTCTTCATACGCCACGGCCATGACGGGCCCATCGAACGCACCTGGAAGGCGGTGCGCCAGGCACAGGAAGCTGGCTTCCTTGGAGAGAACATATTGGACTCCGGGTTCTCATTCGACATCGAAGTGTCCCTCACGGGGGACTCCTACGTAGCAGGGGAAGAGACTGCCCTGATGGAGTCCATCGAGGGGAGCCGGGCGATGCCCCGCTACAGGCCCCCGTTCCCGGCTCAGGTCGGGCTGTTTGGCAAGCCCACCAACATCAACAACGTCAAGACTCTGTCCTATGTTCCTGAAATCATCCGCCGGGGTGGGGAATGGTTCGCTGGAATCGGCCAAAACCGCAGCAAGGGCACGGCCCTGCTCTGCCTGTCAGGCAACATCGAATACCCCGGACTCATGGAAGTGCCTTTGGGAATAACCCTGGAAAGTGTAATTAACGAGATGGCCGGCGGCGTCCCAAACGGCAAGAAGCTCAAGCTCCTGCAAACCGGAGGTCCTCTGGGAGGAGTTCTGGGCAACGACGGGCTGGACATTCCCCTGGACTTCGAGGCCATGTCCCAGGCTGGAGCCATTCTCGGGTCGGGCGGAATCATCGTGGCGGATGAGGACACCTGTGCCGTTGACCTTACCCGCTCCCTCATAGCTTTCTGCCAATACGAGTCCTGCGGCAAGTGCTTTCCTTGCAGGATGGGAATGTCCCATCTGCTGGAAGTGCTTGAGAGAATCTGCCGTTTCGAAAGCGGCCCGGAGGACCTGGACCTGATGCAGAGAGTGGGCAAGCAGATGCAGGCCGGTTCCCTGTGCGGTCATGGCCAGTTGGGATTCAACCCGGTGTCCTCTGCTCTTAAGTATTTTGGAGACGAGTTCGAGGCCCACATTATAGATAAGGTCTGCCCGGCGGGCGTGTGTCCTAGAGACAACTTCTCGCCTGTGCGCACGAGACGATAGAGGTGCAGTGAATGGCTGATGAAATCAACATCACCATAGATGGGGTGGCCGTCAAGACCGAGGCTGGAAAGATGGTCTTGGAAGCGGCCATCGACGCCGGGGTGTATGTTCCCTATCTGTGTTACCACCCTGGAATGAAGCCCTACGCGGCATGTCGGATGTGCGTGGTGGAGGTGGAAGGCGGGCGGGGCTATCCGGCTTCCTGCACATTGCCGGTGCAAGACGGCATGTCGGTCCGCACTTCAACCAACGAGGTCTACGAGTTGCGCAGGTCCATCATGGAGATGCTTATATCGGAGCATCCCCACGGTTGTCTCACCTGTCACCGCATCGACCTGTGCGGTCCCCAGGACATCTGCCTGCGCCACGTTTCAGTGAACGATCGATGCGTCGTATGCCCCAAGAACGAGCGATGCGAGCTGAAAGACACGACGCGGTTCCTGGACATGGACCTGGAGTCGGCCCTCACCTACAAATACCGTAACCTCCAAATAGAGACGGGGGACCCCTTCTACGACCGGGACTATAACCTCTGCATAGTGTGCGGCAGGTGTGTGCGGGCCTGTGAGGAGCTTCGCGGCGACAACGCCATTACGTTCACCGACAGGTCCGGCAAGGCATTGGTGGGCACCTCCCACGGCACGTCTCTGTTGGAGTCGGGCTGCGAATTTTGCGGCGCCTGCATCGATGTGTGCCCGGTCGGAGCCCTGGTGGAGAGCGACCACAAATGGGAAAAGGCGAATCGTGTCGAAAAGACTGTTTGTCCTCACTGCCCCGTGGGTTGCCAGTTGAACCTGGAACTGAACAAGTTTGACAAGGTGATAAGAGTCGTCCCCGAGTTGAATTCACCGGCCAACAAGGGTCAGGCCTGTTTCAAGGGCA
Source organism: Dehalococcoidia bacterium (assembly GCA_034422875.1). Taxonomy (GTDB): domain Bacteria; phylum Chloroflexota; class Dehalococcoidia; order Lucifugimonadales; family JAGWBF01; genus DAOUJI01. The sequence goes on along the minus strand of DAOUJI010000037.1, from coordinate 1,629 downwards.
AGTTCGGGCTGGAGTTCGTTAACCACAAGGAGCGGCTTACGACGCCGTTGATTCGCCGGAACGGAGTCCTAGAGAAGGCCACCTGGGAAGAGGCGCTGGACTACGTGGCCGAGCGGCTTCCCCAATACAAGGGAGACCAGTTCGCCATTCTCACAGCCCCCGACAGTTCCAACGAGGAACACTATCTGGCCCAGAAGTTCGCCCGGGCCGTGATGGTCACCAACAACGTCGACCAGACTTCCGACACCGCTCCCGAGCTGGTACATGGCCCCATCAACGCATTGGGACACGGCGCGGCCACCAATCCTATCTGGGACCTGGAAGAGGCCCGGAGCATACTGGTGTTCAACGCCAACATCACAGAGGGCCAGAACGTGGCCGCTGTACCCATCAAGAGGGCCGTTCAAGCCGGAGCCAATCTCGTGGTCATTGACCCGCGAGAGGTTGAGTTGACCCGCTACGCGACCCTATGGCTGCGTCCTCGCCCGGGGAGCGAATTGACTCTTCTGGGCGGGCTGCTCAAGTCTGTCTACGACCAGGGATTGGTGGACAACGCATGGGTGGAAGAGAACTGCCGCGGCTTGGGCGACTTGGCTGGTCAACTCTCCAAGCTGGACCTGGACACAGTCGCCGGAGAGACTGGGGTTTCCGCCAATGATATTCAACAGGCCGCCCGTCTCTACGCTGGTTCGAGAATGTCGACGGTGGTCTACGGCTTGGACAACGTCCTCCGGGAAATAAGGAAGGAATGCACCGAGGCTCTGTCAAACCTGGCCCTCGTCACTGGAAACCTTGGACGTCCCCACACCGGCCTCTACCCCATGAGGCGAGGGGCCAATGAGCAGGGGGCCTGGGACATGGGTTGCGTACCCGACTTTCTACCTGGGTACAGGCGCCTCAGCTCCCACGATGACAGGGACTTCTTTGAGCAGGCCTGGGGCGAGATGGCTCCCATCGAACAAGGTCTTAACCTGGAAGCGGTCTTTGCGGCCTTGCATTCAACCCTCAAGGCGCTGTTCGTAGTCGGAGACGGGCTGGTCCACTCGGCGGAATCGGCAGACGCAGGAGAGGAAGTCGCCGACGTTCTAACGGGTCTCGAAAACCTGGACCTACTGGTGGTCCAGGACCACTTCCTCGGAGAGACTGCCCGGAAGGCCCACGTGGTCCTGCCCCGCTCCGCCTTCACCGAGAAACATGGCACGTTTACCAGCATGGAGCGGCGTGTGCAGCACATCCGCCCGGCCTATAAGGTCAAGAACAGCGAGGCCAGACCCGAATGGGAAACCATCTGCGGGCTGGCCCAGAAGATGGGAGCTGCGGGGTTCGACTTCCAGGACGCCTCGGAGATCATGGACGAGATAGCGAGTTTGGTCCCCGAATACGCGGGAATATCCCACAGCCGTCTCGAAAGCGAGGCGGTGTTGGTGGCGAGGCCGGACCCATCCAATCCGCTGCCCATACAGGTGCTATATTCGGAGAAGGAGCACAAAGGCCTGCAATTGCCCTGCACTGGACCGGACCATCCCGGCACTTCATGTCTTTTCGAAGACGGCTTTGCCGGAGACAATCGCCCGACTATAGCGGCGCCCGAATTCCGCACCGTCCATCTGAACGGCGCCGGTGAAGAGT
>DAOUJI010000036.1:0-4062 GCA_034422875.1 Dehalococcoidia bacterium | reverse complement strand
GTTCTCCAACCGGCCGTCCACGTCGGATAGCTCGCTGTTGATGGCGGTCAGCCGGCCATTCATCTCCCCGGCGATATTGTCGATCTCCTCGGCCACCAAAGTCACCAGCTCGGTGATGGTCTCCTCGGTGAGAATCCGCTCCCTGATCTTCTCGATCACCAGGTCCTCGACCTTGCTGGCGTTCAGGTAGCGCCCGTTGCTGCACGCTCCCGCTCCCTCCCGGAACAGGCTGGAGCAGACGTAGTAGGCGAACTGGCCGCTCTTGGCACCCTGGGCGGAGTAGGGCTTCCCACAGACACCGCAGCGGAGCAACCCGCTCAGCAGGTACTGGCTGCCAACCCTCCCGGGCCGCTGTTTCGCCGGCGCCCGCTCGTGCAACCCCTGCTGCACGGCGTCGAAGGTCTCTCTGGACACCAGAGCAGGCCAGGCGTTCTCCACCCTCACCGGTTCGCCTGCCTTCTCGTCCTTGCTTTTGACTCCCCACACCGCTGTTCCCGTATATGCCTCGTTGGTCAGCAGGTAGTGGACCACGTTCTTCTGCCAGCGCCGTCCCTTGTGGGTGATGCCCCGCCCGTTCAGCTCCTTGCAGATTTCCATCAGCCCGTAGCCCCGGCGGGAACTCTCGAATATCTCCTTGACTATCGGCGCGGCCACCGGGTCCACCTCCAGGGTGGGACGGTCCTTCACCCCGTCGCTGACCTTGATCCGGGTGTAGCCGAAGGGGGCCTTGGAGCCGAGGAAGAAACCACGGGAAGCCGCTTCCCGCATCCCCCGCACAACCTCTGTGGCTAAATTTTCCGAGTAGAACTCGTCCACGCTCTCGATGATGGCCTCCATCAGCTTGCCGGTGGGGGAGTCGTCGGCGTGCTCGGTGATGGAGACGACCCGGATTCCCTTCCTGCGCAGCATGGACTTGAAGGCGACGGCGTGTTCCCGCTTGCGGGTGAATCTCGAGAATTTCCAGACCAGAATCACCTCAAAGGGGGCCGTGGCCTTGCCGCCCTCGTCTATCATCTTGCGGAACTGGGGTCTGTCGGCAATTCTGCCGCTCTCGGCCTCGTCCACGTACTCACGGGCCACGGTGTAACCGTTCGCCTTGGCGTAGTCGCGGAGCGCCCGCATCTGGGCGGCGACGGACAGGTCCACGTCCTGGCGGTCGCTGGATACCCGGGCGTAGAGGGCCGCCGGGGTCAGGGGTACAAACTCGCGCTTGGTCATCTGTCCTCCCTTTTGCGCTGCAATTACTTACTCAGTCTTACTAGCTATCATCGGACATCCGGGCAGCCGTTGTCAATGGGCAACTGTCAGGGGTCCCACGCTGCTGCTTGCCTTCCCCTACCGGACGTGGCCCAGTATTGACGGGAACCCAGGGAAGTTCACTGTGCTGCCATCACCTCACGGAGACGGCCAGATACCGGAATTGGCCGTATTTCTTGCCCGGAAACGTGGAAAACTCTTGCCAGTGAGGGCGATAGGAACCCCGCAGCCTTATGGGTGACTCCCTCCTTTTCACAGTTCCCGAACTGGCGCGCTGCGCCCAAGCCAACTCGCCCGATACGTTCATTCCTTCGTGGATGCGAAAGGCGGCGTCCACTGTGTCCATCGTTGCTGGAACATTCCAATATGACGGGTCGTTGGTGAGCAGCACCGCATATCCAGCCCTGCATACATCCCCGTTTGAACGCATCAGCTCAAGTCTCTCGATGTCCAGTAGAAAATCATAACGCCTCTGATCTTGGGCGCTGTGATTCCGAAGGGCAAAGAACTCGTCCGCATCTTCCAATTCCAGTTCCCGGGTAACGTACTTCAGCTCGATGGCGATTCCCTCAACCGGCAGCCAGATGTCCAGGAACATCCTACGGTCTTGGACCGGAAAAGCATTAACTTCCAAGCGAACCTGACTGTCCGGCATAGCCTGGTGAATTTGCCAAGCCAGGGCGTGCTGGAAGTCAGCTTCCGAGTGAAATACCTTCCTGGACTCGGCAAGACTGGTCAAGAGACTTTCAATGTCGAGCATAGACAGTCGCTCCTTTCTCCAAGATAAACCACTGACTTCACGCCGTACTCAATGCCGACAGGAACCGGGGGGCGTTGACTATGGTGGCGCCCCGGTGTTCTCCGAGTGGCAGCAGATGGCGGCGGTCGCCGGTCACCAGGTAGTCGGCGTTGGCGGCCACGGCGCACTCCAAGATTCGGTTGTCGGGGTGGCCGCTCTCTATCTCTTTCGCCAAGCGCGGCGGTTCGACAACGGTGGCGGCGTTCTGAAGTGCGCTTACCGCCCTTATCGCCCGTTCCTGGTCCCACCCGAATTTCCGCGCGAGCAACCCGGAGACCTCTCCCAGGATGAACCACGACAGGAACAGCTCGAACCTTCCCCGCAGGGCCAGTTCCAGCGCCATTCGCTCGTTGCCGGGGAAGTTCAGGCCGGAGACGATCACGTTGGCGTCCAGGACTACCCTCACGGCTGGGGCTGCCCCACCTCGTTCCGGTACTCCTCCACCAGCCCGGCCACGTCCTCGGGGCCGAGGCCCCGCTCCCTGGCCCGCTCCTCGCCGTACCGGAGCAACTGCCGCCACTCGCACTCCTCGATGTAACGCACCACGGCCTCCCGCAGGAACTCGCTCCGGGATCGGCCCTGACCCTGCATGGCCTGGTCCAGCCGCTCCGCCATATCCGGCGGCAGGGAGAAGGTAATGGTCTTGGTGGTTCTCGGCATAATCACCTCTATATTATCGAGTCTTACTCAATCATGATTCAGCAGCACTAATATTTCAACTCCAGCCTTGGCAACGATTCTTGGGTGAGAGGCGACCCCGTCATTTGGACAGGCACAACCTTGTCCACTAAGTCACGAACATATATGACTCTCTTGAGTAGGCGGAGGCTGTCCCTTGACTAGGCCAACCTCCATTCTTCCTCAAGCTTTTTCAGAAGTTGCTTTTGGCGGTCTTCCAGTACAGCGGGAGTCCATTCCCCCTTTTCTATGACCTGTGTGGTCAGCGCGAAGGTCTGAACGCCGCCCCTCTGGAAGTACTCCTTCTTCTTCCGGTCGAATTCGTAATTGGAAGCCCTGGCATTCTTGCGGGACGAGAGAAGGATGAGGTTCGCCAAGCGGTGGGTCCAGTGCCTTCTTTCCTCTTCGTCGGGGAACCAGGCGAGCCACTGCGAACACTCCTGGGGATTTTGTGGCAGGACGTGCTCAACCGAAATGATCGGGTGTTCATATACAGCTCCAGCCTCCGCCAACAAGCGGTCCAAGCGCAGTAGCAAGGGACGGGGTACCCGAGGCAGAGTGTAAATCGGCCCGTCCAGTGTTCGGCGGATTTCGGCTTTCTCGTTGGTGTTCAACTGGAGTGGTCCTTCACCCCGGCATACGTCGTTGTCTTGCTGGATGTCCGCCAAGACCTCGGCGTACCGGTTGATCCGGTCATTTATGTTCGCCCGCCGGATGAACAGTCCGAAAGCAAGCCTTTCCAGGTCTTTTGTGAATTTGGTCAACTGGTCGGGAGCGTCGGCGTGGCGAAAGAAAAACGCCATGGCCGGGGGAACCCAGTCGGCATTGTCAAGCAGGCGCAGGGATTCCAGGTACTGTCCGAACATCTGCTTCTCGTCGGAAAGTCCGACGACTCTCTTGTATACGTCGTCGTACTGATCCAGGACGTCGTCGATGAACTCCCTTCCGTCGCTATGTTGGTTGAGCACCTGCAGCCTGAACTCCTCCTGCAGGGTTCGGCGCTGCTTGGCTTTTCCGTATATCATACGGATGTGGGTGAACAGTTCGCTGAACTTGTCTCTCCCCAATTCCTGTTCGATGTCTTCCCACTTCTCCCCGTAATCCTCTTGCTCACTGTCACTCAGCCCTCCGATTATCTCCGCCTTCAGGATGTCCGTGGCTGTCAGGTCAAGCCCCCTGTTATTGAGAACCGAGAAAATCCGGTAGGCGGAGGTTTCGTTGGGCGTCGAGACGACCACGAGATAGCATTGCGTTATGATGAACGAGGCCAACTTCATGCGCTGTTCAGGGCTCAGTTCGGTCAGCTTCCGGTGGAGGAGCCTTACGTT
>DAOUJI010000035.1:0-61132 GCA_034422875.1 Dehalococcoidia bacterium | reverse complement strand
AAGTCCTTGTCATAGTGTATCTGGTAGAAGTCCAGAGACGCGCCGGCGTACTTGACCAGCTGAAGGCTGTCGGGTTCCTTCACCAGGGGCGGAACTTCCGACCCTTCGTCTATGTCTTCCCAATACACCTGTTCAGCCATTGCCAACCTAGTACCTAATTGATGTCCCGCGTTGAGTCGCCACCACTTCATCAAGCTGGTTCTTGTAGATGGTCAGGTAGATGGTGAAAAGCATGGTCCCCAATCTACCGGGGCGTTCGAAGATGTCGTCGATTTCGATTTGGGCGGTGATGAAGTCACCGATGCGGACCGGACCAAAGAACTCCCACTCGCTGCCTCCGTCCAGGTTCCTGCCGTAGGGGACTGTGAAGGGCAGTGGGGGCCTTTCGACTCGTATAGCCCTCAGGAAGGTGGGCGGAGCGATGAGGCCGCCGTACCTGGAATTCCGGGCCTCTTTCTCATTGGTGAAGAGGGGATTGTCGTCTCCTATGGCTTCAGCGAACCGCTGGACATGGCCTTTCTCGATGTCCATGCTCAGGGGCTCTCCCTTTATGCCTATGGCGCTTGCGCGCAGTTCGTCGGTGAGTATGCCGTCTTCGGGGGCCAATGTCTCTCTCGAAAGTGGTCTGGAAAACCGGTTCGGGCTGCATTGCCCAGCAGTCCATGCCCAAGGATTCGGGGCGCCAAGATTGTACAAGCGCCCCCACATAGTGTCAACAAGAGGCAACCCTTGCGTCTGACTAAGCACGCGGGTAGTCTATAGCCACGCCTGACGGGTTGGGCGGTGGATGTTGTTGGAGGACTAAAGTGAAGGATGGAATAACCACAGGCGCTACCGCTGTCGGCGTAATTGCGGCGGGAACCTACAATGGAGTCGGCGCCATCGCCCTGGGCATGCTGAACGCGATAGGGGTTGTCGCCATCAGCGCTTTGAACGCACTGGGCCTCGTCTCTTTCGGCGTCGCCAACTCCATAGGTCTCGTTGCGGTGGGAGGCGTGAACGCCATTGGATTTGTCGCTGTAGGCGGCGTGAACGCCATCGGAGTGGTCGCTGTAGGCGGCCTGAACGCTACGGGGATCATTGCCGTAAGCAGCCGGAACAGCAGAAGCCTGCTCTAGCCCGTTCCTGTCGGCGAACGGCGTTTCGCTTTATGCGGTCTCCTTGGGGCGCCCAGTGGGCCAGCGCTGGGGATGGGGCACAGCAGGTATACCTGGAGTATAATGCCCTTTCGAGGCCCGCTTTTTGAATACACCCCTCGGCATCAAACTGCCCCGCATACAGATATTCGATTCCTGGATAGCCTACAGGGACTACCGTTTCCTGTGGGTCGCCAACTTCTGCGGCAACACTGCCCAATGGATGCAGCTGTTGACTGCTGGCTGGCTGGTCCGAGAGCTGGCCCAGGACACGTCCCTGATCATCTTCAAGGTCATCGCAGTGGGCGGCCTGGCCAACGTGCCCGTGCTCTTTGTCGGGCCTTTAACCGGTGTCCTGGCCGACCGGGTAGACAGGCGCAAGCTGATCATAGCCAACCAGTCGTTCATGGTGGTCGCCGCCGGGACTTTTTCCGCCTTGGTGGCGGCCGACGTGGTCACCCAGTTCTGGCACGTCTACGTCTATGTGTTCCTGTGTGGAATTTCCAGGACCATATCCATGCCTATGCAACAGGTGCTCATCGCCAACACGGTTCCCCGCGAATCGGTGGGGAACGCCTTTGCAGCCAATGTCCTCACCATCCCGGGCACCCGAATGATAGGCCCCCTGTTCGGCGGGGTAATCATCGTCCAGCTTGGTTTCGCCTGGAACTTTGCCCTGGAGGCCGCGTTGTACGCGGGGGCCGTGCTGGCTCTGCTCCCTATGAGAACGCCCTTTGGGAACCTGGCATCGGCGGCGTCCAAGTCCTTCTTTGCCAGCCTCAAAGAGGGCGTATCGTACATCTACACGAAAGACCGGGTGATATTCAACCTGACCATCCTGTCTCTCCTGCCCAACGTTCTCCTCCAGCCTCTCTTGTTCCTGCTGCCCATATTCACCGTGCAGGTATTCGCCAAGGAGGCGGACGTTGGAGGCTACCTGCTGGCCACCACCGGGCTGGGCGGGTTCATATCCGCCGTAATCATCGCGTCGGTGGGCTGGTTCTACCGCAAGGGGTGGGTCTGCCTGGCGGCCACATTCACCAGCGCCGCATGCGCAATCCTCTTCGCCCAGTCGGAGATCCTGGCGGCGTCCTTTGTGATAATCGGATGCTTCTCCTTCTCCCAGGCCTATTTCAGGACAACCAATGGGACGCTCATCCAGATTCTAGCCCCCGACCACCTGAGGGGCCGGATAACCAGCCTGCAGAACTACGGTCAGGGGTTCGTGCTTTTCTCCAGCCTGCTCATAGGCATATTCGCCGACAACACCTCGGCTAAATTCGCCTTCACCATAGTGGGGCTCGTGGGCCTGGTATTGTCCGTGCTGTCAATCCTGACCATGCATCGCCTGCGGCGGCAGGAATAGGCTGGTTTCGTTCGATTCCCACGTACCCGGCTCCTACCGTTCGTCCTGAGCAGAGCGGAGCGCAGGCGAAGGACACCTACTCTATTGAGGTGAGGCCCTTCGACTCCACTTCGTTTCGCTCAGGGTGAACGGAAAGGATCCCCTCGCCCGTCCGGAGGGAATTGGCGCAAATGGGAAATGGAACGACTCTGACGAATGGTGGGTCTTGTGGCGGGGCGGGTGTAGCCGTAGTAGAATGGCCTTAAAACGTGGGGGTCACAGACATGCCCGGAGACATGATTACGGTATTGCAGCTCTGCGGCCACTGCGGAGCCGAGGCAGGCAGGTTTGAGGTCAAGTGGGAGAACATGATGCTCTCGTCGAAGAACGAGGTATGGTGCCCCAGTTGCAACGCCAACCGGCCTGAGAAGCGGGACGTCGCAGGCCGCATCGAGTCCATCGAACGGGAGGTGGCCAGCCTGCCACTTCCCACCACCCCCTACGAACCTGGTGAGTGAACGTCCCCATCTAAGGGGCTAGGCGACGGCTTGGAGGAACTCGTCCGTGGTCAACACCGTGGCTTGGCGCGGGTAGACCTTCTCAGTCAGCACCCGGTGGACCTCCGGGTCTCTGTCCGAGCAGGCGTCGGAAACCACAACCAGCTTGTAGTTGATGTCGGCAGCCCACCGCACGGTGGACAGCACGCAGCCGCTGGTGGCCACTCCCATTATCACCAGGGTGTCCTTGCCCATCTCCCTCAGCTGGACATCCAGCCCGGTCGTTGAAAAGGGGCTGGTACGGGTCTTGGTGACAATGGTCTCTCCCTCTTTCGGAGTCACCCCTGCGTGAATTCCCAGGTCGGTGGAGTCGGCCCGGAAGTCCCCTCCCCTGTGTACTACGTAGATAACCGGGATTCCGGCCTGGCGGGCGCCGTCCAGGGTCATGGCCGCCTGCCGGACCACACCGTCCGGGTCCGTTGCCACGTTGTTCACGATGCGGTCCTGGAAGTCCATTATCAGGACCGCCGCCTTGCTCTTGTCCAAAACTGCTTGTTGCGTCATATCTCACTCCACGGTCTGTTGTGTCGGGCGGGCTTGACCGGGTCTAGTCGTAAGGCTGTAGCTGTATTTCGTGGAGGGCGGGAATGACCTCCCCTGCCAGCAGCTCGATGGAACGCATCACGTCCTCGTGGGGCATGGCCCCCTCGTTGCCGTAGATGTGCAGGTAGCCGGGGTTCAGCCTGTCAATGACGTTGCTCAGCCTTCTGATGACCTCGTCGGGCGTGCCCACGATGATGTTGTCCGCCTCCTGGAGCTCCTCGTAGCTCATCTTCTTGCCAAAGGAAGAGGCTCCAGGGAGGGTCTTCTGGAGGCTGAATGCCTGGCGCGACTGGTATCCGGGAGGGTCGTTGTGTTCCCTGGGACCTTTCTGTCGGTGATCGTCTGTCCACATGAAGTGACGGCCCACTTCCTCGGCCTTCTCCTTGGTGTCGGCCACGAACACCTTGAGGAGGTAGCCGAAGTGTTCCGGCTGGGCCTGGAAACCGGCCTCGCGGGCGGTGTCGATGTAGACCTGTCGGAGAAACTCTGTGTGGTGGAGCAGAGAGCCCAGGTTCATGTAGGGAATCTTGTGGCTTGCCGCCCACGCTACGCTCTCTGGACTGGAGAAGCCGGGGAACCAGACTTCCGGGTGGGGCTTTTGCACCGGCAGCACCCAGGGGTTGACGGTGCGGTAGTGGAAGTATTTTCCCTCGTACCTGAAGGGGCCGGGACGCGTCCAGCACTGGAGAATCAGGTCGTGAGCCTCCTCGAACCTGTCACGGTTCTCCGTAGGGTCGATGCCGCCCTGCAAGCTCTCCACCGCCGTTCCCCGGACGAACCCGGAGATAATGCGCCCGTTGGAGTAGCAGTCCAGCATCGCTATCTCTTCCGCCATCTTGATGGGGTCGTTGATGGCGATGACGTTGCCCAGGATAGCAATGCGGCCCCGCTTGGTCACCTTGGTGATGACTGCGGCGTCCAGGTTGACCGACGGCTTCATGCACCAGTAGGCGGAGTGGTGCTCGTTGGACATGATGCCGTCAAAGCCCATCTCGTCGGCGTGGGCGTACTGCTCGTGATATTGGTTGTACAGGACGACGGCTTTCTGGGGGTCGAAATGGGTGTTGGGAAAGCCCAGGCGGCCCGAGTCGTATTTCTCCAGGTCCTCCGTGGTAACGTGCCCGTAGGGTTGCTCTGAGAACCAGAAGACCTCAATCTTGTCCTTCATGGGAGCCTCCTTTGGCGAGGAATCATCTGGGTGCGAATCCCCGCTGTTTTGCGCCGCATTTTCCGATTGAATATTACTTGGGATTGGGCTTTATTACAATCCGCCCGTCCTCCGCCGTCGGGGTCATTCGATTATTCACCCTCACCCCAACCCTCTCCCGTCAAGGGCGAGGGGGCATTGTCCCTTCTCCCCTGGCGGGAGAAGGCTAGGATGAGGGGGAAAGGCGTGTGAGGGATAAGCGGAATCGGAGAAGCGATGACAATCGAAAGACCCTGGGGCGTCCCTCCGAAATCTTGACGATGTGGAGGGTTATCGGATACATTCTGGGTAACAGACATACCCTGGGGGAAACAGATATGCCAATTTACGAGTATGTATGCGCCATGTGCGAGTACAAGTTCGACAAACTGCAGCCCATGAGCGCTGCTGGGGCTGATTGTCCCCGGTGCGGCCAGCCAGCCAAGAAGGCCATCTCCCTGTTCGCCTCGGTCGTGGCAGGATCGGGTCCGGGCGACTTCGACGCGTGCGGCATGGGGGACATGGGCATGGGAGCAGGCGGCTGCGGAAGCCCCTACGGTTGCGGTCACTAGCCTTTTCGCGTCCTCGGCGGCATAGCTAACGTGAACGGTTCCGTTCTTCTTCGGGCGTAGTGAGCAAATAGCGTCTCAGGCTGGCGCTGCCGTGTTCGTCGCCTCTGATGGAGAAGCCTTTTTCATCCAACATCTTGGTCACAGCCCTGTTGCGTGTGTAAAAATTCTCCTTGCCTTTCGCGGCTTCCTCTGGGCTCGCACCCTTCGGGACTACATAGAATTCGTTTAACGCCTCGAGGTTCTCCGTTGACCCGTCGGCGTGTATGCGTACATGTGTGTCGTTGGTCATTCGGTGGGATGAGTAGTAGTCGAGATACTCTCCGTTTTCGTCAGAGCCGAACAAGAGCCAAATCGTCCAGCCATGATGGACGATTTTTCCCGCCTGACGGGAGGCGATGGCATCGGCAGGGAGTTGGATGCTCCAGTTTGCAAACGTCCGGTTGAACGTTTCCATTATCTTTTCGATAGCCTAGCTGTCCCTCCTTGATTGATACCTTCACAAAGGTCTGACACAAACGGTTCCAATCGCCGTCGCCGAAATGACGGAGAAATAGAAACCCCTCGTCACGAGGCGTAGCGCAGTGACGAGGGGTGTTTACTGACTAGGCGTCGGAGTCGCCGTCGCTCCAGAGAGCTTCCAGCACCTTGCCGGGAGACATGGGCAGGGACCTCAGGCGAATTCCCACAGCGTCGTAGATGGCGTTGGACAGAGCGGCCATTGGCGGCACTATGGGCACCTCTCCCACACCCCTTACGCCGTAAGGATGGCCGTCGTTGGGGACTTCCACGATGACCGTATCAATCATGGGCAGGTCCAGGCTGGTGGGCATTCGGTAGTCCAGGAAGCTGGAGTTCATCAGCTCGCCCTTGTCGCTCATGTAGTACTCTTCGTTGAGCGCCCAGCCGATGCCCTGGACCGCGCCTCCCTGCATCTGACCCTCTACGTAGGAGGGGTGGATGGCCTTTCCTGCATCCTGCAGGGCCGTGTAACGAAGGATGTCCACCTTGCCGGTGTCGGGGTCCACCTCAACGTCTACGATGTGCAGCGCGAAAGCGTTTCCAGCTCTACGAGGGGACACGTTGGCCCTCCCGACAATGGGTCCTCCTGTGGCGTTCAGCCGCCCAGCGAGCTGGCCAAAAGTAAGTTTCAGTTCCGGGTCCGACTTGTGGGACATAACCCCATCGGAATCGGAATACTCCACGTCGTCGGTGGACACGTCCCAGACCTTGGCGGCCCGCTCAATCATCTGGCGCTTCACGTCTAGGGCCGCCTCATAGCATGCCCAGCCGGTCTTGAAGGCGACGCCGCTGCCTCCGGTGGTGGAAGTGAACCCGACAGTGTCGGTGTCTCCGACCTGGGGCTTGACCTCTTCGGCGCTGATTCCCAGGACTTCGGCCACGTGCATGGCGGCTACGGCTCGGCTGCCGCCAATGTCCGGGGACCCTTCCACCAAGCTGACAGTGCCGTCGGCGTTGACGCTGGCGGTTGCGCTGGCGGGGCCTGTGCCATTGAACCAGAACCCGGTGGCTATTCCCCGGCCCCGGTTGGGGCCTTCCAGCTTGGTCTTGTAGTGGTCGTGCTCCTTGGCGGCTTCCACCATCTCAAGGAATCCTATTCGTCCAAACCTGGGGCCTGTGACCCATCGGGTGCCTTCCTTGGAGCCGTTCAGAGTCCTGAACTCTAGCTTGTCGATGTTTAGCTGCTCACATATCTCGTCGACCACCGACTCCATGGCGAAGGCCGCCGCCGGAGAGCCGGGCGCGCGGTACGCGGCCGTCTTGGGCTTGTTCAGCAGAACGTCCGCCCCGTGGACCCGGGCGTTGGGGATGTCGTACATGGCGTAGATGCACATGGCGCCGATCCCCACCGGCGAGCCAGGGAACGCGCCCGCCTCGTAGGCGAGGTAGGAATCGGCGGCAACGATTTTGCCGTCTTTGGTGACCCCCAGCTTGACTTTCATGTATCCGCCGGAGGTCGGGCCGGTCCCCTCGAAAACCTCGGTCCGGTTCATAGTTATCTTGACAGGGTGGCCCGTCTTCTTGGAGAGGGTGGCTGCCACGGGCTCCAGGTAGACTAGGGTCTTTCCTCCGAACCCTCCGCCGATTTCCATGGGGATGACCTTGACCTTGGACACGGGGATGGCCAGAAGCTGGGCAGTCTGCTCGCGCACTGCGAAATGACCCTGGGTCGAGCACCAGACAGTCAGGTTGTCGTCTGCGCCCCAGTGGACTGTGGTGGTCTGGGGCTCGATGTATCCCTGGTGCACCGAGGCGGAGTCGAACTCCCTTTCGATTATCAGGTCGGCTTCCTTGAACCCCTGCGCAACGTCGCCGATTTCGTACTCGAAATCGTTGGCCACGTTGGTGGCGGCGGAGGCGTCGTCGTCGTCCCGGTAGCCGCCCATGCGCATTGCCGGGTTGTTCAAGTTGGCCAGCTTCTCGTGGAGGATGGGCGCGCCCTCAGCCATAGCGCTCTTCACGTCCACCACGGACGGCAATACCTCGTACTCCACCTGGATGGCAGCCAAGGCTTCCTCGGCTTCATGGGCGCTGGTCGCTGCCACGGCGGCCACGGCGTGGCCCTTGTACAACACTTTCTCGTTGGCGAGACAGTTGTTGCTCAAGAACAGGGGATTGTGCATGGCGCCTTCCCCCAGGTCCATGACCTTGCCCGAGGGTTGGGGAAGGTCCTTTGCGGTTACGACGGCCCGTACGCCCGGCATTGCAAGCGCCTTGGAATAGTCTATGGACTTGATGCGGGCGTGAGCGTGGGGGCTCCTCAGGACCTTGGCATGGAGCAGGTCGGGCAGGCTGATGTCGGCGCCATACCGGGCCCTGCCGGTCACCTTGTCTGTCCCGTCGTGTCGGATGGGCCTGGTGCCCACCACTCGATATTCGGTGTTGGAGAGTACTATGTTGGAAGTCATTCCCGCCTCACTTTCCTGTCTATCCCGACCATGCTGGAGTCCAAAGTCCCTGATATGACATAAGAGGCCTGTCGGTTAAAACAGACCTCCTCGTCCTAATGGCCTACCGTATATCACCGATGAAAGTTGTTCCCTGGTCGTTGACGAAGCCTTGACGTTCACTGCTTCGTTCCCACCCCCATCTCAATCTTCCCCCTGAGGGGGAAGAGGTCTTGGTCAAGGGGGCCTAGCCGCCCGCTTTGATCTTGTCTCGGGCGTCCATGACCGCGCGGATAATCTTGTCGTAGCCCGTGCAGCGGCACAGGTTTCCGGCCAGCCAGTGACGTATCCGACCCTCGTCCGGGTCCGGCTCGGCGTCCAAGAGAGCCTTGGAGGCTACGATGAAGCCCGGAGTGCATATGCCGCACTGGAGCGCCGCGTTTTCCAGGAAGGAGGTCTGCACAGGGTGCAGGCCGTCCACGCTGGCTATGCCTTCGATGGTGGTGATGTCCTTGCCCTGGGCTTCGACTGCCAGCACGAGACAGGAAGTCACGATGCGGCCGTCCCACATGACGGTGCAAGCGCCGCAGTTTCCGTCGTTGCAGCCCTCTTTGGTGCCGGTCATGCCAAGAACATCCCTGAGGACTTCCAGGAGGCTTTGCCGGGCCTCGCACAGAAAGTCTACGTCTTCGCCGTTTATTCTGGTCTGAATGTGTATCTTTCCGGCCATCCTAAGCCTCCTTAGCTCGGTCTACGGCTCCCCGGAGGGTGCGTCGGGTCAGCACTCCCACCAGGTGCTTGCGTTGTTTGATAGTGCCCCGCATGTCGTTGATGGGCTTGGCGGCTTCCATAGCAGCCTCAGCGGCGGCCTCGAAGCTGGCGTCGCTGGCTTCCTTGCCCACCAGGGCGTCTCCGGCTTCTTTGACGAACAGAGGCGTGGGCGCCACCGAAGCCAGGGAGACCCTGGCTGACGCGATGGTCCTCTTGTCGGAGTCCAACACCACGGACGAACCGACTCCGGCTATGGCGATGTCCATTTCGTTCCGGGGTATGAACCTCAGGTAGTGGGCGCCGGCGTTGGCCGCGGGAGTCGGAATCTTGATGGACACCAGAATCTCGCCGTCGGTCAGCACGTTCTGGCCGGGCGCTGAGCAGAAGTCTTCAACCGCTATCTCTCGGGAGCCGTTGGGTCCGACGACCACGGCCACCGCTCCCAGCATGATGAGGGGCGGGATGCCGTCGGCGCTGGGCGCAGCGTTGCACAGGTTGCCGCCGATGCTGGCACGGCCCTGTATCTGGATGCCTCCGATCATGGCGGCGGCGTCTATCAGGCCGGGGTACACCTTGTTCACTGTGTCGTCCTGGTAGATGCGGTAGCAGGGAGTGGCGGCGCCCAGATTGAGGCCGCTCTCCGGGTTGTAGTCCAGGGCGTTGGTTTCGGGTATGTCTTTGACGTCCACTACGCGCTCGGCGCTTCTGCGTCCTACTCGCAGTTGGACCAGCAGGTCGGTCCCTCCGGCCAGAGCGCGGGCTTGGCCGCCCTTCTCTGCCATCAAGGAAACAGCTTCGTCCACAGTTCTTGCGGATTTGAACTCGAAGTCTCGCAAGGGTTCACCTCCTCTTTAGCGGGCGTGGGCATTGTCCGGCAGGGACAGCCTATGAAGGGATGCCGCCCGGAACCGGCGCGGCCCTTGCATGATAAATTCCCCTCCCTGACCTGTCAATTTGCGACGTGCGGCCAGGGTTTGCAAGAGACCGCAGGGAGTATACCAAAAATCCGCCCCTTCGAAAACGTGGATTCGGGCTCAGACGCCGAATTGGGCATAGAGAACGGCGCCGGTGCTGACACCGACGCCGTCCAATCGGTCCGAACGAGCAGCTTTAGGGGCTATTCGACCCGGCCGGGCATGCGGTCCGGGAATTCCATGCCCACGACCTGCACGTTGATTTCCTTGGCCACCAGGCCGCAGAATTCCAGCAATCTGCGGGCAACGTTTTCCCTGGCCTGGGCCACCAGCCAGGGTATGGAGTGGCCGTAGAAGACGTGGATTTCTATGTCCAGTATGGCCTCCCGCCGTCCCGCCTCCACGAACACGCCCCTGGCCCGGTGGTTAGCCATGCCCAGCAGTTCGCCGACGTTTCTACGGATGGACGCGGCTCCCAATGAGGAGATTCCGTCCACTTCCTTGCATGCGACTCCTGCGATGGACGCGATGACCTCATCGTCGATGGAGGTCTCGCCGTTGACCGATATTTCGGACACTGTCTCCAGTTCGGCGAGTTTGGTCTCCATTTCCCGGTCTATGACATTCTGTAACATGATGATCGCTCCTTGTTTGTGAATCTGTTGAGTTGGTTTTCGAGGCCGGGCCTACCGGACCCGGCTTGGCATGGAGTCGCTGAACTCCAGGGCGGCCACCCGCACGTTGATTTCCTTGGCGATAAGGCCGCATATCTTCAATACCCTGTCGGCCACGTTCTGCCTGAGATTTGTGACCACGTGGGGTATGCTGACTCCGTAGTAGACCCTTATGGTGAGGTCGAGAATGGCTTCCCTCTGGCCGGCCTCCACCGTGACTCCTCTGGCCCGGCGGTTGGCCCCGGAGAACCGTTCCGACAAGACCCGGCCTATGGAGCTGGTGCCTACGTCAGCCACTCCGTCGACTTCCTTAGCGGCAAACCCAGCCACCGCCGCAATGACTTCGTCGTAGATGTTGGTGGAACCTTCCACAGGAATGGTGGTGAGCTTGCTGAGCTCGTCCATCCTGGGGAGCATCTCGAGGTCCCGGACTGTCAAGTCGCTCATCACCGGCAAGCTGTCTGCCGTTCGTTGGGTGTCTCTCTCTGCGGTCATGTCAATTCCTCCTTAGCTGATATATCGTTTGTTCAATGTTGGGATTCGTCATAAACTCACCGCAACCAATGAACATTGACCGAAACTGTTGTCTAGGAGCGAAGATTCGGGACGGCTATGGCGGGACCTTCCGGCCCCGATTGCTCTTGTGTATACCTCGCGCCGCTTTCTTCATACCTGCTAACCTATGTTTATATAATACACCATATTACTATATTTATGCAAGGTTCCTGGTTCCAGAACGCAAGCCCAGGGGTCCTGCATCGTGTTCAGGAGGGAGTTTCATGGGTCTTGGATTGTGTATCGTGGGATGCGGCAAATACGCATATACCGTATCAAGGGCCATTCAGGGGATGGAAGGGTTAGACTTGTTCTATGCCTCACGTGACCTGGACCGCGCCCGTTACTATTCTGACAGGTTCCGGGGACAGGGTTTCTTCGGCAGCTATGAAGATGCGGCGTCGGATCCCCGAGTGGAGGCCATGTACTTTGTGACTCCCCATCATTTGCACAAGGACCACGCGCTGCTCGCCGCCAGACATGCCAAGCACATATTGATGGAGAAACCCATCGCCCGGACGCTGGAGGAAGCGGGAGCCATGAGCGAAGCCGCCAACGACGCTGGAGTTAAGCTCATGGTGGCGGAGAACGCATGGTTCATACCGTCGGTGAGGAAGTGCAGGGAACTGTTGGACAACGGGGCTGTCGGTCAGGTCAGACTCATTCAGGTTCAGACCGAAGAGGACCAGATCGCCGACGACTGGAGGAACAGCCTGGAGATGAACGGCGGCGGCGTTCTCATCGACGGCGGCATACATGTCGTGGACCACCTGGTCCACATGGGTGGAATGCCTGTGAGTATCTTTGCCAGAACTCTTCCCAGGGTGTCGGCGGATATGGAAGGAGAGGACGGCATGGCTGCAACGGTCGATTATGCCGATGGAGCCGTAGGCATCTTGAACTTTTCCACCGGCAACACAGTCAGCCGCAGGAAGGCGGAGATCGTAGTGACCGGAACCAAGGGCCGCATCCAGGTCGACGTACTACAGGGAAAGGTGATTTTGGAGGACTCGACAGGGGGCACTGAATTCCAGTTTGATGCGGAGGACATGGGCTGGAGAGACATGTTCAGTGAATTTGCTGACTGCATCCGGGAGGATCGGGAACCCTTCTTTTCTGCTGAGGACGGAAGCCGCGACCTGAGGGTGGTCCTGGCCGCGTATGAATCTGCAGACACGGGTAAGCCAGTGGATATCGGATAGGGAAGAGGGGCGAAAAGTCGACGACTGACATCAGGGGGTGGCGGAACGGCCGGGGATGTTCTATATAATATTCCGAACAGTGCGGAAAGGCGGGAGGAACGATGACAACGGAACGAGAGAAGTCCCTGGACATTGCCATATCGCAAATCGAGCGCCAGTACGGCAAGGGCTCGATTATGCGTCTGGGTGCGGGGGGAGACAAGCTGGTCACCGAGGTGATCTCCACGGGATGCCTGTCCCTGGACGTGGCGTTGGGAGTGGGCGGGATTCCCAAGGGCAGGGTGTCGGAGATATTCGGGACCGAATCCGCGGGCAAGTCCACCCTGGCCCTGCACATCATGGCGTCCACCCAGGCGACGGGCGGGACAGCCGCCTACATTGACGTGGAGCACGCTCTGGACCCCTCCTACGCGGCGAACTGCGGCGTGAAGGTTGAAGACCTGCTCATCGCCCAGCCCGACAGCGCCGAGCAGGCCCTGGAGATAACGGAGTACCTGGTGCGCAGCGGCGCAGTGGACACTGTCATCGTCGACAGCGTGGCGGCGCTGGTGCCCAAGTCAGAGTTGGAAGGGGATATGGGGGACACCCACGTGGGGCTGCAGGCCAGGCTTATGTCCCAGGCGTTGCGGAAGCTGACCGCCGCCATACACCATTCCAAGACGGCCGTGGTGTTCATCAACCAGCTCCGGGAGAAGGTGGGGGTGGTTTACGG
Source organism: Dehalococcoidia bacterium (assembly GCA_034422875.1). GTDB lineage: Bacteria > Chloroflexota > Dehalococcoidia > Lucifugimonadales > JAGWBF01 > DAOUJI01. The sequence goes on along the minus strand of DAOUJI010000035.1, from coordinate 48,059 downwards.
CAGCCCCGAGGTTACCCCGGGTGGCCGAGCGTTGAAGTTCTACAGCTCCGTGCGCATAGACCTGAGGCGAGCCGAGTCCATCAAGCAGGGTTCTGAGGTCGTGGGCAACAGGGTGCGGGCCCGCATCGTTAAGAACAAGGTCGCCCCGCCCTTCAGGACCACCGAGTTCGACATCATGTTCAACCAGGGCATCAGCAAGATGGGCGACATGTTGGACCTGGGAGTGACCAAGGACGTCGTCAAAAAGGCGGGCGCCTTCTACTCCTTCGGCGATGTAAAGCTGGGGCAGGGCCGCGAGAACTCCAAGGAGTTTCTGGAGCAGAACCCTGAGGTGGCCGCTCGGATTGAAGCGCTGGTCCGGGGAGATGACAAACCCCTGGACCTGGAGCCGGTGACGGTCAGCGAGGTCAGTGAGCAGCAACTCAACGGGGCAGGCAAGCTCTAGAAGCCTCTGCAGTTAGCGCACCCGATTTACGGCCACGTAACCGGCCAGACCTCCGAATATCAGCAGGAACAGCCAGTCGCCCACTGAGTTGGGTGAAGACATCACGATGACCACGATTATAGCTGCCGCCGTGCCTGCTCCAGCGACCAGAGCCAGGGTCTGACCGCGCTTCCGGTTGGTGGAACGGCTGACGGCTTCTCCTATGACGTACCCCGCGACGAAGGACAACAGCCAGGGGAGAAAGGGCACAGCCAGGTTGTCCAAAACAAACCACCAGATGAATCCCACGACAACGCCGGAGATAAGCCCCGCGAGCATGGCCTTGCCGGCGTAAGAGGGTTGGACGTCGTAGGTGGGCAGCGTGGTGACTCGGGCGCAGTCGGGACACCGGGCTCCCACCGGAGTCGGTATCATGCATCTGGGGCAGATGTAGGTCGAGCACCGCCCGCAGGCGAGTCCGGTTTCTATGGCGGGGTGGCGCGCGCACCGGGCTAGTCCGGCGGATTCGCTCCCGGCTTCATGCTCACCCCTGAAAGGTTCGTCGGGCTGATACTGGGTCAAGGCTGCTCCTGTATCTGTTCCGCTGGACGTCGCTGTATCCAGTCTTCTCGCCGGGCCACGTCCCTGTCCCTCAACAATCGGTTGAAATAGACCTGATGGAGAGGCTCCCCAGGCGGAGGAGGGTTCCAGTTGGAAGTCAGGCGTTTCAACGTCACTAATCCCAATAGTCCCACACAGAACCATGTGACGGCAAGTGGCTGGCCCAGCAATACGCTCCACACAGGCAGCAGCAGCAGGGATATGAATACCCATACCCCGGAGCTCCTGGTGATGAACCACCCGGCCAACCCGATCCCCGAGAAGATGATCAGGAGCTGGCACCATTCGTTGAGTCCCAGGGCAAATAGCGCCCCCAACGCCACGGCTATCCCCCTGCCGCCGGTGAACTTCAGGTACAGGGACCAGTTGTTTCCTGCAATGGCTGCCAACGGCAGTCCCGTTAACAGAATGGACGAACGGTCCAAATCGAGGACGTACAACCCAATCCACAAGGGAGAGCCGCCCTTGGCGAACAGCTCAAACAGACCCAATGGTATCAACCATCGGCCGCCGACGGCCTCGAAGAGGTTGGAACCGCCGACGTTGCCGCTGCCGAAGCCGCGGATGTCGATGCCCTTGACCAATCGCCCGATGAGATATGCGGTGGGAACGGAACCTACGAGAAGGGCGTAGACGTAAAGGGCTGCCAGTTCCAAGGGAATTCCCTAGCTGGTCTGGGAGTGGCTCTTCAGCAGCTCCAGAGTTTCTAGTGGAGGTCCGCTGGAGCCGGGAAGTCGCTCGTCACGGTCTGGTATGCCATGGAAGTCGCTGCCTCCGCAGGGGACCAGCCCGAACCTGTCGGCCACTCTGGCCAGCTCTTCAATCTGTTCGGGGGAGAACTTGGCGTAGTGGACCTCCATGCCTACCAACCCGGCGGCCGTCAAATCGGCAACGTGATTCAGGTAGTCGTCCACGTATAAGGGGTGTGCCATGACGGGGACGCCGCCCCATGACTTTATCAGGTTGATGGCGTCGGTCGGGCTTAGCTTCGCTCTTTCGGTATAGGCAGGTCCGTTGCGACCGATGTATTTTTTGAACGCCTCGTCAGTGTTCCTTACCCATCCGCCTTCCACCAGAGCTTCGGCCACATGAGGGCGGCCTATGGCGGCCTCGCCAGCCAGCTCCTGCACCCGTTCCCATGTGATTTCCATGCCCATCTCTTGAAGACTCTCGACCATTCTCCGGCCCCGGTCTTGTCTCCCCTGTCGGAACTGCGTCAACATCGCCTGCACGTCAGGGTCGTCGTGTCGAATGTAGTACCCCAGGATATGTATCTCGTTGCCGGGGACGTCGGCGCTGAGCTCAATTCCAGGTATGAGAGTCAGACCCGGATGTCTCCGAACGGCCTCGATCGCCCCTGGCAATCCCTCGGTGGAGTCATGATCGGTGATAGAGATGGCCCTGAGACCCTGTGCCGCGGCCAGGTCCACCAGTTCGGATGGTGTAAGACGTCCGTCAGAGGCTGTGGTGTGTAGGTGTAGGTCTACGAGCGCCATGTCTAGGGCAGTACCCGGTCTATTCGCAGAATGTCTGTGGCCCGTCCGTCGGCGTCCAACTCCACGAGAACGGAGTTGAACTGGACCGGGCCCTGAGGGACGCTGAACCGTTTGGGCATCTGGGTCAGGAATCCCTCCAGCACAGACTGTACGTCGGTGCCGATGACGGAGTTCTGAGGCCCAACCATGCCCACATCCGAAATATAGGCTGTTCCCTGGGGGAATATGCGCGGGTCGGCGGTGGGAACATGGGTATGGGTGCCCACCACAGCGCTGACTCTGCCATCCAGGTACCAGGCCATGGCCTGCTTCTCCGAGGTGGCTTCGGCGTGGAAGTCCACCAGGATGGCCATGCCGTTGCCGTTGCCGTTGGCGCCGATTTCGCGCAGGACCTCGTCGGCGGTGCGGAATGGACAGTCCAGTGGGCTCATGAAGACCCGTCCCATTAGGTTAACCACCGCAGTGTTGCCCAGTTTCGCATAGCCGCGTCCCGGCGCCCCTGGGGGGTAGTTGGCCGGTCGGATGAGAGCCGGCTCCTCATCAATGTAGGGCACCACTTCTTTCTGTTTCCAGATGTGGTTCCCTGAGGTGATTACGTCCACTCCCGCCGAAAACAGGTCGTGGGCCGTCTCGGGGGTCACGCCGAATCCGCCGGCGCTGTTCTCGCCGTTGGCGACGACCACGTCCACGTCATATTCCCGGCGGAGCCCGGGCAGGACGTTCTGGACCGCTTGTCGGCCAGGTTTCCCTACCACGTCGCCTATCATTAATATCCGCAAGAGATGGTCCTTTCCGAGACTAAGATTAACACTTACGCCAGTCCTTCGCCAACTGCAGAACAGGTCATTGTAATACAAGAGGAGATGTCATGCTTACCGGGGAGCGCGGACTGAAATAGCTTCGGGCCTGGTGCGGGTCACCGACGCCAGGCCCGATATCGTCTTACTCGATTCCACCCGCCCTAGCGGGCATATTCTATGGAGCGGGTTTCCCTGATGACCGTCACTTTTATCTGGCCTGGGAAAATCAGGTCGTTGGTTATCTTGTTGGCAACGTCCCTGGCCAGCATGGTGGCCGCGTAGTCGTCCATGTGGTCGGGTTTGACCATGACCCGCACCTCTCGACCAGCCTGGATGGCGTAAGCCTTTTCGACTCCGCTGAAGCTTGTGGCGGCCTCTTCCAGTTCGGCCAGGCGCTTGACGTAGTGCTCGGCGCTCTCCTTGCGGGCGCCGGGTCGCGCCGCGCTTATTGCGTCAGCCGACGCTACCAGGAACGCCTCCACGGAGCCGCGCTCCTCGTCGTGGTGCTCCATGATCGCTCGGTAGACCTCGGGGTGGATACCGAACTTGCGGGCGATTTCCGCTCCGATTTCGGCGTGGGGACCTGACACCTCGTGGGTGAGGGCCTTGCCGATGTCGTGGAGCAGGCCTCCCGCCTTGGCGACCTCGATGTTCGCGCCAATCTCTCCCGCCAGCATTCCGGCTATGCGTGACACTTCGACGGAATGGAGCAGGACGTTTTCACCGTAGCTGTAGCGGTATTTCAACCTGCCCAACAGCTTTACCAGTTCAGGGTTCAGGCCAGCCACTGCAGAGTCTAGTGTGGCCTTCTCTCCCTCTCTCTGGATGGTCTCGTCGATTTCCTTCTGGGCCCTGCCGACCATGTCTTCTATGCGGGCCGGCTGAATTCGTCCGTCCTGCACCAGGTTGGTGAGGGCGATTCGAGCGGTCTCCCTGCGAATGGGGTCAAAGCAGGATATGGTCACGATCTCCGGTGTGTCGTCGATAATCACGTCCACACCGGTGAGGGACTCCAACATTTTAATGTTGCGTCCCTCTCGTCCAATTAGCCTGCCCTTCATGTCGTCGCTGGGCAGGGGAACCACCGAGGTTGTATGGGTTGACACCACATCGGACGCCAACCTGTGTATCGCTAATGTAACGACCTTGCGGGCTTTTTGATCCGCGTCTTCTTTCATCTCGCGGTCCAACTCCCAATACATCTTAGCCAATTCATGCTTCATCTCGTCTTCGGTCTTCCTGAGAAGCATCTCCTTGGCGTCGGCAAAGGAGAGTCGCGCGATGTCTTCAAGCTGCTTGAGTTGCTGGGTCTTTATGGTGTTGATCTCTTCCCGGGACTTTTCCAGGGTCTCTTGGGTTTTGACCAGTCCGTTTTCACGTTCATCCAGGGATTGAGCCTTCTTTTCCAGGTTCTCTTCCCGCTGACTGTGGCGGCGCTCCTGCCGTTGAACTTCCTTGCGCCGATCACGCAATTCGTTTTCAACGGATGAACGCAACTTCACGGACTCCTCGCGGGCGTCCAGGAGCATTTGTCTCTTCTGCTCCTCCGCCTCTGTGAGGATTTTTTCAGCCTCCTCTGCAGCAAGCTTTACTCGGCTTCCAGAGCCCACCAGGTCGGCAAGGAACTTGAATGGGTTCAATTCAGTTCACCTTTTCCTTTCCGCACCAGGCGTTGTGTACCAAGGGGCACTCTGCTACCCCTTGTAGCACATATTAGCGAGAACGCAATATAGTGTCAAGCTCATAATACTGTGTATCAATGGCAGCGGGTTTCTTGACAAGCTCATACGCCAAGTCTAGACTGTCTGCAATGCGCCCCAAAGATGACCTTTTTCACCTCTGTACACGCCCCTCTTAAGAGCGGGTCCGCCGCGGCAACGGAGGCATTCGTCTAAATCAAGCCCAGTAAACGCCCTTTTCCTTTTTCCGACAGGAGGACAACGTGAGCAGTGGAGTCACCGACCCTAACGTCGCATCACAGCAAGATATTCACAAGAGCAGCATGGAATTGGCCGGGAAGTCCGTCGGAATCATTCCCTATATGGAACAGGAAGCGGTCAACCTGGAAGAAGAAATCAAGGCGTTCCGCGCGGGGGAACGTGAGCCCACCCAGTTCATGCCATTCAGGCTCAGACAGGGGGTTTACGGGCAGCGTCAGCCGGACGCCCAGATGCTCAGGGTGAAAATCCCCGGGGGAATATTGACCCCGGAAGCAATGGACGTCCTGGGGCAACTAGCCGAAGAGTACGCACCTTTGGCGAAAGGCCACGTGACCACAAGGGAGAACTTCCAGTTCCACCACATTCCCCTGGAACGGACCCCCGACGCCATACGCCTCATCGGAACAGTCGGCCTCAGCACTCGAGAGGCCTGCGGAAACACCGTTAGGAATGTGGTCGGAAATCCGCTGGCCGGAGTTGACTCGGGTGAGGTGTTCGACCCGACGCCGCACCTGGCCGCATATGTAAGGTATGCCGTGAGGCATCCGGTGACCCAGAACTTCCCCAGGAAGTTCAAGACTTCCTTCAACGGATGCCCCGACCAGGACGCTGTCGCCAGCGCCATCCACGATCTGTCGTTCATAGCCCAGCTCCGAGAGGAGGGCGGAGTCGCCAAGCGGGGCTTCAAGGTGGTGGTTGGAGGCGGCACTTCAATCATGCCCAGGCTGGGCCACGTTCTCTACGAGTTCATTCCTGAGGAAGACTATCTGAGGGTGGCCGAAGCCTTGTGGAGGATATTCGACAGGTCCGACATGCTCCGGAAGAACCGGATGATGGCCCGGATCAAGGTGCTGATAGACCGCATCGGCTTCGACGCCTTCAAAGAGATGGTGGAGGAAGAACTGAAAGAGGTGGGGCCCATCGACCCCAAACCTCTAATGAACCTCGACGAGCTTCATAACGAGGTCCCGCCGACGATTCCGGCATCTCCAAACGGAGGCGAACAGGAATACCCTCCCGAGTTTCTGTTGTGGAAGAACACCAACACTGTGGCCCAGAAGCAGGAAGGCTACTTTGTAGCCTACGTAAAGTTGCCGCTGGGCGACATATACGTCAACCAGTTCAGAGCCCTGGCTGACATTACACGGAAGTACACAGGCGGCCGGGCTAGGACGACCCAGGAACAGAACCTGGCTTTCCGCTGGGTGCCTGAGGCATACCTGTATGACGTGTGGAAGGAACTTCGGGAAATCGGCCTGGCAGGGGCGGAAGCCCACACCATCACCGACGTGGTCTCGTGCCCTGGCACGGACAGCTGCAAGCTGGGCATCACGTCGTCTATGGGCCTTGGGGAAGCCATACGCACAGAGTTGGAGTCGCTGAACGGCCATCTGGACGACCCTCTGGTCAAGAAGATGCACATCAAGATGAGCGGCTGCCCCAACGGGTGCGGCCTCCACCACATCGCTCATATTGGCTTCCACGGGGCGGCTTTGAAGGGCCCCGGAGGACTCCAGATTCCGGCCTACGAGTTGTTCCTGGGCGGATACTACGGAGAGAAGACCGTAGAGGAGGCGCGCATCGGCCAGAGGCTTCCCGGAGTGAAAGTGCCCTCCAAGAGAGCGCCGGAGTTCGTGAAGGACCTCGTGGCCTACTACAAGTCCAACCGTGACGACGGCGAGGAGTTCATTGATTTCGTGGACCGGGTAGGCCTGGAACCCTTCGCCGAGATTGCCGCTCCCTACCGGGAGGTGGGTCCTCTGGGACCGGACACCCAGGACCTCTACATGGACTGGAAGAAGGAAGAACTGTACAAGCTGGAACGGGGCGAAGGGGAGTGCGCCGTCTAGCTTTCCATGGGTACGAGTAGAAAGAAGGCCCTGGAGTACGCCGACGAAATCATCGCTGTGCCCAAGGCCCATGTGCGTGTAACCCTCCGTCAGAACAAACAGGGAGTCACCCTTCTCCACGAGGGCCGTGCCCTGACCCGTTGCCACCTCACCCGCAGCGGCATGGCTGCTGCCCGCTGCATGGCCGAAGCCCTGGGGGTGGGAGTCCCGCCGCTGGGAGAGTCAGTAGACGCGCGGGTCTCTACGGGAGTCCTCTGGAGGGCGGTCTCCATCTCATGCCTGGACATGAGAAAAGCTGAATCCCAGCTCATTCTGGAGAGGCTGCTGGAAGAGGCTTCCATGCAGAGGGGTTCGGGGAGCGACGCCAGCTAAAGCGCCGAGGCGCTGTTAGCTCCTAAGCCATCGGCGCAGGCGCTCCAACAAGGAGTCCTGTTCGTCAACAGTGCGGCCGCGCCATTTCTTCTGGTACCGCGGCGTCCCAGGCCTTACGAAGAAGAGAGCGTAGGCGATTACGAACAACACCAGTCCGGCGATAACAAGCTGGAGGACGTAGCCGATTCCCGTGGCGCCCAGTATCATCGCCACAAGGAGCAAAGCAAAGCTGACCAGCATCAGTTTACCGGCCGATATCTTGAGGCCCCTGCCGCCGGTCAGCTTATGGATCGGCCCGGGGTGGACGCTTTCGGCGGCCTTTGGTTCCTGACGCTGGGAACGGTCCTTGGGAAGGACCTCCTCGGCCTGCTTGAGGATTTCCTCAATCTCCCTTTCGAACTTGCTGGACATCAACTCTCCCGGATGGCGCTCTCAAATGGGCCTTCGCAGCAGTTGTCAGAGTTCCGCCGGATCTTCGTGAATCGGGGCGTATCGCTACGCCTGTTACAGTGCGGGAGCCAAGGGAGAGGTCCCCGCTCACTCGTTAATTCAATATATCAGACGGCCTAGGGCCCGTCTACAATGGATTCACGCCTGGAGAATTCTGTCTATTCACCCTCTCCCCATCTCTCTCCGATAGGAAGAGGGTGTTTTGCCAAGGTCTGAGGTCCGGGCATCCGGGGGGACCTATTCGGTCGGTTTCAGGACTCCGATGAAGGGCAGGTTCCTGTACCGCTCCAGGTAGTCCAGTCCGTATCCCACCACGAACTCGTCAGGGATTTCGAACCCCACGTACTCCAACGGCACGTCGACGAGACGCCGGACTTTCTTGTCCAGGAGTGTGCACACTTTGATGGAGGCCGGTTGCCGGGTGTGTATATAGTTCAGCAGATAGTTCAAGGTCATGCCTGTGTCCACTATGTCTTCCACCATGAGGACGTGCTTGTCCTTGATGTCGACGTCCAGGTCTTTGGTGATTTTGACGCCCTCTTCGTTGACCCCAAAGCGAGAAATGGACATGGTCTCCACCGACAGAGGCAACGATATTTGTCGCATCAGGTCGGCCATGAAGCACATGACCCCTTTAAGAACTCCCACCAGCACGGGTTGTGAACCCGCGTAGTCGCGAGAAATCTGCCTCCCCAGCTCCCGGACCCGCTTTTGGACCTGCTCAGCGTCGAAAAGCGCCCGGTCCACTCCCTGGAGTTCCTCCTGAGCCAGCGGCCCATAGCCGAATTTGGCGAGAATGCGGTGATAGTCGCGTTTGTAAAGGAGCTTGACGTTGACGTCCGGGTACAACTCCTTGAGGGAGCGGAGCTTCCGGTTCTTCTCGGTGACCAGCTTCTGTCGCAGAGTGGTCAACTCTACGTACAGGTCCAGGTCGGGAAGGTAGAAATCGGGGGTGAACATCTCCTGCATCCGGTCGCCTTCCCACTTGAGGGCGAAGGACCGGGGTTCGTAGTCCCAGCGGACACCGTAGAAGTCCAGGATGCGGGCAAACTCGGCCTCGCTGGGGTGGGCGAACCGGACAGAGTCCTTGGTCGTGGGGACGTCGAGCGGCTCCATCGTCGCCGCTCCTGAATGGACGGCAGCGCCGGCGGTGTCGGTCTTGTCGCGAGGCGTCTCGGCCAAACAGCCTCCTTGTCCAGACCTGGAATGTTTGGAGGAATATACACCCAGCGGATTTGGCAGGGCAATGGCGTGATAGCTGCGTTTCTATAGAACGGGGGCGGTTATTGGTCTATAATGTCGGCGACCCCATCCGGCGCCTCCCCACCAACGAGGCGCTTTGACCAGGAGTGTGACATGAGCGTAGAAGTCGGCCAGCCGGCCCCCCATTTCAAGCTGTATGACCAGGACCGCCAGGCCAGAGACTTGAATGACTTCAAAGGTCAGAATGTAGTGCTGGCCTTCTTCCCAGGCGCCTTCACCGGCGTTTGCACCACGGAGATGTGCACCTTCAGAGACCGACTGGACCAGTTTAACTCTCTGAATGCCCAGGTGCTTGGCGTCAGCGTGGACCCGCCCTTTTCTCAGAAGGTGTTCGCCGACCAGAACAACCTCAACTTCCCCCTGCTGAGCGACTTCAACCGGGAAGCGTCCAACGCCTACGATGTCCCCCTTCCGAACCTGGCCGGTCTGGAGGGATACGTGGCATGTAAGCGGGCTGTGTTCGTCATCGACGGCAATGGAATTCTCCGCTACCAGTGGGTCGGGGACTCTCCGGCCAACGAGCCCGACTATGACGAGGTCAGGCAAGCAGTCAGCAATCTCTAGGTCAAGTCCATTGTTACGGAGGCCAGCATGGCAATCGAGGTAGGCCAGGCGGCGCCGGACTTCAGTCTTCCGGCCCACACAGGGGACACTATCAAGCTGAGCGACTACAAGGGTAGCAAGCTGGTGGTGTTGTCCTTCCACGTTTTCGACTTCACAGGCGGTTGAACAAACCAGGTCTCCTCGTTCAGGATGGCCAACGCCCTGTTCGAGGAGAAGGATGCCCAGGTGCTGGGCATTAGCTGCGACAGTCTTCCGGCCCACCGGGCCTTCTCTTCCAGTCTGGGGAACATCACGTATCCCCTCCTGTCCGACTTCCACCCTCACGGGGAGATGTGCAAGGCCTACGGGCTTTGGAACGGTGAGCGGGGCGCGCCTCAGCGTGCGGTCATCATCGTGGACAAAGAGGGCATTGTCCGGTTCTTCCAGGAATACCAAGCAGGAACCCTTCCGGACCCCAGGGACATCCTGGCGGAAGTGGAGAAACTGGCGGGATAAAGCCCCTAATTCAGGCGAATTGAGAGGCGGCGGTCCGGTCAGTCGGACCGCCGTTCCATATATTCGACCCAGCTCCGATGGTAGGCCAGGGCCTCTCTCGTGTCGTGCAGGCGCTCTGCAATCAGGATGGCGATGTTGGACATTACCTGGTAGCCCATGGAGTGGTGGGAGTCCAGCGCTGCCCTGAGCTGCGAGGCGTCGATTGCTATGACTGTTGACGGTTCCACGGCGATGGCGGTCAAGGTGCTCAGGTAAGGCGGCACCAGCGCTGACCAACCGAATGCTTCCCCGACTTCCACGCTGTGGACCGTAGTGGGGCCGGTGCTGCTTCCGTCGGGCCTCTCCAGGTCCATCCGCAGTCCTACTCTGCCTGACTCCAGTACGTAGAGGCATTCCACGGGTTTGCCTTCGGTAAGCACGAATGAGTCGGGCTCCAGTTCCGTTCGAACGCACAGCTCCAACAGGTCCTTCATATCAGCTGCGGACACGCCACTGAACATCTTGGTGGCGCGAAGGGATTCTTCAATGGTGGGCATTATCTTTTCACCTGCCTAGACATCTATGCTTCTATTATCAAACCTGGGCTTGCCCAAGTCAAAGTCCGTTGTTGCCGCGCTATCCCGGACCGGCTTGGCCTCGTCACTCCGGATTGTACCCGCCCTGACATTCCGAACGCCTTCTGCATCATCCGGGACCAGACCCAGCACGTCACCCCAAACCGTCCCCGATTTGTCCTTCCGAACGGCCCCCACCCTGTCATTCCGAACGTCAGTGAGGAATCCAAGAGAGCCGTTCATGGTCTAGGCGCCACTGGGGGAATAGGTCCCTGGATGATCGTCCCCGGAGGTCTTGGCGGCGCGGTCATCCCGCATCGATCGTAGATTCCTCGCTGCGCTCGGAATGACAGAAATGTTGCTGGCGCTTAATCGGCAAAATAGGGGATAGAGGCAACAGCGGTCGGAGTCGATGATAGCATTGTTCGGGCGTACATCTCGGTGCGCCTGTCGGATTGAGACTGCACAGACGCTAGGCTACAATTGGGGAGTTATGAGCGCCAGAGGCAAATTCAAAAAGGGCGACCAGGCCCTGCTCATTGACCGGAAGGACAGGCGACATCTGCTTACGCTGGACCACGGAGGCGTCTTCCATAGCCATGCCGGCTCCATTAAACACCAGGACATCATCGGCCAGGACCAGGGTATATGGCTCAGGACCAACATGGGCCATACGCTGCTGGCGGTAAAACCCACCCTGTCCGACCAGACGATGCACATGCCCAGGGGCAGCCAGGTGATATACCCCAAAGACCAGGGGATCATTCTGATGATGGCGGACATCTTCCCCGGCGCGGTGGTGGTTGAGGCGGGCATCGGCTCAGGCGCCTTGACTTCCGCCATGCTGAGGGCTGTCGGTCCCAGGGGTCGGGTGGTCACCTACGAGGTCCGGGAGGACATGGTGAAGAAGGCCGTGAAGAACGTACAGTTGATGGCGCCGAACCCGTCACGGCACACGTTGAAGATGGGAGACGTGTACGAGGGCATCGAGGAGACAGGCGTGGACAGGGTGGTGCTGGACGTGCCCGAGCCGTGGCGTGCGGTGACCAACGCCGCGTCCGCGCTGGCGGCTGGGGGCATCCTGTTGTGTTTCCTGCCCACAGTCCTCCAGGTGCACCGCCTCTGTGAGGAGATGGCCAACGATCCCCGGTTCCAGTTGGTGGAAACCGTGGAAACCTTAATGAGGCCGTGGAACGTGTCGGGGCGCAGCGTACGGCCGGCCCACCGCATGGTGGCGCATTCGGGCTTCATCACTACAGCCCGCCTGTGTTCTCCCAAACAGACCCGCCCAGCCGCCGTCGACGCCGAAACGTCCGCCAATGGAGAGGAGGAGGAGTAGACATGACCGAAATCAGCCGGGAGCAAACCCTTGTATTGCTGGAAGAGTTTGTAAAGACAGACACACTGATGAAGCACTTGCTGGGCGTGGAAGCTGCGATGAAAGCCTACGCCAGGAAGTACGGAGAGGACGAGGACCGGTGGGGGCTTGCGGGGCTGCTCCACGATTTCGACTGGGAGTCGGTGCCCACTCCTGAGGACCACCCGTCCTACGGAGCCCGCATCCTCGAGGAGAGGGGCTACCCGGACGACATCATTCGTGCGGTGCTGTCCCACGGCGACCACACGGGAGTCAAGCGAGAGTCTCTTATGGAACACGCCGTGTTCGCAGTGGACGAATTGTCGGGCTTTATCCGGGCCGTAGCCCTGGTCAGACCAAGCAAGAGCCTCGACGACGTTACGCCCAAGTCGGTGCGGAAGAAGATGAAAGACAAGGCCTTTGCCCGTGACGTGAACAGGGACGACATACTGATGGGGGCCGAAGAGATTGGGGTTGACCTGGACGAGCACATATCCTTCGTCACAGAGGCCCTCAAACCGGTTGCGCCGGAGTTGGGTTTGAACGCGGGGGCTTAGGCTATACCTGGGCAAATTGCATTGCAATCGAGGGGCAGTCGTATATAATATTGCGGGCTTAGTCTTCCAGGAGAACAGCATGAGGAAGAAACAAACGGGAATGTTTGGCAACCTTCTCGGAGGGTCTGTGGTCATCGGCGCCGCGATGCTCTATGGCGGACCCTTCCTTACCATCATCGGGATTATCGCGGGAGGGATCTACACAGCCGTGATAGGTCTCCACATGATAACCCCTAAGGCCCAGCGCAAAAACATCCTCAAGTTCTAACCGTCGTCCCCCAACAAGTCGGCCCACGTTCCGGCTGGCAACGAGCCAGCCAGATGAGGATAGCGCCCAGCCAGGACTTCAACGTGGGTCGGTGTAAGCATCGGGGGTTCCGCTTGTTCTGCCAGTTCGGTTGCCTCGTCGCTTCTATCCAGGCCCCATAAACCTCGTTGTTCGACACCCTTGCCCTGGACCAGGACCTTGAAGTCCCCCATTCCCCCCGGCCGGGCCACGTCCAGCATCCCCATGCGGTTGGCGTCGAGGACCGGCTGGGTTAGACCCAGGGAGCGCAGTTTTCGTGCGAAGACTCCCAGCCCCAGGTTGTTCAGGAATTGCCCCTGCGTGATCAGGCCGATGGGAGTCAGGCCAAACTTTCGGCCCTGGCGGACGATGGTGGAAAAGTCCACGTGGGCAGTGAGGTCCTGGCGGCCAGTCCGCTTGTATAGGTCCGCTGTCTGAGTGTGCTTAAAGTGCCCGGACAGGGTGCCCTGCCCGCGGCTTGGAGCGTAGAGTTCCGACGCCGGGCCGCCGTAGTCGATGGTGATGATGTATCCACGGAGCAGTGCATCCGACACGCCCCTCATCCAGGGCTCCAACTCCAGGTTGATTTCCGCTCTCTGACCCTCTTCCAGCGTGACGCCTAAGTCTTCCAACCGTTCGGCCAAGGCGTCGGTGGAGGGTCCTCCGGTTTCCTCCGTCAGCGTCCCGGACGGGCCTTCTGTGACGAATATCTCCAGCAGCTCTCCACCTTCCATCGTGACCAGGTGGACGGGGAAAGCGTCGGGAAGTTCGTTGGAGAGAAAGCAGCCAACCACGTTCTTTAGCGGAACAGTATTGGAAACCACGCGCTTTACTTGCCTGCCCAGGTCATAGGGCAGGGTTGCTTCCAGGCCTTGTTCTACGGCCCTGTCGATGCTGACATAGTGCAGGGCGCGGCTGAAACCGTCGGGAAGTTGGGGGGAGAATGACATGATGTCGTGGCAGAGCCTTCCGTTTCCTGCTCCCATCTCGACCACTTGGAACGGTGCAGGTTGGCCCAGGATGTCCCACATCTGGAAGAGTTGGACGGCGATTAGACTCCCGAAGACGGGATGGGCTTGGGGAGCTGTGTAGAAGTCGCCGTCGGCTCCCGGCTCGTTGGTCGCGTAATAGCCGCCGTCGGGCCAATACAGCGCCGTTTCCATATACTCGGCGAAGGTGATTTTGCCCCGTTCCCTGATACGGCGGAGAGCTTCTGCCTCTGCGCTCATTCTCTCTGGACCCTCGAAGCGGCTAAAACAATATCGAGGGGGCTTTCGGCCCCCTCGATATCAAGTGCGTCGTTGCTGTGGGTTAGGCCCGCTGCTCTATGGGCACGTACTCAACGTCCATGGGGCCGGTGTAGTCCAGCAAAGGCCGGATGAGGATGTTGTCGTCGTACTGCTCCAGGCACTGAAGCGTCCAGCCGGGGATGCGGCCCAAGGCGAAGATGGATATGAACAGGTCTTCGGGAATTCCTAGAAGATTGTAAATGGAGCCTGCGAAGAAGTCCACGTTGACGTAGATGCCCTTGGCCCTGTAGGGGACCATCACCTCTTCTTCCAGGTGGCGGAGAATCTGGAACCAGTGGGGCTTGCCCAGCTTCTCTCCAAGGGTCTTGGAGCGCTCTCTCAGGTGCCGGGCTCTCGGGTCTTCGGCCTTGTACACTCGGTGTCCGAAGCCCATTATCTTGCCGCCGCTGTCCAGGAGGTTGCGGGCCCAGGGTTCGGCGTTGCTTGCGTCGCCGATGTCCATTGCCATCTTCATGACTTCTTCAGCCGCCCCGCCGTGCCATGGTCCCTTGAGCACTCCAATGCCGGTTACGATGGCTGAGTGGAGGTCTGAAAGGGTGGACGCCGTGACTCTGGCGGCGAAGGCCGATGCGTTGGCGCTGTGCTCGGCGTGGAGTATGAAGTCCACGTCCATGAGCCTTGTGGTCTCGTCGTCGGGCTCCTCTCCCATGAGCATGTAGAGGAAGTTTCCGGCGTGGTTCAAGTTGGGGTTAGGGGCCACCGGCTCCAGTCCCTGCCTGATCCTGTGGTGAGCCGCAACGATAGTCGGGCCCTGGGCGGTGACTCGTATCCCTTTCCGCAGCGTCGCTTCCGGGGAGTTGTCTCCCACTTCCGGGTCGAATGCTGACAGGGCGGAAACACCGGTCCGGAGGGCGTCCATCGGGTGGCTGTTCTTGACAATGTCCAGTACCGTGTACACTTCCTCCGGGATTTCCCTGTTGAGCCTGAGTTGGGCGTCGAAGTCCTTCAGTTCGCCCGCGGTGGGAAGCTTCCCAACGAGGAGGAGGTGCATGACCTCTTCGAAGGTGGACTTTTCGGCCAGGTCGTGGATGTTGTAGCCTCGGTACAGCAGCTTGCCGACTTCACCGTCTATGAAGCTGGCCTCGCTGGTGTCCAGGTATACATCCTTCAATCCACGGTGGATTTCTGGTTTCGACTGTACCATGGCATCTCCTCCGTGGGCGCACCGCCCGGGGTTAACGCTGACAGAAGGTCCGGCGTCCGTTGTTTTCCTCCATGTTGGAGCGAAAACATACTGGGCCATTAAAACAGAACACGGCCAATCGAGCCTCTGGTCCGCCAACCAGCCGCCGAAGCCGCCATGGGGATTCTATCATCGGCCAAATTGGAGTGTCAACAATCTGTCGTCGTCGAGAGCTTCCTTCTGTCGTGGTCGAGAGCTTCCTTAGGCAAGGCCAGCAGATTGCCCGTAGTGGTTACACCGGATCATCGCGTTGTCGGCCTGCAACCATGGGCCTATAATCAACATTTCAGTTCCAATTAGCCATTGCACTAAGACCCGCCCCGATTGGAGACATCCCCGAATGAGTCCGAGCGACAGAGGCGCACGGCCTTCAGAGAACAGCTACTGGGTCATCCCTGGCCGGTTTGCGGCGGGAGAGTACCCAGGCGCCCTAAAGCCTCGACAAGCTGCCGTCAGATTGAACAACTTGTTCGATTCGGGAATCGACTACTTCATCGATCTGACGCAGCCGGGAGAGTTGGAGCCTTATGATGGCGTCCTGGAAGATGAAGGCGGACGTCGTGGGCTAACGGTTGGCTGGGAGCGGCATCCAATTGTTGACATGTCCATCCCTGACAGTCCTGAACAGATGGTCGGCATTCTCGACGCCATAGACTCCGCCCTGGACGGCGGCAAGACCGTCTATGTCCACTGTTTGGGCGGAGTGGGACGCACTGGGACGGTGGTTGGGTGTTGGTTGGTCCGGCGTGGACACACTGGAGAGGCGGCCCTTGACCAGGTCGCCGAGTGGTGGCAGGGAATGGAGAAAATATGGCGCCATCCAAGGTCTCCGGAACGATCCATCCAGAGGCAGTATGTCCGCAACTGGGTTGAAAACAAGCATACTACAGAGGATGCCCAATGAGTGATAACACAACCAAAGACCGGTTCCGTGGTTGCCTGCTGGGTCTGGCGGCCGGCGACGCCCTCGGAACTACGCTGGAGTTCAGGAAACCCGGCACATTCGACCCGATTGATGACATGGTAGGCGGCGGTCCATTTGGGCTGAAGCCGGGACAGTGGACCGACGACACCTCGATGGCCCTGTGCCTGGCCGCTAGCCTCATTGAAACGGGCGCCTTCGACCCCATGGACCAGATGGAGCGATATGTCCGTTGGTGGCGAAAGGGCTACATGTCTTCCAAGGGCCCCGGGCCTGCCCTGGACATTGGGAACACGACCCGCGAAGCTTTGGCAGAATTCGAGAACACCGGAGAACCTTACTCCGGACCTACCCGTTCGTCTTCCGCTGGTAACGGGTCCCTGATGCGGCTTGCCCCTGTGCCCATGCACTTAGCCGGAGACCCTGCCGATGCCGTCGACCGCAGCGCGGACAGCTCGAGGACCACCCACGGAGCCGAAGAAGCTGTGGATGCCTGCCGCTACTTTGCCGGTCTGCTCGTCGGCGCTTTAACGGGAGCGGATAAAGAGACGCTTCTCTCCCTCCGGTACAGCCCGGTGGAAGGTCTCTGGGAAACAGACCCTTTGTCGGACAAAATAGAAGTTGTAGCTGACGGGTCCTTCAAACGTCGTGAGCCTCCGGAAATCCGAGGAACGGGCTACGTGGTCGACTCATTGGAGGCGGCTCTCTGGGCCTTCCAAAAGTCCCGGGACTTCCGGGAAGGCGCCCTTATGGCCGCGAATCTTGGGGACGACGCTGACACCACCGCCGCAATCTATGGCCAAATCGCTGGAGCATACTACGGAGTTGAAGCCATCCCGGCTAAATGGCGGACATTGCTCACCATGTCAGCGGAAATCACAGCCATGGCCGACAGCCTATACGACCGTGCCAGGCGATCCTTGGAAACCTGATGCTAAGGTGGCGAGGCGAGTGGGACGATTTTGGAGCCAGTCAGCGGCATTGAAGAGGGTTCAGTTAGTGAAGTCACTGTTAATCAAGTTTCCTTGGGCGATAGGAGCTGTGGCCTTGTTGCTGGCATTCACTATTGTTGGCTGTCAGTCAGACGCGGACCATATCCGTGCGACGAACCAAGCTTCTTCCGGACAGGCAGCGACAAGCACTCCGCTTAGCGCGGTAATCCACACAGTGGACATTCAAGAGGGCGACTGTATCGATTCTACCTTGCCTGAGGGCATCTCTATTGAGACGGTCATGATAGTGGTGTGTTCCGGTCCCTGGCAATACCGCGCACTTAACTCATTCTTAGTCGACGAACAGGACAACTATCCAGGAGAGGATTACTTCAGCAAACAGGCATATGAACGATGCGACCGCAGGTACAGCACCATTCTGTTCCCCATCGCAGAATCTTGGGCGATAAGCGATCGGACAGTCGATTGCCTACAACACAGCTTTGGGTTGTCAGATAGTGACCCGAATAAATTGGACCGCTTAGTGAGGATATCGTCCCTAATTTCCGGGCAATGTTTCAACGAGGCACCAGAAACAGACAGTCTGCTTGTAGAATTGGTGCCCTGTACCGGTGAGTGGGAACGCCGAGTGGTTAATTCATTCGGCACTGCTGAATCTGACAGTTATCCTGGAGCCGGCTTCTTCAGAGAACTAGCGAACGAACGTTGCGACCGCCGAACTAGCTCCCGTCGGATTCCGTCCAAGGAGGTTTGGGGAGTCGGCGACAGGACTGTAACCTGCTTACAGGATAGCTTTGGGTTGTCCGTTAGCGACCCGGCCAAATTGGACCGGTTGGTCAGATTTGATTCCTTAAGCATCGGGGAGTGTTTCAATGACGCTCACGAAACCGAGGGTTTGCTGGTTGAGCTAGTGAACTGCTCGGGTGACTGGGAGTTACAGGTAACTCACCGCTTTTCGGTCCCGCAGGACGATGAGTATCCTGGCGACGACTATTTCCTAAGCCAAGCGGAACTGGAGTGCGGCACTGACTGGGACTTCTATTACAGCCCCTCCGTTGAATCATGGGAGTTGGGAGATCGTGTGGTTACGTGCACCAAGTCATCAGACCCGACGACCGCAACAGAACCGTAGTCGCTTGACTCGAATACGGTACAGTGGGCGTCACGATTGGGCACCGCTATCCCAACGCAGTCCGGTCGTAAATATGTCGCCTCGAACCTTGACCTTGTGCCACAGATTCCCGATTAGGTCTGAATCCCCTTTGTCATAGGAGATGACGCGGGCGATTGGCTTGCCGTTCTTAGTAATGATTAGTCCGTCGGCGTCTAGCTCTTCTAAAATCTCCAGACATTGCTCTTGAAATGTCTCTACTTCAATCGTATTCATTGTGCGACTCCGGTTTACCTGTCCCCATTATACGCCGTCCCGTCCGGTTCCGAGTTCCGATGCTCGAGATCGATGCTAACGATTGCCAGCAGACGACCAGCCGAGAGGCGATAGCGGATTCCCTTGGCGTACAGGCGTGGGGGCGCTAGAATAGGTCAGAATCAAGCCGGAAACGGCCCTTCCAACCAACCAGAGGTCGAAATGCCGCCCACCATCGAACTGTATGACACCACCTTGAGGGACGGCGCCCAATACGAGGGCATCTCCCTGTCCGTTGACGACAAGCTGGGCATAGCCCGCAAGCTTGATCAACTGGGAATCCACTACATAGAAGGGGGTTGGCCTGGTTCCAACCCCAAAGACGCCGAGTTTTTTGAGCAGGCCCGCGACCTGAATCTAAGCAAAGCGATTCTCACCGCCTTCGGAGCCACCCGCAAGGCCAACATTACAGCCGAGCAGGATGACAACCTCCAGGCGCTGCTGGACGCTGACACGTCGGTGGTGACTCTGGTGGGAAAGTCGTGGGACCTGCACGTCCACGAGATACTCAACACTTCCCTCGAGGAAAACCTGGCAATGGTGCGCGACTCCATATCCTTCCTGGCGGCTAAGGGCAGGCGGGTCTTCTTTGACGCCGAGCACTTCTTCGACGGCTACAAGGCCAACGAGCCCTACGCGATGGCCGTGGTGAACTCCGCAGTGGAAGCCGGAGCCGAGTCGGTCGTGCTGTGCGACACCAACGGCGGAACGCTGCCCAGCGAGATTGTCCGAATCGTCGGCAGAGTGAGGGAGTCGACTCCCGTCATCTTGGGCATACATACCCACAACGACTCAGACACCGCTGTAGCTGGTGCCCTGGCCGCCGTTGACGCGGGTGTGACTCAGGTGCAGGGCACCATCAACGGGTATGGTGAACGGTGCGGAAACGCCAACCTGCTGTCCATAGTCGCTAACCTCAAAGCCAAGCTGGGCTTCGACTGCATCACCGACGAGCAACTGGAGTCTCTGACTGAGGTGAGCAAATACGTGGCCGAGGTGGCCAATATGCCTCACCTTCCCGCACACCCCTACGTAGGAGCCAGCGCCTTCGCCCACAAAGGCGGCCTCCATGCCCAGGCAGTGGCCAAGGTTGACCACAGCTATCAGCACATTGACCCCCACGCGGTGGGCAACGCCAAGAGGGTGTTGGTGTCGGAACTGGCTGGCCGCAGCAATATCCTGTACAAAATCAGAGAGCTGGACATGGGCGTCGAGGTGGACCAACAGACAGCCCGGCGTTTGCTCGAAGAAGTCAAGCTGCTGGAAAGCAGGGGCTTCCAGTATGAGGGGGCTGAGGCGTCCTTCGAGTTGCTTGTGCGAAAGATGTCTCCGGACTTCACGCCCCCCTTTCAGTTGGTGGACTTCATGACCATGATTGAAGGCCGCGGCAACGCCACCAGCCACGGCGATATAAAGGCCCAGGTCATGCTGAAGGTGAAGGTGGGCGACGAGATAATGCACACCGCCGCCGACGGTGTCGGCCCGGTCAACGCCCTTGACCACGCCTTGAGAAAGGCGCTGCTCCGGTTCTATCCCAACCTGGAGGCGGTGCGGCTGATTGACTACAAAGTGCGGGTCGTAGAGCAGGAACAGGGGACTGAGGGTGTGGTAAGGGTCCTAATCGACTCCACCGACGGCCAGCGTCACTGGAGCACGGTGGGAGCCTCAGAGAACATCATTGAGGCGAGTTGGATGGCCCTTTCGGACAGCTTCGAATACTGGCTGGCACGGAACGGCCAAGTCCCAGCCAGGCCCGTCTAGCGGTCCGGGACGGTTACTCATGGAATTCGACTCCTGGTTTCAATGCAGTTTCGGATGTCCCGGACGTTACCGGCTGACCGAAATCATCTACCGCTGTCCCCACTGCCAGGGTCTGCTGGAAGTCGTCCATGACCTCGACAAGCTCCGGCAGCGTAGCCCGCAGGACTGGAAGGACCTCTTCGACGACCGCTACATGAGGACCAAGTTCCCCTATGGCAGTGGTGTGTGGGGCAAGAAGGAGTGGGTCTACCCCGGCATTGACGACGAAAACGTAGTCTCCATATACGAGGGAGGCACGAACCTCTTCTGGGCAGAACGGTTCGGCAATCGACTGGGCTTGGAAGACCTTTGGGTGAAGCAGTGCGGCAGTTCCCATTCAGGCTCGTTCAAGGACCTGGGTGTGACCGTTCTGGTGTCGGCCGTAAAGGAGATCATCAGCCGGGGCGCCGACGTCGAGGCGGTAATATGCGCCTCCACCGGAGACACCTCGTCATCGGTGTCCGCCTATTGCGCCGCCGCTGGAATCCCTGCGGTGGTAATCCTTCCCAGGGACAAGGTCTCCCCTGCACAGCTTATCCAACCCATCGCCAACGGGGCCATCACCCTGGCTCTGGACACCGACTTCGACGGTTGCATGGCCATCGTGCAAAGGCTCAGCGAGGACCGGCGTTTTTACCTGGCCAACTCCATGAACTCGCTGCGCATCGAGGGACAGAAGACCATCTCGGTGGAGATGGTGCAGCAGTTTGACTGGGAGGTCCCCGACTGGGTGATCATCCCCGGCGGGAACCTGGGGAACACCGCGGCCATAGGCATGGGGTTCCTGATGTTGCGGGACTTGGGGCTGATAGATAAGCTCCCACGAATCGTATGCGCCCAGGCTGCCAACGCCAATCCTCTATACCTGAGCTACCTAACCGGGTTCGAGGAGTTCACCCCAGTCGTGGCCCAGCCCACTGCGGCCAACGCTATACAGATAGGCAACCCGGTCAACGTGTCGAAGGCGATACGGATTCTGAAGCAGTTCGACGGTGTGGTGGAGCAGGCCACCGAGGACGAGTTGGCCCATGCCTCGGCGTTGGCGGACACAACGGGACTCTTCACGTGTCCCCATACAGGAGTGGCTCTGGCGGCGCTCATAAAGTTGGCGGAGCGGGGCGAGATCGGTCCCAACGAACGCACCATCGTAGTTTCAACCGCAACGGGGCTGAAGTTCGTGGACTTCAAGACGGGTTACCATGATGGACTCCTGGCCGGGGTGGACCCCAAGCTGGCGTTCAAGCCCATCGAGCTGCCCAACAACTACGATGCGGTGGTCGACGCCGTATCCCGCGCCGCCGAGACTGCGAGACGTTAGGACTCGTCTGATTCCTCTCTCAGGGGCGTTCCCATCCGTGTCCTCGTCATTGAGGCTCTTGAGGAATACGTGAAGAGACTCGGCGACGCCGACAACGCTTAGGGATCGATAGCTCCAGCATCCCCACACTGCGCTTTAGGAGGTGTTCGGTGGAGTTTCCTCCACAGTCGTTCCCAGTGAGGCAGATCCTCGCCGTTCTACTGATGGTCTTGGCCATCCTGTCCCTTGTGGCTTGCAACGGTCAGCCCACGCCAAGCCCCGCCGCCGTCCAAGAGCCTACGACCGTTCCCCCAACCCATACTCCAGCAGCAACGTCAACCTCCACTCCCAGGGCCGAAGGGCCTACGTCCACGCCGACTGTCAGCGAATCCTTGCTTGAGTTTGCGCTCTGCGACCGGTTGCGGGCCCAGATGTCCACTGTCTGGGGCCAGTCCCCGGCCACCGTCCATTCCGGCGACCCGAGAGTCAGCGGCCAGATCGAGGAGGGGGACTACGTCCGGTTCTTGATGTCGAGGCCCACCGACGATGGCTTGATTCGGGTCCAGGTCTTCCCTCACGACAACCGACAGGTCGGCAACACGGACGACCAAGTGTGGATCAGCTGGAAGAGCTTGACCAGGTTCCGGCTGGATCGGGAAATGTTCGTCTGCAACTAATTGGAGGAGCCGATGGTCAAGGGTTTGACAAGCGAGAACGCCGACCAGTTCTGGGCTGAATGGGAACGCCGAAAGGGAGACGGGGAACGCAAAGACGCAGGGCCGCAATGACGCAAGGGGTTGCCTATCGGCAGGCTACTCACGGGGAACGTTGGACGTGACGCCCTCGGTCTCCATGGCCCCGATCTCGTCTGCTGACAGCCCCAGCAGCTCCCTGAACACGTAGTCGTTGTGCTGCCCCAGCAGAGGAGCGGGGCTGGACACGCCGCCGGGGGTCTTGCTGAGTTCCCAGAAGCGGCCCAACATTGGGAAGGCCCCGGCCTCCGGGTGGGTCACGTCCTCCAGGAATCCGCGAGCTTTCAGCTGGGGGTCGTTGACCAACTCCGCCACCGACGCGACCTGACCCGCCGGTACGCCGGCCTCCTGCAGTTGTCTGGCCACTTCCACATGGTCCAGCTCTTTAGTCCAATCGGCTATCAGCGGGTCCAGCTCAGCCTGGTTCTTCCAGCGTCTGAGAGAATCGGCGAAACGGGGGTCTGAAGCCCATTCCTCGTGGCCCGCCGCACGGCAGAGCGCCTTCCACTGGTCGTCGTTCCCCACGGCTATCGCGACCCACTTGTCGTCTCCTCTGCAGGGGTAGCAGTTGTGGGGCGCCCGGAAGACGTGCTTATTGCCCTTCTGGGAGTGCACCCGTCCGTTCATGGAGTAGTCCATCGCCGTTTCGCCAAAGAACCTTATCGCCGCTTCCTGCTGGGCCAGGTCGATATACTGTCCCTCGCCGGTGCGTCTGCGGTGGTGGAGAGCAGCCAGCACTGCGCCCAGTCCGCTCAGGCCTCCGACAGGGTCGGTATAGGCGCCTATGTACTGGGGGCCTCGGTCCTCGTATCCCGAAATTCCCACCAGGCCTGACATTGGAGAGAGATTCGATCCCTGGCCCAGGTAGCCCTTGTGGGGCCCGGTGGCGCCGAACGCGGGCAGGGAGAGCATGATGATGTCGTTCTTGCTCTCTTTGAGGTCATGGTAGCCCAGCCCCAGGCCAGGCATGACCCTGGCGGAAAAGTTCTCGACTACTACGTCTCCAATAGCAACCAGCCGCTTGAAGACGTCCTTTCCCTGCTCCGTGGTCAGGTCCAGCGTTACTCCCATCTTGGAGCGGTTGCGGGAGTTGAATGCTCCGCGCCGATTGTATGGATGTTCTCCCCGTTCTCCCCCAGGCAGGGAACCGTAGCGGCGGGTGTTGTCCACTCGCCGGGCCGACTCCACCTTGATGACCTGGGCGCCCATGTCGCCCATCGCCTTGGTCGCAAAGGGACCGGCCCATATCTGGGAGCAGTCGACGACCCGTATGCCTTCTAACGGCTTTCTCGACATCGGCGCCATGACCTAGATGACCCCTGCGTTCCTGAGCTTGACCAGGTCCTCTTTCGAATATCCCAGCCGGTCGCAGTAGATCTCCACATTGTGCTCTCCCAGCAGCGGCGCCCTTCCGGCCTGCCAGGGAGTCTCGCTCATGATGTAGGGCGCGCCAGGGTAAGTTAGAGTTCCGGCCTCGGGATGGTCGGCCTCCACCCAGTACCCTCGCTCCTTCAGGTGGGCAGAGGCGGCCAGGTCGGCTGCCGTGGCGTTGAAACCGAAGGGAAGGCGGTTCTGCTGCGCCTCGTCATAGGCCTCGGCTTTGGTGCGAGCCGAGGTCCAGCGGCTGAAGAGGGTCCGTATTTCGTCTTCGTGGGCTACTCTGCCTTCCGGGGTCGCAAAGCGGGGGTCTTCCAATTCGGGGTCCTGCATGAGGCCCAGAAGCCTGTTCCAAGAGGTCAGGTTGGCTATGGGCAGGGCCACGTTTATCGTGCCGTCCTTGGTGGGGAACGCCCCGAAATCTCCGATGTACCAACCGTGGCCTGAGCGATTAGCCCTCGCGGGAAGCGTCCCATCGTAAAGGTAGTTGGAGAAACCCACTTCCGTCAGAGAGGCGAGACATTCCTGGACCGACACGTCCACATACTGCCCTTCACCCGATATGTCCCTGTGAGCCAACGCCACCATGGACGCCACAAAGGTCTGGCAGCCGGTGTGGTAGCGGCTCATCCAACCCCCGGTCTTCACAGGCTCCCTGTCCGCGTCTCCGAGGTGGTGGATGTTCCCCGCCGTCGCCAATCCTACCAGGTCGGTGTCCAGCCAGTCCTTCTGGGGCCCAGTCTGGCCGTAGGGAGTCAAGGAAGTCATGATCACGGTCGGGTTCAGCCCCGCAAGGTCGTCATATCCAAGCCCCCAAGCCTCCATCGTGCCGGGGGCGAAGGTCTCTATGAGAAAGTCGGCCTGCGTGACCAGATTCCGAAGGATTTTCCGGCCCGTCGCCGTATCAAGTTCGAGCGTGACGCCCTTTTTGCCCATGTTGAGGTAGAGAAAGGCGCCGCTCTTTTCGGGGTGAGGCTCGTCGTTGGGGAACGGCCCGAGAGAACGGGTGCAGTCGCCATGACCTGGAGGCTCCACCTTGATGACCTCTGCGCCCAGCCCCGCGAAGAAGGCCGTTGCGTAGGGGCCGCCGAACCCCTGGGTCAGGTCGATGACCACCAGATCCTGGAGGGCCTGCTCGGCCATCAACGGCCCTGCCATGCCCTGTAATCGAGACGTGCGGCAACCCGGAGGCGAAGCGCTGTCAAATCTAGACCTTTGCTATGAAAGGGATAAACAGTCATCCGGAGGCGCGACGCCGAAGTCTTAGCGTCAGTGACTCAGGATACAATATAGAAGTTCCAGTCAACAAGACCTTGCATTGGCGCTGTGCAAGCCGCCCATCCCTGGGACGGCCACAAAGAAGACAGGGTACGCTCCAAACGGCGCCGGAGCCGTACAGCCGATGTTGAAGGGGAATCCTGGGCGGCAATTGTAAAATTTCTGTTGCATTTTCAACGCTTGCATCAAAAATGGTTGATTCCGACAAATCGTTTTTATATGCTCTAAACTAAACCGACGACGTTGGAATCATCAGCCGGAGTGGACACAACGAGAGGAACAAGACCGTAAGGCCAACTTGGAGTCAATGACGCCAAAGTGCGGTCGGCATAAGCGCCTTACCGTTCCGGTGGTTGTCAATCTGAATGCGTCCATCTCCCTTCTATCGGGAAGACGGGATTTAATCATCGAACTGAAGGTTAACGGAACTCAGAAACGAAGTTCCAAACTGCGTCAAATCTTTGGCGGCGCTTGTTGTCACGGGAACGTCCCTCTTATCGGGACCAGACCCCTGATGCTATCTGTAGTCTAAGGAGGGGGAACTATGTCTCAGCAGGACCTGATGACTGATCCTCCCATCCATCACCTGGGATACTATGTGGCAAGCCTGTCGAACGCTGTCGCCAAGGGTGTCACGGAGAAGCTGGCGCCCTTCGATCTCGACCCGTTGGAGTACGCCGTTCTCAGGAGATGTTACGAAGGCTATGAAGACACTGTGACAGGGATATCTCGAGACCTCCCGGTCGACACCGCCCGAGTAAGCCGGTCGGTCACCGGGTTGACCAAGAAGGGACTGATGCGCAGACGCCGTCTCAGGACAGACCGGCGTACGGTGAGGTTGAGTCTGACCGCAGAGGGTGAGGCGATTATGCCTGATGTCATCCAGAGTGTGAGGGACCAATTCAACGTGCTCGTGGAAGGCGTCACCGACACTGAGTATAGAGCCTTCATCTCCTTGTCCTTAAAGGTGATGGCCAACTTCGATGCCCGGGAACAGTAGAGTCCCCGCTCATAGTTGACCGGACATCCCTGTCCAAGGTTTGCTCACCTTAAAGCTGGAGTCGGTCCCCAACCCGATCAGGTCGATGACCGCTAAGTCATCGAGGGCTTAATCGGGTATCAGCGGCCCTTCCACACTGGAGGCCGCTTTTCCACGAAGGCCTTGGCGCCTTCCGCCCGGTCCTCGCTGGCGTAAACGTCCGGCCCTGCGTTCAGGAGCATGGCGTCGCGTATGGTGAGGCCGGCCCCCTTGTAGGAGTTCTCCTTGATTCTCTTGAGGGAAAGAGGGGCGCACTTCATGATGCGTTGCGCCATCTCCACGGCGGCTTCCGTCAACTGCTCCCGCGGGACTATCTGGTTGATCAGACCGTACCGCTTGAGTTCATTCAGGTCGTAGGGCTCGGCGGTGAAGAGCATCTCGTTGGCTACAGCGTGGGGAAGATGCCGGGACAGCATGACCGAGCTCAGGCGTGCGCCAAGTCCCCGGCTGGCCTCCGGGAATGCGTAGCGTGTGTTGTCGGCGGCGATGCGGATGTCGCAGCAAAGCGCGACTTCGGCGCCGCTGCCCAGGCAGTGGCCATGCACGGCTGCGATGATGGGCTTGAAGGTCTCCAGCATGGTCTCGTAGAGGAGGGGAGCGTTGGTCTTGTGGACTGCGCCTGGGTTGGCCTTGTCCATCTCGACCGAGTCCTTGAGGTCGTGGCCTGCGCTGAACGCCCGGTCTCCAGATCCGGTGATGATGGCCACCCATGCGTCGTTGTCATCCCGGTAACGGAGAAACGCGTCGGTAAGCTCGCCTGCGACATCGTTGCCCAAGGCGTTCAGCCTGTCGGGCCTGTTTATCGTGATGAAGGCGATGCGGTCCCGCACCTCGTACTGGACGAACTGGTAGCTGCTCATTGTCTTTCCATCCTGGGTGGGCTTATTGAGGCGATAGACGGAACCTTTTTCGAGATGTAGCCGGGTAGTCTGTAAACCTACCCAAGCCCTTCGCCCCAGCCATTATGAGGCATTGAGGCGGAGGAGACCACCACCCCGCCCACGCGCACGGTCATATCTTGCGTCTCTGGTCCACAGCCAACTGGCCGGCAAGCACGGTATATCGCCGTGGAGCGCCCTGCCTGGACATTGACCTTTCTCTTTGAATTGGGGGGCGCCTGTTCCGGGGTCTCGTTCCCGTTGCCCTGGGTGCTGACGGGGAAATCCAGGCAAGCGGCTGCGCCAAGGGCCTGCCTCAGCAGAACGGCAGGTCGCCCAGACCTGACCATTCCATATCCAGTTGGTCTTTCAGAGGGCTGGGAATACACCCGCTCAGTTGGTTGTCGTTGAGGTACAGGCGTTTCAGGTTTGAGAGTTGGCCCAGCTCAGCCGGTATCTCTCCGCTCAGCTGGTTGTGAGAGAGGCGCAGTCTCTCCAGATGGGAGAGTTGGCCCAGCTCAGCCGGTATCTCCCCACTAAGCTGGTTGTCAGTGAGGCGCAGGTACTTCAAGTTGGCGAGCCGGCCCAGCTCATCCGGTATCTCTCCCCTCAGATCGTTTCCATTGAGGCTCAGAGATACCAGGTTGGCGAGCCGGCCCAGCTCATCCGGTATCTCTCCCCCCAGATCGTTGCCATTGAGCTTCAGATTTTCCAGGTTGGCGAGTCGGCCCAGCTCATCCGGTATCTCTCCCCTCAGATCGTTGAAATGGAGCCACAGAATTTCCAGGTTGGAGAAGTTGCCCAGCTCCGCAGGTATCTCTCCGCTCAGTTGGTTATTGTTCAGGCTCAGATTTTCCAGACGGGCGAGTTGGCCCAACTCAGCCGGTATCTCTCCGCTCAGCTCGTTGTATTCGACGTGCAGGTTTCTCAAGTTGGAGAGCTGGCCCAACTCGACGGGCATCTCTCCGCTCAGTTGGTTGTCATCGAGGCGTAGCCATTCCAGGTTGGAGAGGTTGCCCAGCTCCGCAGGTATCTCCCCGCTCAGATCGTTGAAACCGAGCCACAGCTTTTCCAGGTTGGAGAGGTTGCCCAGCTCCGCAGGTATCTCCCCGATCAACCGGTTCTGCCTGAGGTTCAGAAGAGTCAGGCTGGAGAGCCAGCCCAACTCAGCAGGCAGCTCCCCTTTCAAGCGGTTCGAGGAAAGATCAAGGGCCGTTACGCGCCCGGAGGCGTCAGTTTCGACCGCGTGCCATTCACTCAGAGCTTCATCGCTCAGCCAGTTGTCGTTATCATCCCAGTTATCGCCGTCCGTGGCGTTGTAAAGGGCAGCCAGCGCCTCCCTGTCCGTTTCGGGGGAGCCCCTGGCCGGCGCGAGCATGGATCCCCGCGTCGGCGCAGTCGTAGATTCGGAAGCGGCGGCTGTAGGCTTGGGAGTGGCCGCACCCCTGTCCGGCGTAGATGTGGAGACTGCTCGCTCAGCAGTGGGCTTGGGAGTGGCCGCGTCCCTGTCCGGCGTAGACGTGGAGACGGCTCGCTCGGCGGTGGGCGATGCGGACGGCCCATCCCCGCCGCAGGCCAGAATAGTCAGAAACAGCGCCGCTACAAACAACGTCGGAATCCAACGTGCCCAAGTCAGAAAGAGAAACCATGGTCGTATTGGCTGGCCAAGAGACATCAAGTCGCCTCCCTATATGAGCAAAATCTGAACCCAACTGGACAAAATCAAGAACTTTCGCTGTCGAGAGCCATCTCAAATCCCTTTCCCGGGCCCTTCTTAGCTGGCGGGCACTGGCGGCACAGGCGGCCGAGCAGTCCGCGCTAGTTCCGGTTCAGAGCGCTGTGGAACGAAGGACATACAATCACGTCCCATTTCGTGTGGGTCGCTGTAATTTTACCTTATGCGTGTAACATGGGCGTAACCTTTAAGGTGATTTCTCGTAACATCGTGTAATCTTCCGCAAGAGCTGCTGTAACTGCCCCCGTTGACCCTGAATCCTGTGGAGAACCAGCGAGACGGTGAGGCCGCCTCTCTTATGCCAGAGGCTTGGCTGCACAAACGAAAGGCCCCTGCTCTGGAGAGCAGAAGCCTCGGTTCCACGGGATGGGGAGCTGGCTCAGCCTACAGGTCCAGCGCGAGGGGCAAGGTGAAGGCTCTTGACGTCGTCAAGTCTGGTGGGATTGGAAGATGGGGGCGTCGCACGGTCCTTAGCTACCGGATATGTCCATATCTCTCCCAGAACCGCCGCAAGTCTCCGCTGATAGTGCTGGGCGGCATCCCGGCGAACAGCTCTTCATATGTCGCCCATCTCAGCTTTAGGCTGTCTACCCGTCCGTAGATGTCTGGAGGATATTTCCAGTCCCGCCTGTTCCTCTTCTCCAGGCGGCAGGCAGCCAAGTCCCAGCGGAGCGTGGCTCTTTCAGAATCGTACCGCCGGAATATCCCCTGGTATTCCCAGTAATCACCGTCAGGCCTCTTGAATGACTCAGGCGTAACCAGAGCAACATAGACTTTGTCGGCATAGGAGCCCTCGGTTTGAAAGCAGAGGGCGTTTTCTATCACGCGGGCCAGTTGGTTCCTGTCAGGGTCATATGTGACGCCTATCTTGATATCACTGCCCCACTTCATCTCGCAAAAGCATATCCAGGGTTGGGGACCTCGACGCAAATTGATCCCGCTTCCGGTGTTCCCTCGTCTGGCGACCGAGCCGACTGCCAGGTCAACATGAGTGTTACCCTCCTGTTCCCTGGGAGGCAACGGCAAGACCTCCAGCCAAATCTTCGCGTCGTCCGGTTGGGGCAGGTCCGTTCCGGTTAGGATATTCGTAATTCTGGCCAGCCCCTCCGTACCGGATATGGCATATCCACAACCCACCAAGAAGGTCCAGACCTGCTCGTCCCCAACAACACCTGAAGTGAAGCGTTCTCGGGTTTCAAGCCTGTCTATCAAGTCTTCCCAGTGAACGTATCCCAGGTAAAGCCGTCGTATGATCTCACTTTCGTGCTCCTTAAGCGAATCGATGAGGAGTTTCATCGGCTCCCTCCAGTTGCTTGGCGGCCGCCTGAATTACGGTTTTGGGGAAAGCCAGAAACGAAAGGATCGTTATTTTGCTGTTACACGTGTCTTACCATTACTGGCAGTCTGCCCGAATCGCTTTCCAGCTCCTATGCAGTGGGAGGTCGTTTCGCAGGTTACTGTAGTCCCCGACTACAGGGCTAATTCGACCTCCAGGTGAAGGTTCTTGATTTCGTCAAGCTTGGTGGGCCTAGGCGGGCTCGAACAGGGGCAGGGAAACCTCACCCTCGCCCTGGTCTTCCCATTTCACCTTGACCCTCATGCCGCACTGGATGTCCTTGGTGGGGTCTTCCACACCCACGATGTTGGACATGATGCGGAACCCTTCGTCCAGGTCCACGTAGGCTATCGCATAAGCGCCCAGGTCCTTGAAGGCCGGATGGCGGCTCTGCATTACGACGGAGAAGGTGTACACCTGGCCTTCACCCTTGGATGTGTTCCATTTCAGGTCCCTCGATCCGCACTTGGTGCAGTGGGACCGGGGATAGAACACGACTTCGCCGCATCGATTGCAGACCTGGTAAGTGAGCTCGTGTCGCTTAGTGGCTTCCCAGAAGGCTTCCGTGTCCGGCTCGGGGAAACGGGGTTGCGGTCTTAGTGGAGGCATTTCAAATCTCTCCTTGCAGAGGTCTATGATTAGTCGGCGGCCAGGATGGTCACTCCCGTGGCGTGGCGGGAACCCAGTTGACCGCCGTTGCCCACGGCGCAGGCCAGCTTGGGGTCCTGAATCTGGGACGTCGACTCCCCACGGAGCTGCCTCACCGCCTCTATGAGCAGGAAGATTCCCCTCTGGCCCGGGTGGTTGGAGGACAGGCCGCCGCCGTCGGTGTTGATGGCGGGTTTCCGGGGGTCGTCGAAGTTGAGGCGTCCGTCGCTGACGAACGCTCCGCCCTCGCCCTTCGTGCAGAAGCCCAGGTCCTCGATCATGCACATGACGGTTATGCTGAAGGAGTCGTAGGCCATCAGGATGTCTATCTCGGAAGGGGAGACTCCGGCGTCGGCGAAAGCCACCGGACCCGACTGGGCTCCGGCGCTGACCGTGATGTCGCCTCCGTTCTCCCGGTACTTGGTGGCTTCTCCGGTGCCGATAATCCAGGCCGGCTTCTTGCGGGTGTTGGCGGCCACGTCCTTGGAAGCAATCACCACGGCTCCGCCCCCGTCGGACACCATGCAGCACTCCAGCAGGTGCAACGGGTAGGCGATAAGCCGGGAGTCGATCACGTCCTGCGTCGTGATTTCGTTGATGCCCACGAAGGCCAGGTCCGTCATCGCCTGTACGGCCTCCGGGTTGCGCATGGCGTGGCGGCGGGTCGCCACGGAGATGTTGGCGAACTGCTCTTCCGTGGTGCCGTACTGGTGCATGTGGCGGGCCTTGACCATGGCGTAGTTGGCGATGAGGGTCAGTCCCCAGGGGTCCTCCATGTTGTTGAACGGAGTGGGCTCGCCCACGCCGGTGGCTCCAGCGGTGCCGATGGCCCTGCGGTTGGAGTGGGCGGTGGAGCCGTAGGTGATGAGGGCCACGTTGGACTTGCCGGCGGCGATGTTCAAAGCGGCGTGGTTGGCCAGAAACTCGAAGGAGCTTCCGCCGACATAGGTGGTGTCGATGACACTGGGCTTCATGCCGAAGTACTCGGATATGCCAAGGCCGCCGATGGACTGGTCTCCGCCGGTGTCGTATACGGCGTCCACGTCCGACCAGGAAAGCCCGGCGTCCTCCAGGGCATTGGCCGCGGAGTGGGCTTTAATCTGGAGGGAGCTGACGTCGGGGGCTACTCGGAGCGGGTACTCGTTGATGCCTACGACGGCGGCCTCTCTGCGCTGAGGCATAGCGTCTCCTTTCGGTAGGCGAGTTGGAACTGAGACAAGTTAGCATAGGAGCCTTCAAGCGTCAATTTGTGTGGGTGGGTGACGGCTGCGGCGACCGCGGGAATAGAGACACCCGCTCCTTTACTAGCGTCCGCATCGACACTATACTGGCTTGGATGTTCACATAATCGTTGTTGAATGACGACTACCGAACGCCGCATTGAACTGGACCTCCGCCGGCTTTTGTCGGGGGATCTCTCATTTACGAATCCGAACCCTAAGAACCAACTACACGGTCTCCACACGTACGCCGCAAGATTCCCTGGTCAACTTCCGAGGTACTTTATTGAAGGCCTGTCGGATGTTGGGGAAACCGTCTTAGACCCGATGTCCGGGTCAGGCGCCACTCTAGTCGAAGGATGGCTTCTGAGGCGGAATGTTGTAGGGGTTGACCTAGACCCCCTTGCTGTCAGGCAGTCACTGGCCAAAACCACTGATGTCGATTCAACCTCGTTAAGTCGAGTGGGAGTGAACGTGTTGGCTCACGCCCATGAGCTATGTGCCGGGGCTCACGCATTCGACAGTGTTGCGGAGACCTGGGACCGGGAAACACGGAAATTCGTAGACTACTGGTTTCTTCCACAGACCCAGCACGAACTGGCCGCGCTTGTTCTGGCAATAAGAAGAGTTGAGTCTCTGGAGATGCGGCGTCTTCTGGAGGTACTGTTTTCGTCCGTCATAGTCACTAAGTCCGGAGGTGTTTCGCTTGCCCGGGACTTGGCGCATTCCCGACCTCACAAGGTGAGCACGAAAGAACCCAAGAACGCCATCAAGAGATTTCAGGCTGTTCTGACAAACGCAGTTAAGATTTTTGATAGCGTGAAAGAGGTGGAGAAAGGCTGTGCCAGAGTAATCCATGCGGACTCTAGAGCGCTGCCTCTGCCATCCGACAGCCTCGACCTTATCGTCACGTCTCCTCCATACGCTAATGCCCTAGACTACGTCCGGGCTCACAAGTTTTCACTTGTGTGGCTAGGAGAGTCCATCCCGGCTCTGGCTAGTCTTCGAAGTCAGTACGTTGGGTCAGAACGTCTTCCCGACAGAGACATATCGTTGCCGTCCACAGTGGCCGCTGCGGTCAATGACATTGGCCTCTTAGACCGGCACAAGAGCAGAGTAGTCGAAAAATACTTCTGGGACATGCGTTTAGTCCTAGGGGAGATGATGAGAGTTCTTAAGCCCGGTAAGTCAGCAGTGGTTGTGGTTGGCCCATCAACCATTAGGGGCGGCGCTCTTGAAACCCATGTGCACTTGGCGACGTTGGCTTCCCACGAGGGGTTCAAAGTTGTTGGTGTGCAGAAACGGCAACTGGATAGAAACCGGCGCATGATGCCGGCGCGGTTCAACCATAACAACTCTGGCATCGAACGACGGATCCATGAAGAATATGTTATCGGCTTACTGAAAGATTGATCCATGAGTTCCTCGTCCCACTCTTTACTGATGCAGCTTCGGCATGAGTACCATCAGAGTCTTCAAAGCAGGGTATGGGGTTGGGAAGGGAACTATCCATCCAACGCAGACAAGGGAAGTAAAGTTAGCGTATTCATTGCTTCGGCAATGCTGGCTAACGCGTCGAACGCTACAAACGCACCAGCCAAGAGCCAATCGGCCGGAGTCGCATTCACAGAACTTACCAAGCAGTTCGTTGAGAAGGCATTCTCAAGTCTCTCCCATCTTAGGCCGGGTGAATGGAGATATAGCACCGAACAGGCCAGAACCGGAATCACGGCGTTCGACCAATATGGACATCTGGCGACGGTTCGGGAGATGCTTGAAGAACACCGAGAGAATCGTGAGTTTCGTGCCGCATTCGCCATCGACTACCTGGTCGTTCCCGACATAGTGATCGGGAGAGAACCTGTATCCGACGCCGCCATCAATGCGAACGAACGGTATATAGCTGACAACGACGAGGGAGGCAGTTTGTCTCCGCTCAGGGCGAGCAACTCCGGTAGCGCAACCATGCTGCACGCGAGCATTTCATGCAAGTGGACAATACGTAGCGACCGGGCCCAGAACACACGAACCGAAGCCCTCAATCTGATAAGGAACAGAAAAGGCAACACCCCTCACATCGTAGTGGTGACCGGTGAGCCAATGCCAACCAGATTGGCCTCCCTCGCTTTAGGCTCAGGCGACATTGATTGCGTGTATCACATGGCGATGTACGAACTACGAGAAGCTGTGGGTTCGCTTGAAGACGAGTCGCAATTAGATATGCTAGAAACCCTGGTCGCAGGCAGACGACTAAGGGACATCAGTGATCTTCCCTTGGATTTAGCCATCTAACTACAGAAAGACGTTCGCTGCCCACTAGGCTCGAAAACGGGTCTTGGCGCATTGACTTGAGCATCCCGCGCCTGTAGGCTTGGCGGATGCGCATCGGGGTTCTTACAGACACTCACCTGCCGGCGCTGGCCAAGAGTCTGGACGCTCTGGGGCCGGCCCCTGCCGAGTTTTTCTCCAATGTGGACATGATCCTCCACAGCGGCGACCTGACGGGCAACAGCGTGCTGGACTGGTGCGAGCAGTTCGCTCCGGTGCTCTGTTCAACGGGCAACAATGACCCCATTCCCGACCACCGTCACGAGGAAATCCAGATTCTGGATGTAGAGGGCTGGCGCATCGGGATGATTCACGACCTGACTCCCGAAGAGCGGCCTGTGGAACTGCTCTATAAGGCGTTCCACACACCCGTCGACATCATGATATGCGGCCACACGCACTACGAACGGCTCCAGCTCCGCGAAGAAAACGTAATGCTGATGAACAGCGGCAGCCCCAGCTTCCCGTGGCAGAAGGAATTGAGGCTGGGGACGGTGGGCTTGCTGGAAATCACAAAGGACTCAGTCCACGCGGAGATCGTCAGGCTAGGGGAGACGGAGGGACGGCCCAACCCTGGTCAGGCCATGAGCCTGAACATGTTCCGGGACCGCCCTGCCGGTTAGGCAAGCGCGCGTCTAGACCCCCGGGTCGTATTCGGTCCCGATGTGCCCCAGCCGCTCGAAGTCGGAGTACTCTTCTTCAGAGTAGCCCATAACCGTCCTGTAGACGTACTCGTTGTCCTCGCCGAGACGGACTGGACCACGCCTGATGGACGTGTCAGTGTTGGAGAAACGGAAGGGCGCCCCCGGGTATTTGTGGACGCCGCAGTCTTCCTGGTATATCTCCTCGAAAAAGCCGCGCTCGTTGGCGTGGGGATCGTTGACAGCGTCGCGCTGGTCCATGACAGGCCCGGCGGGAACTCCCGCCTCCTGCAATAGCCGGGCAGCTTCCATGTTGTCCATTCCCAGGGTCCATTCGGCGATGTGGGGATCGATGTCATCCTGGTTGTGGCGGCGTTCGGTGACGCCTGTGAACCTGTCGTCCCTTGCCCACGGCGGGTCTCCCAAGACTTTGCAGAAGGCGTCCCATTCCTTGTCGTTGAAGATGGTGATGTTCAGCCATCGGTCCTCGCCTTTGCATGGATAGCAGCCCTGGACTGCGTAAGGATGCCGGTTGCCCAAACGCTCCGGGTTGCGGATGTTCATGAAGTAGTCCATGAACATCTCCCCGAAATAAGGGAGGGCGCT
The DNA here is from genome assembly GCA_034422875.1 of Dehalococcoidia bacterium. Taxonomy (GTDB): domain Bacteria; phylum Chloroflexota; class Dehalococcoidia; order Lucifugimonadales; family JAGWBF01; genus DAOUJI01. The sequence goes on along the minus strand of DAOUJI010000035.1, from coordinate 12,301 downwards.
TTCGGTCAACGACAACTCCACCAGCTGACCTTTGCCCGTGCGACGCCTGTAGTTCAGTGCGGCCAAAACCGCGAAGGCTCCCTGGGCTCCTCCGGCGGCGTCCGCCACGTACACTGCTGTGTTGGAGGAGGGGTCCATGTCGGTGTAACCCCGCATTACGCTGTGGCCTATGACTCCCTCGATGTGGACGCCGAAAGCCCGGTAGTTGCTGTAGGGGCCCGTGCTCCCGTAGGCGGGCATGCGCATCATGATGAAGTCGTTCTTCTGCTCTTTGAGCATTTCGTAAGAGATGCCCAGCTTGCCCATGGTCTCGGTGACATTGTTCTCGACCAAGACGTCAGACTTGCTTACAAGCCGCTTGAATATCCCCAGACCTTCCGGCGTCTTGAGATTCACGGTCATGCTTAGTTTGTTGCTGGAATGGGCGTTGAAAATGGGGTAGCGGTTCCAGGGACGCTGACCCGGTTCCCTGTCAGGCAGCCCTCCCTGGAACAGCATCAACCGCTCAAGTTGGTGCCTGGCCGGGCGAGCCATGATGCCGCGGGTCAGAGGCACGAACATATTGGTGGTCTCCACTCTGATGACCTCGGCGCCCAGGGCGGACAGCAAAGCTGTGCAATAAGGCCCTGCCCAGACCACCGTCATGTCCAGCACCCGTATTCCTTCAAGGGGCAGCATCGTCTCTACACGACCCCCTGTCGCCGTAGAGTCACGATGTCATCAATGGTGTAGCCCAAGCCGCCCAGGACTTCGGCGGTGTGCTGGCCCAGCAGCGGAGGCGGCAGGCGCACCGACCAGGGAGACTTAGGCAATATGAAGGGCCGGGCCGCGTATTTGAGGGCGCCGGTTTGAGGATGGTCCACATATTGGAAAGCGCCCCGCTCGTTTAGCGTCGGGTCTTGAGAGGCGTCTCCGATGGAATTGAGGGGCGCTGAAAGCACCTTGTTGGCCTGAGTGGTCTGCCAAGCCTCCATCTTGGTGCGCTGCAAACACCAGTCCAGGAACTGCTCTTCCGCCTCAAGTTGCAGCTCCGGGTGACCGTATGTATCTGCGTTGTCCCACTTGGACTCCTGGAAGTATCCAAGGGGCCTGAGCATCCCAATGACCCGCTGCACGTAGCCCCGGGCGACGGTCGCCTCAAGGTAGCCGTCGGAGCAGGGATAGGCCTGGGAAGTGGTGCCGGATGCTCCCATAGGGGTCCTGAGAGCGATTTCCCTGGTGTAAACGTGCCCCACCAGGTTGCTGGTGCGCCGGTCTATAGAGCCCAACTGGGTCTCGAATATGGAGATGTCGACGTGTTCTCCCACACCCTGTAGACGAGCGCCGAACACGGCCGCCATAGCAGCGTAAGCGGCGACGGCCCCGGCTTGGTACATTCCCACCGAGCCTCCCAGCTTGATGGGTTCCCTTTCGGCCACTCCGGTGGAATACATGTCCCCGCCCATGCCGTACATCACGGCCTCCGAGGCCTTCCAGTCCCGGTACGGGCCTGTTTGGCCGAAGTTGGACACGGACGTGAACACCAGGTCCGGCTTGACGTCGCGTAGAACGTCGTAGCCCAGTCCGAACCGCTCCATCGTTCCAGGCTTGAAGCTTTCGACGACAATGTCCGCCTGCTTGGCCAGCTTCAAGGCGATGGCGGCGCCAGCGTCGGTCTTGAGGTCCAGGGTTACGCTGCGCTTGTTGGTGTTCAGGTGCAGGAAGAGGCCGCTCTTTTCCGGGTGGGGGATGTCGTCAGGGAAGGGGCCAAGGCTGCGGCTGCGGTCTCCGCTTCCCGGACGTTCCACTTTGATGACGTCCGCGCCGTAGTCGGCCAGGAGCTTGGTGCAATAGGGTCCGGCTATGTGATGGGAGAAGTCCAGGACCTTGATGTCGGACAGAGCTGAGTCTTGCATGACTGTCAGACTAGGCCGCCAGGACCTTGGAGACGCTGCTCTTGACTAGCGGGACCACCTCGGAGGCCGCGCGTTGGCATTCCTCCACGTGAGGAAAGCCCGAGAGTATGAACTCGTCAATGCCCAGATCCCAGTATCGGACCAGCTCTGCGGCAGCTTGTTCCGGACTTCCTACGATGGCGGTGCCGCAGTTTACGCGCACCTCGGAAAGCCCGTTCCACAGATGTGGGGCCACCCGGTGGTTGGGGGCAGCCTGGGCCTGGGCTTTCTGGCCCACCATGGTCGTGCCTGCTATAGCCGCCTGTCGTTGGGCTTTGACCTCTGGGTCAGCGTGGGCGATGAGATCGTGAGCCGCGTCCCAGGCTGCGGATTCAGTGTCCCGGACGACCAGATGGGTGCGCAGTCCAAAGGACGGAGTGCGTCCATGCCGCCGGAAGCTGTGGCGGCTGTCCTCCATGCGTTTGGATGTGGTCTCGACTGGCTCGATCCAACTCAGATGGATGTCCGCTTGCCGCCCGGCCAGTTCCAAAGCAGAGCCGGATACACCGCCCAGGTAGAACCTGGGCTGTTGTCCTTCGGGGCGGGCTGGGCGGGGTTCGCAGTAAGCGTCCTCCAGCTTGTAGAAGCGGCCCTGGAAGCTCACCGGGCCAGGCTGTGACCACAGCAGTCGACAAGCCGCGATGAACTCTTCCGCCCGCTCATACTTTGTGTCGTGGTCCAACTCCTCACCCAGCCGTTCCATGTCGTTTTGGATGCCTCCGGGAACGATGTTTATATCCAGCCGTCCGTTGGATATGTGGTGGAACGCCGCAGCCATCTGGGCAAAGAGACCCACGGGCACGAAACCGGGGCGGACTGCCACCAGAAACCGAATTCGACTCGTGACCGCGGCAAGGGCAGTCGCGGTGGTCCAGGTCTCGGCAAGGGGGGCGGACTCGTGAAAGAGGCCGTTGGCGAACCGGGTGGGAATCAGCAGCGAATAGAACCCCTCTTCTTCCGCCGTCAGGACAACCTTCCTCAAGTAGTCGAAGGTTGGGGGCCGTTCTGCTCGAAGAGAGCCCAGCCGCACGCCGTCTCCATCGATGGGGATGAACCAGCTGAAACGGGGTTCCGGGCGTGAAGGACGTTTCATGTAGAAAGCTTCTCTCGCAGACGGCCAGCTTCTCGGCGTCGAAACGCGGAGTCGAGTATAGGAGCGGCTCAAATGGAGTGTCAATCCCGGCGACTCCAGTTCAGCCTCCGGGTCGATTCCTCGATCGGTATGGCTCTAAGGATCAGGGCCTAACGGAAGCGGCGTCTTCATGTTTACTTGCCATTAGTCCATTGACTAAATTTATATTAGAGAGTTATATTATGATATAAAATGAATTTAGTAAGGAGCATAACGCATGGTAAACACTGGATTCAGGAACCCTTTCAGGCCCGGCGCCGGTCACATGCCCCCGTATCTGGCTGGCCGTGAAACGGAGAAGGCTGACTTCCGCAGGTTGCTCGAACAGGACACAATATTGGAAAACATGGTGCTCACGGGGCTCAGGGGAGTAGGCAAGACGGTCTTGTTGGAGACCTTGAAGCCGATAGCCATAGAGTCCGGTTGGGTCTGGCTTGGCACCGATCTCTCTGAGTCAACGAGCGTGTCCGAGGACACGATGGCCACACGGCTGCTGGCCGACCTCTCCTCTGTGACTTCAACGCTGGTTGCCGCCACCGAGAACGTTAGAGAGGCGGGTTTCACCGGGGCTACGGAGGAGGTCACTCACTCATTGGGCTTTGATGAACTCCGGCTGCTGTGGGAAAGCACGCCCGGATTGTCTTCGGACAAGCTCAAGGTCGTTCTGGAGACAGTATGGGACTGCCTGGAACCGCTGGGCAAACGCGGCATGATTTTTGCCTACGATGAGGCTCAGAACTTAGCCGACCACGCCGACAGGAACGAATTCCCACTTTCACTGCTGCTGGACGTATTCCAGTCGTTGCAGAGAAAAGACCTGCCCTTGATGCTGGTCCTGACCGGTTTGCCGACCCTTTTCCCGAAACTGGTGGAGGCGAGAACTTTTGCCGAGCGAATGTTCCACGTAGTCACTTTGGACCGACTTGACCAGAAGGACAGCGAGGAAGCTATATCCAGACCCATCGAAGACGCCTCGTGTCCGGTGAAATTCGCAAGCGAGTCGGTAACGACTATCTATAACGTGACCCTTGGATATCCGTATTTCATCCAATATGTGTGCAGGGAAGTTTACGACGTGTGGGTGATGAAGGGAGAGGCGGGGGAGCAAATGACTCCCATTCCCGTAGACAACATCATGCGTAAGCTGGACACGGATTTCTTCGCCGGCAGATGGGCACGGGCGACGGACAGACAACGAGATCTACTGAAGGTCATCGCTCATTTGGACACAGCCTCAACGGAATTCACCGTTCAGGAAATCGCAGAGATGTCCCAGACGGTCCTGGAGCGTTCCTTCGGAAGCAGCCAGATTAGCCAGATGCTTGCGTCGCTCAGCGACGCAGGGCTGGTCTGCAAGAACCGATGGGGGAAATATTCTTTGGCAGTCCCGCTATTGGACCAATTCATCATCAGGCAAACCATTCGCTAATCCCGGTGCGTAGGCGGCTAACGCTGCGATCCCACACCTGATCCGGTGAAGGCGTCCTCTCTTGGCCGCCCCGTCCGCGTCTTAACATTTCCTTCAAAGTCGATGCGCTAAAATGTTAAGAAGGAACGGACGCTGCTGACAGGTCCTGCGAGGAGATGACCATGCCCGCGAATCAGCGCCACATCCTGGTGGTGGAGGATGACCGCAAGACTGCGGACCTCGTGCGCATCTACCTGGAGCGGGACGGCCACAGGGTTTCGCTGGCGCACGACGGGGCCGAGGGTTTGGACGTAGCCCGGGAAGAGGACCCTGACCTGGTGGTGCTGGACCTGATGTTGCCGGAAATCAATGGCCTGGACGTGTGTCGGGTCCTCCGTAAGGAGATGGACGTGCCCATCATCATGCTGACGGCCATGTCCACGGAGCAGGACAAGCTGGAGGGATTGGACCTGGGCGCAGACGATTACGTCACCAAGCCCTTCAGTCCCAGGGAACTGGCCGCCAGGGTCAAAGCGGTCCTCCGCAGGACCACCGATGACGCTCTGTTCACCGGCCCAGCCATGCTCAGTTTTGATGGACTGACCATCGACCTTCAACGCCACACCGTAACGGCCGGGGACGACGAGGTCCACCTCACGCCCACCGAGTTCAGGATTCTTGCACTGATGGCGCGGGAACCCGGCAGGCTGTTCACGCGCAGCTCTCTGGTGGACCGGGCTCTGGGGTACGACTACGAGGGCATGGAACGCACCGTGGACGTGCACATCCTGAACATCCGGCGCAAGATTGAACCCCAAGTCAACAGGCCGCAATACATCAAGACTGTCTACGGCATGGGCTACAAGTTCGAGGGCTGACCAGTGCTGCACAGCATTCGGTGGCGCCTTCTCATCAGCTTCGTCCTGGTCAGCGGAGTCAGCCTGGGCATGGCCGCATTGGTGGTCAGCCGGGCAGCCACCGCCGAGATAAAGGCCCACGAGACCAGGGCAGAGGAGCAGCGTTCGGAGCAGCTCCAGGTAATGCTTGCACAGGAGTATTCCCGGAGTAGAGGGTGGAGCGGCGTGAGCCGGATGCTCCAGCAGGTAGGGCAGCTCTATTCCCAGAGAGTAATTGTGGTGGACGTCCGGGGAATCATCGTAGCCGACTCCGCAGTGGCCAACTCCACATTGGGCCGTTTCATGGACTCTCCGGTGGAAAGCGAACGCAGCCTGGTGGTCAGAGGTCCGTCCGGCCAGGTGGGGACCATGCTCATAAACCCGGCTACGCTGCCAGGCGACCCGGCGGCGGCCGTAGAGGACAGCAGCCTGCCCTCGATAAATCGCTTCCTGATTTGGAGCGGAATTCTGGCCGGAGTCGCCGCCGTCGTCCTCACCTTTTTCCTGTCCCGACGAATCCTGGCGCCAGTGGAATCTTTGTCCAGAGCTGCGCGCGATCTGGCACGGGGCGACTTCTCCCAAAGAGTGGACGTGAAGTCGAAAGATGAGGTGGGAGAGTTGGCTGGAGCCTTTAACTCCATGGCCCAGGAGTTGGCCGCCGCCGAAACGATAAGGCGCAATATGGTGGCCGACGTGGCCCACGAACTCCGGACACCGTTATCCAACCTTAGGGGCTATATGGAGGCCATCAAGGACGGTCTGGTAAAACCCGACTCCACCACTATCGACACCATGCACGAAGAGGTGGCTGTGCTGACCAGACTTATTGAGGACCTCCAGGAACTGGCCTTGGCGGAGTCGGGGCAGCTCGACCTGGATATCCAATCCTGCGACCTCGTCGACCTGGCTCGCAGAGCGGTCACCGCCCACGGTCCTAAGGCCGAGGAGGCCAGTGTAACCATTGTGTCACACCTGCCAGGCTCAGCCCCGCTGCGAGGAGACCCAGGGCGTCTTGGGCAGGCGGTCCGCAATCTACTTACCAACGCTGTGAACTACACGCCTTCGGGAGGGGTGGTAACCGTCAGTGTGACATCGTCGGGTGATGAACTGCAGCTCCGAGTTTCGGACACAGGGCCTGGCATCCCTGAAGACCAGATTCCCCATGTGTTCGAGAGGTTCTACCGTGTGGACAGGTCCCGCTCCAGGGCTACTGGAGGCACCGGCCTGGGACTCACCATTGCCCGCCGACTGGTAGAGGCCCACGGCGGGCGCATCACCCTGGAGAGCCGAGTGGGCCAAGGAGCCTCGTTCTGCATCATACTCCCCAAATCAGGGCCAGAGACCGATTGAACGCCCCTTGACCCCATTCCTGCCAGACGCAACAATGACTCAACCAGTCCGTTGGCCCGGTTTACACCGAGTCTGCGGACCCCAGATGCAGGGAGAGACCAAATGACCAACCCCGACATTCACTTTGGCGCGACTTTGGGTCTAGGGATAGAATCCGCCGTGGCTGAGGCCACCTTGCTGGAGTCCCTGGGCTACGAATATGTGGGAGCTGGGGAGCACTTCATGCGTGGAAACCCGCCCGGCCCTTCCAGCGCCAATCTACCCCTTCTGGCGGTGGCCGCAGGCGCCACGTCAAGCATCAAAATAGTGCCCTCCGTGCTCCTGATACCTTTCTACCACCCCACTATGCTGGCCAAATTCACCAATACTCTGGACATTGCGTCGGGAGGCAGGCTGATCCTGGGTGTAGGAGTGGGAGGCGAGTACCCGGTGGAGTTCGAAGCGGCGGGGATAAAGGCCAACCAGCGGGGTCGGCGGGCCGACGAGTGCCTGGAGTCTCTGCGGAGGCTGTGGACCGAAGAACACGTCAGCTATGAGGGACGTTACTACAACCTTAACGACGTGACCATTGTGCCCGGTCCCGCCCAGGAGCCTCACCCTCCCATCTGGGTGGCGGGGAGACGCGACGTCGCCATGAAGCGGGCCGTCAAATACGCAGAAGGATGGTTCCCCTACCTATACAGCCCAGAACGCTACCGCGACAGCGTGGACAAGATTCATGCTTTCGCTGAAGAGTCGGGCAGGGACTTGACCGACTTCCAATGGACCAATTTCCAGTTCATCTGCATCGGCGACAGCAGGGAAGAAGCGGCCGCCGAGGCCGCACGGACTTTGACGGCGGGCTACACCTATTCCGGCGACTTTCTCAACATCGTCGGCTCATACTGCGTGCTGGGAACGGTGGAACAGTGCATAGAGCGGATACAGGAGTACGTGGATGCCGGAGCAAGGCACTTCCTGTTCAGCTGGGCCTCAAGACATGCCGACCGGCCGCGCCAGATGGAGATAGCGGCCACCGAAATCATCCCTCACTTCAAGCGTTAAACGTGTTTTAGACGCTGCGCCTGACAGCCCTCTGCGCTTCCCGGTCTCTGTCCCGGTCGATGATGGCGCGCCGTTTGTCGTACTGGCGTTTTCCCCGGGCCAATCCCAATTCCACCTTGGCCACGTGGTTTCGTATGTAAACCCGCAGGGGCGCTATCGTCTGTCCCTTCTGGGACACAGCCGCCGACCAGTCCCTCACCTGCTCTTTATGAAGCAGCAATTTCCGAGGCCTGAGGGGGTCGTGATTGTTGACGTTTCCGTCCTGGTATTGGGCTATATGGCAGTTGACGAGCCACAGTTCACCCTTCTCCGGCTTGACGTAAGCTCCTCCAATGTTCACCCGCCCGGCCCTGATGGACTTAATTTCGGTGCCAGTCAGAACGATCCCCGCCTCCACGCGTTCCAGGATGTTGTAGTCGTGGAACGCCTTTCGGTTCTGGGTTATCGTGCGGTGGTTGTCAGCCTTCTTGCTGCTCAACGGCCTGTACCAGAATCTCCAACTCTTCAATGGCCCGGTCCAACTGGAGGTCGTCGTCGCCGTCTTCCGGCTGCTCGACCAATATGTCAGGCTCCAGACCGTCTCCCTCTATGAGACCGCCGGCGGGAGTGTGCCAGTGGGCTATGGTGAAGAAAATGCCCGACCCGTCGGACAGCTTGCGGAGGGAATTCACGCTGCCCTTGCCGAAGGTTACGGTCCCGATAATGGGAGCCCTGTCGTTGTCTCTAATGGCCCCTGCGACGACCTCGCTTCCGCTGGCGCTGTATTCGTTTACCAGCACCACCATGGGTATGTCCTTGGCAAGCCCGCCCTTCTTGAGAGGCCAGTCGTTCCTCTTTCCTTGACCGTCCACCTCATAGAGGGCTATGCCTTCGTCTACGAACTGGCTGGTAACGTCCACCACCGTCCTCAGCAGTCCGCCGGGGTTGTTTCGCAGGTCCAGTACGATTCCCCTGGCGCCAAGCCTGTGCAGGGTTTCGATGGCTTCGGCAGCCTCCTCGTTGGTGCTGTCCGTGAATGAAGTGATCCGCAGATGGGCTATCCGCCCCACCAGCATTCTCAGGGTCACGCTCTCCACCAGGATTACGTCCCTGACGATGGTCACGGTTAGCGGCTCTCCCCGCGACGGTCGGAAGATCCCGAGTTCGACGGATTCCCCTTTTGGCCCTCTTATCCTGCCCACGGCCTCCATGATGGAGAGTCCTTCCGCGCTTTCCCCGTCTATGGAAGTGAGGATGTCTCCAGGTCTCAGTCCGGCCTCATCTGCCGGAGTGTCGGCGATGGGCGCGATGATGGTTATGCGTCCGTCTCGCATGCCGACGTGGGCGCCTATTCCCTCAAACTCACCCTGAAGGTCCTGTGACTCCTGCTCCTGCTGCTCCGGGGTCAGGTAGGCCGCGTGGGGATCGTCCAGGGCCTCGATAATCCCGCGGGCGGCGCCCTGGCTCAACAGTTCGGCGTCCAGTTCCCTGCCTCGCAGGTGTCCCTCTTGCAGATGGGCCCAGACCTCGGCAAGTATGTCGAATTCCGGCGGCAGACCATCAATGTTGGCGCTGACGCCGTCGTCGGGAGGCGGAGCCGTTTCCTCGTCCGACCCGCCGAACCGGACCGAGACGCATCCTGCGGCGATGATGAGAGCCGCCACGGTCGTAAACAGGAGAATGAACCAGCCGATTTTGAACTTGGAGAACAAGGGACCTGCAACCTCCGCAGGAATGGCGGTGACCTATTTTCAATATATCACATCGACTCTGAAGAAACGGTTAAGCAAGGGAGTGCGAGACTATGCTGCGAGATGTCGACGAACGTCGTTTGGGACTAGGCCTGCAGGCAGGGCCGAGGTCCGGTCTACTGCACCCGGATTTTACGGGCAATCAGAGAACCGTCGTCAGCTGTTTCGTAGCCGATGAGCACAGTCAGTCCCGTTTGGTCGGCGCCCAGCTGTACGTCGGTGTTCTCGTCCACTGCGATCGGCCCCGTAGTCCCTCTGACGGTCCATTGCTGGACGACGGACGTGGGGATGCCGACGATTCTGGTCGTTTCCCCCTGAGAGGCTAATTCGTCGGGGGCGATCCTGACGGCCTTGAAGGTGTCGTCCTGCATCCGTTCCACTGAGACCACCACCAGCGCTCCCACGGTGGAAGCCCCGGCGAGCACCTCAGTGGCGGGGTCTATGGCGACATTGACGCCGCCGATGGTCCAGAGGTCGGCGCCGACGACCTCAACGGCGCCGGACAGACCTTCGGTGATGAGGGTGGCGGTCAACGCGCCGTTTTCGGATATACCCTCAACGTACACCGTAGCTATGACCTTGGGCTCGGCCCTGACATCCGTATCTTCATTGACAACAACTCGTTGCTGGTTCACGACCAGACTGGACAGCGAAATGCCATCCACGATTCCCTTGGACCCGACAAGCACGTCCGAGGCCGTTAATCCGCCTGCCTGGTTGGAATTGCCTTCGATGAATACAGACAGCCCGACCTCCGGTCTCACGCCGGAACTGACTGACGTGGGGCCTCCAAGGGTGACTTCCACACCGCCGACGGTCCACAGGTTGCCTTGGAGCCTGTCTATGACGTCCACGATTGACACGGGCAGTTCAACGGGTATGAAGTCGGTGTCCTGCAGGAACTGGAACAACTCCGAGTCTGACCCGAGGATGACCGTCGCGTTGGTGGACAGGAACTCCTTGTAGGCTTCCAGGCTGCGCTGGAACGCGTAGAACTCAGGGTTTTCCTGAAGGGCGTCCGCGAATATTTCTATTGCCTTTGCCTCGCCTTCACCACGGACCAGGTTGGCTGTTCGCTCGGCCTCAGCCAGTATAATGGTCCGGTCACGTTCGGCTGCGGCGGTAATCTTCGCCGCTTCCTCGGCGCCCTCTGCCCGGAGTCCCGCCGAGATCAGTTCACGTTCAGTCTCCATCCTGGTAAAAATGTTCTCAACGGTGGCGTCAGGGAAGTCCGCCCGCTTGATGCGGACGTCCACTATCTCGATGCCCAGGTCGTCTTCTTCGTCTCCCTCGACTCCAGGGGAAGTCGCCTGGATGGCGGCTTGCAGCACTGCGTCCAATATTTCCTGACGTGTCTCGGTGGCGATGACTTCCTGCTGGCCGTCCTCGCCAATCTGGATTCTGCCGCCTATTATTTCCTGCCGCTGGCGTTTAGCCACCTCTTCACGGAGCGCAGACACCACGATCCGCTCAATGCGGTCCTCGGCGATCTGGAGGTTGCCGCCGCGGGTCTTCTCGAAGAACTTGATTGCGTCCTCTTCCGTCCTGCGTATCTTGTATCTGACGTAGGCGTCGATGACCAGGAATTGAAGCTCCACGTCCGGAAGGGTCGCTTCGGGGATGTCCACTCTGAGAAGTCTCTTATCCAGCTTGGTCACCGAGTCGATGAAGGGAGCCTTGGCCGCAATGCCAGGGTTGAGGTTCACGGCTTTAATGTCTCCGAAACGTCTAACGACGGTTATCTGGGTCTCGTCCACGGTGTAGAGGGCTTGAGGCCCAAAGATGCCCAGCAGTATCACGACGACTAATGCAATAATTGCTGTCTTCATGGCTATGGGGCCGCCGTCGGCTGAGGCTGAATCTGCGGGACGGGCACTATAGTGCTTCCGCCGGGGGTCACGACGTTTCCACCGGCGTTTAGAATGATGGCTCCTTCAGCGCCCGGGTCCACGATGAACTTGGTGATGCCCGGCAGGATTTCCTCCATTGCTTCCAGGTACAGGCGCTGACGTGTCACGTCCTGCGCCTTTTCGTACTCGGCCAGAATGGACAGGAACCGCCCGGCTTGACCTTCGGCGGCGGCGATTCGCTCCCGCTTGAAAGCCTCTGCGCCCTGCAGAATCCTCTCTGCGTTTCCACGGGCTCGGGGGAGGATGTCCCGCTCCACGGCTGTGGCCTGGTTGATAGCCGTCTCCTTGTCCTGGCGGGCACGCAACACGTCGTCGAAGGCGTCCCGCACTTCTTCCGGCGGTTTGACCTCCTGGAGCCTGACTCCTATGACCTGGATGCCTGTTTCGTAGATGTCGAGGATTCGCTGGAGACGCTCTTCCGTTTCGGCCTGCACTACTTCTCTGTTTTCGGTGAGCACGTCATCGATGGGGCGTTGCCCTACAACGAGACGGAGAGCCGCTTCCGTGGCGTCCTTGAGCGTGCGGCCCTCGGGACGACCCGGTTCAATGTCGTCCAGCCTGTTGGGCGCTCCTTCCCCTGGGTCGGCCACATTAAACAGGAACGCAGTCAGGTCACGGATGCGGTACTGGACCACCAGCTGCACGTCGACGATGTTCAAGTCGCCGGCGATCATCTGGGCTTCTTCGATGACGGGACGGGTGACGTCTCCTCTCCGAGAAAAGCCCAGCTCCATGGAGCGCGTCTGCTCGATGGAGTCGACGTTTCTTGTCCCTATGGGTGCAGGCCAGTGCCAATGCAGTCCCGGAGTTGTGGTGCTTGTGACCTGGCCAAAGGTGCGGAGCACTCCCTGCTCGCCCGCATCGACCTGGTAGATTCCGGTGGCAAGCCAGAGAATA
>DAOUJI010000034.1:0-8640 GCA_034422875.1 Dehalococcoidia bacterium | reverse complement strand
CTTCGCGTTTCAGCGAACAGCCGTATCTACGGAGGTGGCGAAGCAGCGAGTTTCGTTTCAATCGACCGTCACCGTCTCACACAACGCATCAGGAGGTATGCCTCGTAAGCCGTCTTCCCGGCGGTCTTCCAAGACTAACGCAATCGCCTCTACGAGACTCTCACGAGCCGCGTTAATGGTAGCGCCTTGACCATTTGCTCCGGGGATTTCGGGGCAATAGGCTATATACCAGCCGTCCGCTTTCTCAATGACAGCCGTAAATTCGTTCCTCATCTTAGCATCCCTCCCACGGTTCCCTAATGCCTGACCAGTTAATCTGGGCTGTGTACGTCCATAGTGATCAGAATAAGCCGTTCTTTTCTTGTTTTCAACGACGCGGGTTCCTGCCCACAGGTTGGAGCCAGACGGGGCAGGGAAATGGCGGGAAAAAGGCGCCATAGACGGCGTCACGGCCCTTGACATATATTAACCTGACTAATATTATTATGCCGGATTACCGCATGGTGCATTTGTATCCGAGCAACGGCTGTTTAGCCGTATCGGCACGCTTGGCATGTAAGAAGGAGGCCCGATGAGGCTAATAAGCGCGAATAAGCTGGCTATCGTTGCTCTTATCGTCGCGGTTCTCACTGTTGTGACTGGGGTCACGTGGGCGGCCAACAGCGGCCAGGACCAAGACCTCCGCAAAGTGGAACTTCAGATTGACAACTACAAAGTCCCGCAGGGAGGGAACCTGGACGTTATAGGAGCGGGCTTCGATCCCGGTGAAACCGTTCTCATCCAGATATTCAGGGCGCAGGGCGGCATCAACCCAATAGTGGGCGGAGGAGTCGCCAACGACGCCGGCGTCTTCCAAGTATCGGCTGCCCTTCGCGAAGCGATTGAAGTCGGCGCTTATACAGTCAGGGCTTTGGTCATCGGCGGAGATTGGGTGGCGAGCGCACCGTTGCTCATTGTTGAGAAGGAAGTCGTAAAGTAACCTAGACAAAAGACGGAAGAATCAAGAGGGCCTCTTAAATCAAGAGGCCCTCTTCTTTTGCGTAGCGAGTCGGAGGTTCTTCCAAGCGCGAAAGGCGCTGCCCAACGGTCGTTCGGTGCGTGGGTCGCTATGACAGGCGCCCCGTCGCCGTCTTAAGGTTCGCCTCTAGGCTGGGTTGGACGCACGCTTACGTAGTCGCAACCGCCTTATGCGTCGTCCCAAAAGGGAAACGACCTCGATGGTAAGTCCGTCATATGAAACGGTGTCTCCCAGATGGGGTATCTTGCCGAGGCCGGTGTACACGAGTCCGCCAACCGTATCCACGTCTTCGCTTTGAATTTCGGTCTCCAAAAGCTCGGAGAGCTGGTCAAGGCTCACTCTGGCGTCGACAATGATGTCGCCGTTGGCCAGCGGCACCACCCGCGGCTCCTGGCTGCGTGAGAACTCGTCTTCAATCTCGCCGACAATCTCCTCCAACAAGTCCTCAAGTGTTACGAGCCCCTCGATGCCTCCATACTCGTCCACGACGAGGGCCATTTGCATCCGTTTGGACTGAAGCTCTCGGAGAAGCTCGTCCAACCGTTTGAACTCAGGGATGAAAAACGCGGGCCTGACCATCTTGTCTAGGGACGGATAGTCACCCCCTTGCCCCAAGAACGGCAGGAGGTCCCGCGCATAGACCACACCGAGAACGTTGTCGATGTTGCCTGCGTATACAGGCAGCCTGGTGTGCCCCGACTCTTGCATCCTCCGCCCCACATCAGACACGGAGACGGTGTTTTCCACCGCTACGATGTCCACCCTTGGCACCATCACCTCTCGGACGGTGGCCTCATCTAAGCGCATAATCGAGCGAATCATGAACCGTTCGTGGGAGTCCAGATCTGCCCATTGCTCCGAACTGAGGAGGTTTTCCATGCTCGCAACGGGACCGTTGGCCTTGGTTCCACCGACGTTGGACAGGAATCCATTGGCCGAGTCGCCCATGCTTCTCGGCCGATTGCCGGCGATGGCTTGCATTGGGGTCGCGAGGGCGGCGGCGATGCCGGGTCGCTTGACGCCAACAGCATGGCTCAGGAGGTCGAGCGCTACCAGAAACGCCAGAAGTCCCACGGCCGCGCCACTGAGAGCGGCGGCGTTTACAGCGTTCTGGCTGGCCAGGAGAGACAACGTGGACAGTGCGGCCGCTGATCCGGCGACCAGCTTCAGCATAGGCGGAACGCGGGACCGAACGGACCGCCTTCTATGTTGCGTGGACGTAGGCGCCGATTCGGCGAGAGCCAGGTAGAGGAAGACGACTAGAAACCCTGCCAGTGATAAACCGGATGATAAACCGTCTGTATCCAATGCTTTCTGTCCTCTCACATGCCCTTGGCGGGCTAAGAGGGCCTATCGACATGCTCCTGCCAGTCTGGGTTGGGCTCCACTATTCTAGCAGGGACTCCCACTGCCAGTCGAGCCTCGGGTACATCTTTAGTTACAACTGCCCCAGCTCCGGTGGACGCATTGTCGCCGACCGAGACGGGCGCCACCAACATGGTGTCGCAACCTATGAAGGCGCCGTCTCCGATTATGGTCTGATGCTTGTCCTTCCCATCATAGTTGCAGGTGATGGAACCCGCGCCGATGTTTACGTTGGAGCCTATGTCCGCGTCTCCAATGTATCCGAAATGTCCCATTGCTGATCCGGCGCCCATGCGACTGTTCTTTATTTCCACGTAGTTGCCGAGATGGACGCCCTCCTCCAGACGGGCTCCAGGCCTCAGGTGGCAGAACGGTCCTATGTCCACGCCATTATCGACAACGGCTTCCTCCAGGTGGGAGGCGATAATCTTACACCCGTTCCCGGTCTTGGAATCAGCAATCACGGAGTTGGGACCGATATGGCAGTCTTCTCCAACCACAGTCCTCCCCAAGACCATTGAGTTCGGGTGTACGACGGTGTCTTGGCCCAGCTTTACGTCGGCGTCGATGAAGGTGGACGCCGGATCGACCAAGGTGACTCCGTCCAGCATCCAATGGCGGCGAATCCTCTGTCGTAGGACGGCTTCCGCTTGAGCTAGATGCACGCGGGTGTTGACGCCTATGGCCTCCTCAGGCTCCTCCACTGGAACGGACCCCGCCGGAACGCCATCGGCTGCGGCTGTCTCTACAAGAGACGTTATGTAGTATTCTCCCGACGAAGCCTTGGGTACACGCTTCAGGCTATTCCATAGCCATGTCCCATCAAAGGCGTAAGCGCCCGCATTGACCTCTTGCTGTTGCTCGTCTGGAAAGTCCGGGTCTCCAGTCTCCACAACGCGAATGACCTGGCCGCGCTCGTCTTTGACCAACGCTGCCAGGTCGTCGAATCCAAGAGCCGGGGCCGAAAGGAGCGTGGCGAGACGGCCTTGGGATTCGTGGGTCCTGCATATCCGTTCCACCGTCCCTGAGGAAATTAGCGGAGTGTCGCCGTTCAGGACAACAACGGACTCCCCCGAGCTCTCCAGCAGGCCCCCCGCCTGAAGCACGGCATGACCAGTGCCCAGAGGCTCTTCTTGAACGACGTATTCGACATCAACCCCAAGGACTTCCATTGCAAGGGCCTTGGATGCAGGGGAGAGGACAACGACGATCCGTCTGACTCCGGCATCCCTTAGCGCTTGGACCGGATACCGGACGAGCTCTCTTCCACAAAGCTTGTGGAAGGGCTTGGGCAGTTTGGACTTCATACGTTCGCCCCGTCCCCCGGCCAGGACCACTCCAGCCCATTCAGTCATATCGCCTCCTCTTCTCAGCGGGCGTCGGAGCGCCTCAGGAGATTGTGTAAGAAAGCTCTCAGAAAAAGCCATGTTAAATGGCTCCGATTTGAGCGGTCAAGGTTGGCCGGTTTCGGCCTTATACAAGCAGGATAGGTAAGGAATTCGTAGCTCAGTAAACCTGATAATTATGGTGGCAGAGTGCAGTCGATGATATAATCTGGGCCGCTCACCCCTAGTGTCCATGGAGCAGCTTTGAGTTCCCAATCGCCCACTCGGCCTTTGCCAGGTCTCAGACGCCGAATCGTCAACCTCAGCCGGGTCCTCGAAGAATATTCCTTCCCCCTTATATCGGGCGTTCTCGTTGGTTTGGTCTTCGCTAATATCAGCGCCGACTCCTACGAGGACATGAAGCACTTCAACATATTCGGGCATGGCGTCTCGCTGTTCGGACGGGAAGTCACCCTTCATTACATGGTCAACGAAATGTTCATGGTCTTCTTCTTTGGCCTGGCGGCTAAAGAGATAACCGAGTCCATACTCCCTGGCGGCGCGCTTAATCCTCCCGGGAAGGCCGTGAACCCTCTGCTGGGGACCCTCGGCGGAATCCTGGGGCCCGTGGGGGTCTATTTCATACTGACATTCACGTTCTACGGAGGCAGTGACGATTTCAGCGCCGTAGCCAGGGGCTGGGCGATCCCTACAGCCACCGACATTGCGTTGGCCTGGTTGGTGGCGAGGATGATATTCGGCCCGCTTCATCCGGCGGTGAACTTCCTGCTGCTTCTGGCTGTCGCCGATGACGCCGTCGGTCTGCTAATCATTGCGACCTTCTATACCGACCCATTGCATCCTATTGAACCCATATGGATGCTTCTTACCTTGGGAGGGATTGCAGTCTCCTACACTCTGAGACGGCTGGGCGTTGGTCGCTGGGGGCCCTATATCATCATTGGCGGCGTTATGAGTTGGGTCGGCATGACCAAGTCCGGAATTGAGCCAGCTCTGGCCTTGATTGTAATCGTCCCGTTCCTGCCTTCAGAACCTCATCCCGGGTTAGGGCCGCATGCATTGCACAACGGTCAGCGGGAGGAGGGCGAGACCAACCCCGCGGAACCAAAAAGGCGGCAAAGCCATCGGGAAGCCGTGACAGCGGCTATTTCAGGCCAAGGCAGAAACAGTCCGCTGGACCAGTTCAAGCATAGACTGAAAGGCATTGTGGACTACGGCCTGTTCTTCTTTGGTCTGTTCAATGCAGGCGTAGCGTTCACCAGCGTCAGTTCGGTTACGCTCGTGGTTCTTCTGTCACTGATGGTAGGGAAGTCTGTTGGAATAACCCTGTTCTCCTGGCTGGGTGTGAGGCTCGGATTTCCAATGCCGACAGGAATGGCCTTCAAGCACCTGTTCGTTACGGGAATCATCGCCGGCATCGGCTTGACGGTAGCGCTTTTCGTGGCCTCAAAAGCGTTCGAGGGCGAGGTGTTCTACCAGCCTGCCAAGATGGGCGCTGTGCTGAGCCCAGTTGCGGTTGCTCTAGCATTCGGGGCCGCTTGGCTTCTCAAAGTGAAGGGACCGCTTCCTGAAGAGGCGGCGCCTCGCCAGTGAACGTGGACGCCTTGTTGGAGCCTTGGCCCCATGCTATTCTAAAACCTGCGCCCCCGTAGCTCAGAGGATAGAGCGCTGGCCTCCGGAGCCAGGTGCGTGAGTTCGAGTCTCACCGGGGGTACCATCCAATAGCTTCAAGTAGACACCGCTGATGACCAAGCTAAGATGAAAACAGGGGTGTGATACATCAGTGCGTCATCGCTAACTCCGTGTGAGGTTCTAAAATTGAAGTTGTATAAACTTTCTTTCATCATGCATGAACCCAGCGAAGAAACCGAAGACAAGTTTATGGCTGAGATACCTGCGCTTGCGGGATGCAGGGCTTGGGGTGATACATCAGCCGAAGCTCTCGAGAACTTACAAAGCGTGGCCGCTGCGTTTATCGAGTCATACAGGCAATGGGGCGATGAACTGCCTGCCGAAGTCGAGTCAGCAATAGTTGAAACTGTCAACACCAACGAAGTGCTGATCGCAGCTTGAACTCCAGGGAACTCACTCGTAAATTGCGCAGACCACAGCGGATCGTGTCGGAGAAGTTGGAGATGCTGTAGAATAATAGCAATCGGGACCGGCAAGGGAACATGAAATGGCTACTTCGAATGTGAACACTAAACTATTGACGGCCGAAGAACTGTTGCGATTGTCCACCAAGGGAGTTCGGGGCGAACTGATTCGGGGGATGCTCTGCGAAACGATGCCGACAGGATTTGAACACGGCAAGGTAGTAATGAAACTAGGTTTCCTGCTGAGCAACTTCGTTTATCCCCTGAAGCTTGGCTCCCTGACGGCCTCGGATTCGGGCGTCTGGCTGGAGCACGACCCGGACACGGTGCGCGAGCCGGACATAGCGTATTTTTCGACGGAGAAGATGCCGCCGGAAGTCAGGGTTACAGGCTACGCCGAGGCGATCCCTGACCTGGTCGTAGAGGTCGTATCTCCCAGCAACAGCTTGCGAGAAATCAACGACAAGGCGTTGATGTGGTTGAGTTTCGGAGTGCGGCTGGTCTGGACGGTAGACCCCGACACGCGCACTGTGGACGTGTACAGGGAAGGCCAGTCGGTTGCGACCCTCGCTGAGGACGACTCCCTGGACGGCCTGGATGTTCTTCCGGGGTTCACCTGTGCGGTCCGGGACGTGTTCGACACGTAACCGGCCTATAGCCATACGGGGCGCAAAGCGTTCCCCAACGATGGACCAGTGCGGGGCGTGGCGCAGCGGTAGCGCGCCTGGTTTGGGACCAGGAGGTCGGCAGTTCGAACCTGCCCGCCCCGACCATCTTCACCCGTCAGGTTTAAGCTGAGGGACAGTACTCCTCCGCTGGACCGATATTGCGGAAGATATGGGAACCAGTCCCAAGGCTTGCGGAATCCGCCCCGGATGATGTCTAATTCCTGCAGCGTTTCACCGCATAGCCCTGTTTCCAAGCGTTTGACTCCAAGGAGAGAATCCATGCCTGGACCCCTGGAAGGCATCAAGATACTGGAGGTGGCCAACTGGGTGGCCGCTCCCGCAGGATGCGTAATCCTGTCGGACCTGGGGGCAGACGTGATAAAGATCGAGCATCCCGGCCATGCCGACCCCGTCCGTCACGTCAAGTTGTGGAAGAAGGAAGGGTCCGTCAATCCTTTGTTCGAGCAGGTCAACCGGGGCAAACGCTCCATGTCCATCAACCTGGACACGGAAAGCGGCCAGGCCATAGTGCGCGGGCTGGCCGACGAATCGGACGTCCTGGTCACGAATCTGATCCCCGAACGACAGGTTAGGTACGGCCTCACCTATGAGCAGGTGTCGGCCTCCAACCCACGAATCATCTACCTGGGGGTCACGGGATACGGCACCGAAGGGGAAGAAAAGAACAGGTTGGGTTACGACTACTCCGCCTTCTGGGCGCGGTCGGGCATCATGGCCACCCTGGGCAACGACGACGAGCCTCCAGTGAACCAGAGGCCCGGTTTTGGGGACTTCACTACGTCGATGGCTGTGGCGCTGGCGCTTAACACAGCCCTTTACGAGCGCGAGAAGTCCGGCCAAGGCCAGCGCATCGACGTTTCGCTACTCCACACAGGAATCTGGGCTCTGGCCTGCGATTTCGTAACGGCCGCCCGTGACAGGACAAACGTGAGGCGCAACTCCAGGATGGGCGCCGTGAACCCAATGGCCAACTACTATCTGTGCGGCGACGGCAAATGGATTCAGTTAAATATGGGTCAGTCCTACCGTTTCTGGCCCCGGTTTGTGATAGCCCTGGAAATCGAAGACCTGGAGAACGATTCCAGGTTCGACACCCACGAGCACAGAGGCCAGAACAACAAGGAGTTGATTGCACTCCTGCAAGAGCAGTTCAAGAAGCAGCCCAGAGGTGAATGGATATCACGGTTGGACGAACAGCGGTGCATCTTCTCGCCAGTCCAGACCATGGACGAGGTCATTGAAGACCGGCAGGTACATGCCAACGGGTTCGTTGCCACTGTGGAACACCCGGAGGGCGGGAGTTTTGAAGTTGTTAATGCGCCCTTCAAGCTGAGGCGGACTCCAGCCCAGGTGAGGGGCCTGGCGCCGGAACCGGGCCAGCACACCGAGGAGAAGCTGTTGGAGATGGGATATTCGTGGGAAGACATTACGTCCCTCAAGGAAGAAGGGGCCATTCTCTAGACTTTTTCCTCGCCGGGAATAGACCAGGATAGGTGGACGCCATGCGCAACCTTTGGAATGAATCCGAATCCGCGAATATGGACTCCCTCGACCAGCTCGTCTATCAGAGTCGACTGATCGGCGCCGACACGTCTCTCGTCGTATGGGGCGGAGGCAACACGTCCATAAAGGTGACTGAACAGGACCACTTGGGCCGAGACGTGGCAGCCATGCTCATCAAGGGCTCAGGATCGGACATGAAGTCCATCGAGCGCAGACACTTTCCAGCCCTGCGGCTGGACGAAGTGCTGCCCCTCTTCGACCGGGAGGAGATGTCCGACGATGAGATGGTAGCGTACCTGGCCAAGTGCATGATGGACCCGGCTGCGCCCAGGCCGTCTATAGAGACGCTGCTCCATGCCTTCCTGCCTTACACCAGCGTCGCCCATTCACACTCAGACGCTGTGGTGGCGTTGACCAACAACTCAAACGCATCCCAAGCCCTGGAAGACGTCTACGGAGACTCTCTGGCAATAGTGGAATACATACGTCCAGGGTTCACCCTCTCCAAGAGGGTGGGCCAGGCCGTAAGAGGCAACCCCTCAATCAAAGGCGTGGTGCTGGTCAACCACGGACTGTTCACCTGGGGTGACACGGCCAAAGAAGCCTACGACATACACATCGAC
>DAOUJI010000033.1:0-24499 GCA_034422875.1 Dehalococcoidia bacterium | reverse complement strand
TGTCGGGCCGCAGCGTTCGGAGCACGTCGTATCCAAGACCGAGGCGGTCCATGACTCCGGGGGAGAAGTTGTGCATCACCACGTCGCTTTGGGCGATGAGGTTCTTGACCAGGGCCAGGCCGTCTACTTCTTTGAGGTTGAGGGTGACACAGAGCTTGTTTCGGTTAAGGCTGTGGTACAGCGGCTGAAGTTCCGGCCAAAGTCCACGGTCGCCTCCGGCGAAGTCCTCGCCAACCAGGGGCCTGCCCAGCCGCAGCCCATCCATGCGTACGCGGCTTTCCACTTTTATGACCTCCGCGCCCATGTCCGCCAGCAGTTGGGCGCCCATGGGCCCTGCCCATGCGGTGCCGAAGTCGACAACCCTGTATCGTTCGAGAGGCAGCGCCACAGCTATATAATTCCCGTCCTTCTCATTAGCGTCAGGTCTTCCGGGCTGTGACCCAACTGGTCGCAAATAATTTCTCGATTGTGCTGGCCCAGGGTCGGCGCGGGCCTGACCAGCTTCCAGGGAGTCTCGCTGAAGCGGATGGGGGCTCCGGGATACTTCAACGCACCAACCTTGGGATGGTCCAGTTCATGGAAGAACTCCCTCTCATTCAGGTGCTCGCTGTTCATTACGTCGTCAATGGTGCGGACAGGCACACAAGGCACCCGGTTTTCCATGCACATCTCCATGATTTCAGCCTTGGTGTGCTCCATAAACCAGGGCGTTATCAGGGCTTCGGCTTCCTCCGGGTACTCCTCGGTCATTGCCCGCCGGTTCCGGAATTTGGGGTCATCGGTCCACTCAGGGTCGCCGATCATGTGGAGGAAGCGCTGGTACTGCTCCATCTGCGGACAGTCGATGCAGACGTAGCCGTCCTTGCACGGGAGCACACAGTTGGGGAAAAGTCCGAGCCGCATCCGGTTCCCCGAGCGCCATCCCGCTATCCCACGGTAAATGTAAGTCGGCAGATGGTAGCCGGTCAGTATCACTGCAATCACCTGGGACTCGGATACGTCCACAAGCTGCCCCTCGCCGCTGATGTCCCGGCCCACCAGAGCTATGGTGGTCGCCAGCGCCGCCGTGACTCCCGCCATGAAGCTCGCCTGATAAGCGGGGGTAGTGAGAGGTTCTCTATGGGGGTGGCCATTGCCGAAACTGAACCCTCCCGCCGCGTTGGCGGTCAGGTCGCACCCTTTGTAGTCCTTGTAGGGTCCCGTGCGGCCATAGGGCGAAATGGAAGTGACTATCAGCCCGGGGTTTGCCTTCCTGACGGACTCGTAGTTAAGGCCCAGTTCCTCGGTGCGGCTGACCGGTTGGTTCTCGACCAGGACATCAGCCCATTTGAGCAGTTCCAGGAGAATTTCCCTGCCCGCCGGATTCCCGGGGTCGAGACTGACTCCCCTCTTATTTGAGTTCAGGAACAGGTACAGTCCGCTCCGCTCCCGGTCGGGAACGTCTCCGGGAAAGGGGCCGTGAACCCTGGACTCGTCCCCGTGGAAGGGTTGCTCCACCTTGATAACGTCCGCGCCCATGTCGGCCATCATCTTGGAGCAGTATGGGCCTGAGATGAAGCTGCCATACTCGACCACTTTGACCCCATCCAGGGGGCCATACTGGCCGGCCTTTTCACCCACCTCTTACCTAACCTTCCGCGGCTACGCAGCTTAGGTTGGGAATGACCTCACGGCCAAAGAGCTCGATGCACTTCACGCTGTCCTCAGGGTCCATTCCCAGATAGTAGACCCTGAAGAACATGTACTCTGCGCCGAAGTCGTCTCTGTATTGCTGGATTTGTTCCGTGACATCGTCCGGGTCTCCGACGATTATACGCTCTCTCTTGAGCTCCTCGAAGTCCAGGTCGTACTTCTCTCCGGGCTGTCCCGCAGTGTGGTAGACCTGGTATAGCCTTTCAAAGGACTCGCGAATAGTCTGCTCAGCGGCCTCCCGGCTATGGCTGACGAACATCTCCCTGAAGAATATTGGCGGGGGCGCTGGAAGCCCCAACCCTTCCCTGCACGTCTTATACGCCTCCAGCGCCTCCCGTAAGAAGACCTTGGAGTGTCTTGGACTCGTGAGCCAGGCGTCCCCCGCTTCAGCCGCACGCCGCACTCCCCTCAGTGTGTCTCCGCCAACCCAGATCGGCGGCCCCGGCTGCTGCAGCGGTTTCGGAGCGATGCTCACGTCTTTTATCCGAAAGAACTCTCCATCCCAAGTGACCCGGTCCTGGGACCACAATTTCCTGATGACCCGTATGGACTCTTCCAGGCGCATACCGCGACACGCCTTGGGGATTCCAAACGAATTGAACTCCGAGTCTCTGTAGCCCTGGCCGACTCCGAACACAAATCGGCCCCCAGTGATGACATCCAGATTCGCCGCCAGCTCTGCGGCTTCAACCGGGTTGTGGAGGCTCAGCAGGTACACTGCTGTGCCCATCGTCATTCCCTCGGCTTCGGCAGCCAGCCTCGCCAGTAAAGGGACCGGTTGGAACATGCCTTCGTTCGGCCCCATCGCGTAGTGATGGGAGGCGAATATGCCGTCAAATCCCGATTCTCGCGCAGCCCTGGTCTGCTTTATTGCATACCTGAAGGCTTCGCTGCCCCCCATGTCGGCGGGGTAATGGGGGTAGAGGTCTATGCCGAATTTCAAGCAAACCTCATAGGTCGGGAACCCGTTCGAAAGCCTGTCTAATCTACCCTAGCGCCAGCCGTTAGTCAACGGAAATTTGGCCTCATGATAAAATGTCACAAAACGCTCACAATTCCATTTTTTCCGTTGGAGGGAACTCATGGCCCAACCGAAAATGTACGACCTGATCATCAAGGGCGGAACACTCATGGACCCGGCTCAGGACATCAACGACAGACGGGATATCGCCGTCAAGGACGGTAGAGTGGCCCAGGTCGCGGACCGAATAGACCCCACTGCCGCGACAGAGGTCCTGGACGTAGCCGGGAAGGTCGTAACTCCCGGTCTAATTGACCTGCACGGGCACTTCTACCACGGCGGCAATCCTACGGCCTGCGACGCCAACTACTGCGCCCTGGAGGCCGGATGCACCACCGGCGTGGACGCCGGCTCGGCGGGTTGGGCCAACTACCGAGCCATGAAGGACTACATATTCCCCAGCAAGGACGTCCGCCTTCTGGCGTTCATTCACATAGGGGCGACAGGCATTCTTTTGAACGGAGTCGTTGGCGGCGAACTCCAGGACATCCGCCATGCCAACGTAGACCGCACCGTCGACGCGATAAAGGCAGAACCAGACTTCTTCCTGGGAGTGAAAGTGCGCATGCAGCGAGACGCCGTAGCCCATTGGGACGCTCGGACGGCGCTCCACAGAGCCAGGGAAGCCGCTGACAAGGCCGGAGTGAAGCTGATGGTCCACGTAAGCGGCACCCCAATTCCGCTTCCCGAGATCCTGGACGTGCTCGGCCCAGGAGACATAGCCACCCACGCCTACAACGGCCATCCCGAAAACATGTTGGGCAAGAACGACCGCGTCCGCCCGGAAGTCAGGGCAGCAGCCGAGCGGGGAGTCGTGATGGACGTGGGCCATGCGGGAGTCCATTGCGACGTGGAAGTCAGCAAGGCCGCCATTGCCGAGGGCTTCTACCCCACCTCTATAAGCACCGATATCCACAATCCTCCCCCGGAACGGGTGGTCTACGGAATGAGCGACCTGATCAGCAAGTTCCACGCCATGGGCCAGCCCCTGGAAGACGCCGTCGCCGCCAGCACGTCCCGTCCAGCAAAAGTCCTGGGTATGGAGAAAGAAATCGGGACATTAGCTGAGGGAGCCGTCGCCGACATCGCAGTATTAGACCCGCAGGAAGGAAACCACGTCTGGCAGGACATGGCGGGCCACACCGTGTCCGGCAATCTGAGGCTGGCAACTTTCGCCACTCTCAAAGACGGCGCAGTGGTTTGGCGGGAGGGGAGCTACCTGGGACGCTCTTAGAGGCCTCATCCCCGGAGCCACCGTCCAAAATACTGAACCACCTCGTAAATACGTACTTCGACAAGCTCAGCACGAACGGAGCGAACTAACCTTACATCCGTTCACCCTGAGCGAAGCGGAGCGGAGTCGAAGGGCCTCCGATCACGTGAATTCCCGCTTGGGAATCTCGATCCTCCGCATTATGGCAGAGGCTGGTCCACAAGTCGGCGGCGCATCTCCTCCGGGATCTCCCTGAAGCGGCGCCACGGCGGAGCGTCCGTTCTGGCGCCCACAGACCGGGCCGCCTCAACGGACATAAGGACTCCGCCCACAAAGTCGTCGATGTGGATGTGCTCCGCCTGCACCGAGCCGTCGGGTGCGGCGTTGTGGTAGTTCCCCAGCGGAAACGCTATGCCGGTGGACCGGTAGCCGTAGAACCTGAACCCGCTGGCCTCACAGGTGCCGCCGCTCATAAGCTGCCGCTGGGCCTTGAACCCTGAATCTCTTTGGGACAATTCCTCCCGCGCTTTCAGCAGAACGCTCTCGGCCTCGGCGTCGAAGGTAAAGCTGGCGTCCCCCACCCTGATTACGGGCCCCTCTCCAATCGCTGCTCCGGGCAATGTCCGGCTGGCCTCCAGCGACACGACCAGCGTTTCCCTGGGCAGTGTTCCATCCTCGGCCAGGAGACTGGCGCCCACCAGTCCCACCTCTTCCGCACGAGTGAATATGCCGTACACCTCTCCGTTGGCGGCCTCGTCCTTCATCTGTTCCAAAGCCACGAGAATGGCGGCGCATCCGGCCAGGTCGTCCAACGCCCTCATGTGCACAAGGTCACCGTCAAAGTCGAAGTCCACAAGGTCGAACACTATGGGCAGTGGGAGCCGCACGCCGGCGGCGCTTTCCAATTCGACGTTGATGCGCCGGTCGTCGTCCGAGCCGTGCCTTCCGGCTGTGACTCCCTTGACTCTTGTTCCATCAGATAGGACTGCCTCTACCGGCACCCGGTCGGTCAGGGAAGCGGCTGGCACACCCCCGAGGGGCGCCGCGATGACCCTGGCGCCGTCAATCTCCAATCCCTCGAACCCCGGATGGTCCATGTGGGCCATGAAAGCTATGGGAGGGTCCTCCGACGGAGCGCCGAGGCGGACGATGAGGTTCCCGTGACGGTCAGCCTCCACGTCAAGGCCCATGCCCTCCACGGTCTTGCAAATAAAGGAGGCGACAAGGCCTTCCTGGTAAGCCACGGCGGGACATGATCCCAGCCCAGACAAGATTTCCAGAGACCTGCCTCTAATGCGTTCAGCATCATTACGGAATTGCGTCATCGCGTTTCCTCTTTCCCAGCCGTTCCGATGGGGTTATAATCCACGAATATTGTAACCCAGCCGGGCTCATCCATGCCGGGCGTATAAGGAGGCAGCCAATGGCAGACAGAGGCAGAGTCATCGTACACGTTGAGCATGGCAAACCCTTCGAGATTCGTGAATTCGACCTTCCGGACCCCGAACCAGGCGCAATCATAGTCAAAATCGAGCAAGCCGGCATCTGCGGTTCCGACCTGCACACCTGGAGGGGCGACCAGGTGAACATTCCCATTCCTCCCGGGGGCCGCGTCATGGGCCACGAGGGGACGGGTATAGTCTACAAGCTGGGAGAGGGAGTCACCACCGACAGCGCCGGCACACCCATCAAGGAAGGCGACCGGCTGATGCACGTCCATGTCTTCCCTTGTTACAGCTGTCACATGTGCAACCGGGGCGCGACCAACTGGTGTGTGAACCGCCAGTACCCCGAGGGCGGAATATGGCCCTACTTCACGGGCACCTACTGTGACTGGATTTACCTGCCGCCCCGACACCCCGCCTTCAAGGTGCCCGACGAGCTCCCCGACGACATCCTTGGTTATGTCAACTGCGCGATGGGCACAGTCACCGAGGGTCTGATGCGGGCCGACGCCCACGAAGGGGACTCGGTGGTCATTATGGGCGCGGGAGGCCTGGGCCTCAACGCAATCGCAATGGCCAGGGACATGGGCGCCGACAGAATTATAGCCCTCGACCGATTGGAGAACCGGCTCAAGCTGGCTGAGGACTTCGGGGCCGACTACACAATCAACATCGAGGAGTACAACACGCCGGAAACGCGGGTAAAGCGAGTCTGGGAGTTGACCCGGAACCGGGGCGCCGACATCGTCATGGAGCTGGTGGGCAGAGCCGAACTGCTGGTTGAGGGAATCGACATGCTCAGCAACGGCGGCACATTCGTCGAAATCGGTGACATCGTTCCCGGACCCACGGCAGCCATTGACCCGTCAAAGATGCTGAGGGGCAAGAACATCGTGGGGTCGTCCATGTACCGCCCGGACACCCTGGCCAGGCTGCTGGACTACCTGGTGAAGAACCGGGACAAGATTCCCTTCCACAAGATAGTGTCCCACAAATTCAGCTTCGACGAGATAAACGACGCCTTCCCCAAGGCCGAATGGCAGCAGCGCCAGACGGACATCTCCCGGGCCATGCTGGTGCCCTAAGGCCTAACAGTTTAGAGCAAGCGGCCACTCTTAGTGAACGGAATAGGGGCGACCGGTCGGTCGCCCCTACTTATGTTTCTGCACCAGCTGCTCCCTCTCCCGCTGGGTGAGGGCCGCTCTGCCTCTTCCCCATTGAGGGGGAAGATTGAGATGGGGGTGATCAGGGCGGCAGCCCTGGCTCACGGCTGATAAATAAACGCGTCGGGCCTGAAGGAAGCCCACGAAAACCACAGGACACTTGGGTAGTGGGGCAGCGGAGTAAGCCGTGCACCCTCCAGAGGTCCCGAAGTGCCTAGTCCCAACAGGTCCCAAGAGCTTCCCGTCTCCTCGTCGACGAACACACCATCCTCGCCTTCCGGGCTCGGCGAAAAGCTCAACCGGTCTCCATCGACGATGGGGGAGAAGACCCCTACGGACCCCACCTCGCGACCGAGGGCGATCACCTCGTTGTCCAGGGCTGAGGCCGTGTGCGGCTCGTAGAACACCACCACGGGCTCCCCTCCGACGATGGCTTCAACCACCGGCTGCTCTCTCAGGACCGAATAGGGCGCGGCAAAGGACTCTCCGTTCAAATCGATACCAGCCACCCGCTGCATCCTCGAGAGGGTAACTTCGTTGGAGCCGGACGTAATGCCCAGTTGATTGTATGTGTCGTACCCCACATACCCGGACAACCCGTAGGGAAGTCCGGAGTCGGGCTTGGAGAGGACCTTGCCGTCAGGGAAACTCTTCTTGAAGTCCGACCAGGACACCATCGCCATAGGCAGCTGCTCCAGCTTAACCCCGGTGTACACCCCGACGATGGCCTCTCCCCCGAACTCCTGCCACCAGGACTCGGTCTGGCGGTCATACATTATCAGGTTGAGGCGGCGCAGCTTGCCGGAAACACCGAAGTCCAGAAGCTCCCCATCCAACGTCCGCCTGTACACGAAGGCGGTGTTGCAAAGGGGTCAATAGGTGACCACAACAGGCTCACCTCCCACCACGTCGTTCACGAGCTCGTGGAACATCATGATCTGAACGGGGTAGGCCCTGTGGTCGCCGTCGATGCTAACAGTTTGCACCGGCTCCCAATCGGCCAGCCATTCACTCCCCGATTCCACCGACTCAAACTGGGGATCGTCGATGGACCGTATTCCGTCCTTTGGAGGACCGCCGCCTCGAATTCCAATGAGGTCGACGGTCTTGAACCTGAAATCCGTCTTCGGCCACTCGGAGGTATTGATCAAAGCCTCGGTCAACTCGCGGCGAGCGTCCGACCGGTTTATGGCTCGCACCCCTCCCCTGGAATACTCGATGGTTTCGGGCGTGGACGTGGGGCGTGGCGACGCTGTGGGGCTGTGCTGAGGAGTAGGAATGGATGTGGCTGTCGGTACCACCGTGGGGTTGGGGGCGTCCGTGGGGCTGGGCTGAGCGGTGGGGTCCTCTTGCGTAGTTGGGGTTGGAGACATAGGTCCGTCAGCGTCACCCCCGCATGCCGCAGCAGCCGCGGACACCATGACTGCTGTTGCCAACCATACGGCCAAAAGCGCCAGCTTGAAACAGGAGAAACTCCGGAGGAGGACTTGGCCTGGACGGACTGCTTTCAAAGAGGTCCTATATCTCCTTCGTGTGGACCAATCGATCCCCTGGAGCAGGTTTGACAACCTTCAACGCCTGAGTCTACATTACCCTAGCTGTCCTTATCACGTCAAAGGACAGAAATGCCGCGAACCGGTCCCGTCCTTTTCTCCCATCTGACCTCAGCACGGACGCTCACATCATGAACGCAGACGCCACTAGGACACTGTGCCCCAACTGCAACCGGCGCGAGTTGCGCGGTGGACTGACCTTCGCAGTAAAGACCGACGAAACCGAGCGCCTGAGCTGCTGGCTGTGCGCCCTCAAGAATCCCGCGATGCTCCGGCGCTCCTTCTATACTGCCGTTGTCGTGGGAGCCGGTCTTACCCTTCTGAACCAGGGGGACACTATCTTCTCCGGCTCCTGGCCGGGCGCCCTCTACTGGAAGGTCCCTCTCACATTTGGCGTTCCCTTCTGCGTCGCAACCTGGGGAGCCCTCTCCAATGCTCGTCGTCAGTAGCCGTGCGCAGTCCCAAAACCCACAATATCCCGATTCATTTCTTCTTGCGCCTGTCCCTCGCAATGTGTAGAGTAAATCGCTGAATCTTGCGTAAGGAAGTGCGACTGCGATGGCCCAAGAACAGACGGACCCTGTGATTTTCGACGTCGAGTACCCCGAATCGTTGTCGCGTCTCCACCTGCTGCTCAGGACCTTTTTAGGCTGGCTCTACGCCATGATTCCCCACGGTCTCTTGTTGTATGTCTATTTCTTAGCTCTCTATTTGGTGTCCATTCTTGGCCTACTCCCATTTGTGGCCATACTTATCAACGGAAGATACCCAAGGTGGCTCTTCGACCTTCAACTTGGCTACTACCGGTGGAACGCTCGGCTCGACGCTTATCTCGGAGCAATGACCGACAGATACCCGCCCTTCTCCAATGATGAAGAACCAGGGTATCCCGTCCTGGTGCACATAGAGTACGCCGAACAGCTTTCCAAGTTGCACGCTGTGCTCAAGTTCTTCCTGGGATGGCTATATGCAGGCATCCCTCACATACTCTCTCTGACCCTCTTCGGAATCGTGCTGTTTGTGATAGGAATCTTCGTTTGGTTTGCGATCCTGTTCACGGGGCGATACCCACGAGGACTTTTCAACCTGGCCGTCGGGTACCACAGATGGGGGACAAGAGTGAACGCCTATCTGAATTTGATGCGCGACGAGTACCCTCCCTTCAGCACGCGGCCTTAGTCCTCTGACTTCAAGCGACACGTCAACAGGGGCTCTCTCGCGGAAGAGAGCCCCTTTATCGTGCTGATGGGTAGGGGCGACCGGCCGGTCGCCCCTACGGACCCGTTGGCAGGAAAGACGGAGGCCCTCCATCCCAACCTTCTCCAATAGGGAACCTCTGCATAGCTGTAATTCTATAAGACCAGGCTTGCCCGAATCACCTCTTACAGTACGTCCCTGTCGTAGGGGCAACCCTCGTGGTTGCCCTGTTCCCAGGCAGTGCAACACATAAGGGCGACCACAAGGGTCGCCCCTACCGATTGCGCACAGCTTCCATCATAGACCCATCCACATCAGCCGCCCGGCAGGTCAATGCCGTGGCCGGCGGCCTTGTGCACCTGGGCGTTGTGGATGTAGTTTTCGGTGACGTTTTCCAGACGCTGCCGGTTGGCGTCCGACAGAGGACGCACCTGGCCCGGCACCCCCACCACCAGGGAGTTGTCGGGGATGACGGCCTTGTCCCTCACTATAGCTCCTGCCCCGATTAGCACGAAGTTGCCTACTTCCGCGTCTTCCAGGAGGGCGGCATTAATTCCGATAAGCACGTTGTTCCCCACCTTGTGGCAGTGGAGGACAGCGCCGTGGGTCACCAAAACGTTGTCCCCAATGTCTAGATAATCGTCGGCGTGGACGACGCAGGTGTCCTGTATGACTGAGTTGCGGCCTATTGTAATGCGCCCGAAGTCGCCCCGTATGACCGCCCCCGGCCATACGCTGGACCCCTCGTCAATCGACACATCGCCCACGATATACGCGGCGTCGCTGACGAAGACTGACGGGTGAATCTTGGGAGTCTTGCCGTTCAGGCTGCGAATCATGATGCCTCCTGGCTAAGCGGTTGGTCGGCATATTCTAACATCAGCCGGACTCAAACGGGCGTGGTGAATGAACGGTGACCCCATGCGGTCCTTCGACTCCACTGCGCTTCGCTCAGGGTGAACGGATGCAACTCCCCCATCCGGCCCTTCGACTCCGCTGTGCTTCGCTCAGGGTGAACGGATGCGACTCCCCCATGCGGTCCTTCGACTCCGCTGCGCTCCGCTCAAGGTGAACGGATGCAACTCCCCCATGCGGTCCTTCGACTCCGCTGCGCTCCGCTCAGGGTGAACGGATGCGACTCCCCCGCTCGTCCTGAGCAAAGCGGAGTGGAGCCACAAGCGAAACGGAGCGAAGTCGAAGGATGTTCCGTGCTGCAGACTGGCCGCCTGATAACCGTAGAGAAGGAGCCGCTTCCTGGCCCCGCGTGGGGCGCCCGGTGTTATACTCGCCGTCAGCGCTCATGTGGATAGTCTTCGCCATACTCTTCCCGACCTTTACCGGCGCCGCCAACATCCTGGACAAGGCAATCGTTGACCGGTGCCGCAGCGTCCCCCAATACTCCTACTGGATAGGAATATTCGAGCTGGCGCTGGGCCTGATAACGTTTGGGATAGTTACCGGCCTGGACGGAGTTGAAGCCCGGACTGTTGGCCTGGCCCTGGGCACCGGAGTCCTGGCAGCCTGCAGCCTCATATTGTTCTTGACTGCGTTGAGGACCGGCCAGGTGGCGCGGGTGGTGCCGGTGTGGCACCTCTATCCCCTGATTGTGGCGCCTCTGGCTGCGGGTTTTCTGGGAGAAAAGCTGTCCTGGCTCGCTATAGGGGCCATATTTCTTTCGGTAATCGGCGCCGCGCTGGTGTCCTGGGAGAAGACCCGGGGCGGCAGGCCGACGGGAGACATCAAGGTGATTCTGCTGAGCCTTGGCGCAGCCGCTCTGCTGGCCTGCTCGTTCGTAGTGGCTAAGGTGGCGCTGGACGGGGGCGACTTCTGGCAGTTTTTCGGCTCATACCGGGTAGGGTTCGCTCCCATCATGTTTGCCCTGGCCTTTTCGTCGGCGGAGGCCAGAGCCGGGGCTCCAGCTCTTGTACACGACCGCCCGTTTATGGCGATGATGCTGGGGGTTGAGGTCCTGATTACGGTCGCTCTCCTCACCCGGTTTGCGGCAATCAATTTGGGAGACGTGGCTTTGGTCGCCGCAGTGGGCGCCATACAACCCCTGCTGGTGTTCCTCTACTCTCTTGGGCTTGCATCATGGAGACCGTCGGCCTTCGGCCACTGGATTACAAGAGGTACCCTGACGCCCCAGGTGTTGGGGATTGTATCTATAACGGCGGCGGTGGTGATTATCTCGTTGCAATAGGGTGAAATGTAGGGGCAGGTCTTGCACCTGCCCTTTACCAACTAATAGAGCAGGTAACCCATAAGGCGACGCTGGCTTCATGAGTTCCTCGTGGGGATTCTGGACGTGGGAAAGGGCGCCCGCAAGGGGACGCACCTACAAGTGTGGAGACGGTGAGGCCGCTAGCGCTTGGTGTATTGAGGCGCGCGCCTGGCCCTCTTGAGCCCGTACTTCTTGCTCTCCTTGATGCGCGAGTCCCTGGTCAGGAACCCGTGCTGTCGGAGGACGGGCTTGAATGATTCGTCATAGAGGGCGAGGGCCCGCGAGATGCCGTGGCGCACTGCATGGCTCCAGGCGGAGATGCCTCCGCCTCGCACCGAGGCGACTATTGTGAAGCGGTCCAGCGAGTCAGTGACCTTCAGGGGCTCCTTGACAGCCTCCTGCCAGGGGAGCCAGGAGAAAACCTCCTCCAAGGGGCGCCCGTTCACCCTGATGTGTCCGGGGGCGCCAATGTCCGAGGAACCAGCCGCCAGATACAGGCGCACCTTGGCAATGGCCAGTTTCCGTTTCCCCGTTCCGTAGTAGTACTGCTGTGTAGACTCCTGGACCAAGTTGAACTCCTTAACTATCCGCTCTTATTCTGCGTTGGCCGCAGCCGGGGCTCCCAACTGGGCCTGGTGTGGGTGACTGTCCCCACGATAGACCTTGAGCCGCTTGAACATGTCCCTGCCCCTTTTTGTACGGGGCAGCATCCCCTTGACCGCCATTTCCAAGACCCGCTCCGGGTTCTTCTCCATGACGTCTTTCATAACGAAGGTCTTGAGGTTCCCGACGTAGCCGCTGTGCCGATAGTAAAGCTTCTGTGTCAGCTTTCGCCCGGTGACCCGCACCTTGTCAGCGTTCACCACGACCACGAAGTCTCCTGTAAGCACGTTTGGGGTATAGATGGGCTTGTCCTTCCCCTGAAGGGTCCTGGATATGCGTGTGGCCAACCTGCCCAGAGTCTGCCCGGCGGCATCCACCAGATGCCATTGGGGCGTCACTTCCGATTGCTTGGCGTGATATGTCTTATCTCGTTTCATCCTCGTTCAATCCAACCTTGAGCGTATCCGACGAAAACCCAGAATAGTTCACCCTTATCAAGCACAGTCCCCTGGCCGGAAGAGAGGGGCAACTATCCATTTTTTGAACGGACCTGTCAATTATATTTCGAATTGCGTCTACGGGCAACTTGCTTAGTCCAACTCTGACCAGCAGAGCGTTGGTCCTCCTGATTTGGTGGGGCAGAAAGCTGTCGCCTTCCGTCTCTATGATCACCCTTTCGTCTTCCCTCAAGACTTCCCATCTCTTGACCGTGCGGATCGGGTTGCGGCCCGGCGGCAGTGAAGACGCGATAGTGGAGAAGTCATGAGCTCCCAGCAGGGACTGGGCGGCTTCCTGCATCGCGTTCAGGTCCAGACTGTCCATGACCCAGTAGGAGAAGTTTCTCCACAGCGCCGATGGGTGGGCATGGTTCCAAACCGTGTACCGGTAGACCCGGCTGGACGCTGAGAACCTGGAGCTGAAGTCCTGGGGCATCTCCGCCGCTCCCCGGACTCTAATGTCCGGCGGCAGGAAGGAGTTGAGGGCCCGGCAGAATATATCGGTTGAATAAGGAGCTTGGGTCAGAAAGTCCGCCACCTGTCCGGCGGCGTGGGCGCCTGAGTCGGTGCGGGAAGCCCCTCGAATGCGAACGGCTTCTCCGGTGAGATTCTTTAGCGCATCCTCTACTGTTCCTTGGACTGATGGAGCGTTGGCCTGGAACTGGAAGCCGTTGTAGGCTGTGCCTTCATATTCCAGGACTAACGCGATCCGGCGCGGCGTTTCTGCATCCCCTCGGTTTTGAGCTTCGTCAGCCCTGGCCATCCTATGGCCCCGAGACTTAGACCAACTCTATAAGGGACATGGGGGCGGCATCGCCTTTGCGAGGTCCCAGCTTTACAATCCTGGTGTAACCCCCGGGGCGGCCGGCGTATCGCGGCGCCAACTCGTCGAAGACCTTGGAAATCACCTCCTTGTTTGGGACGCGTGAAAGGGCCAGTCTCCTGTGGTGGAGCCCGCCCTTCTTGCCGTGGGTAATGAGCCGCTCGACCTCCCTGCAGGCCTCCACGGCCTTCGGGTGGGTTGTCACTATTTTCTCATGCCGGACAATGTCGGACGCAAGATTACGCAGCAGGGCTATCCTCTGGTCCTTGGGCCTGCCCAACTTTTTGCCTTTAATGCGATGGGCCACCATGCGACTACTACTCCTCGTCCTCGTCGAATTCCAGATCGTCGTCCTCGTCCTCTTCGGAGAGGTCCTCGTCATCGTCCTGAGGCAACTCGTACTCAACTGTTGAAGGCTCTGACGGCCCAGCCTCTTCCATGGCCATTGCGGCTGCGTCAGCCATGTTCGCCAGCGTGATTTCACCGTCACCAGAACGTTCGTTTTCTCCTATGACTCCCTCATGCCTCAGACGTTCCACGAGCTCTTCCAAGGACTTCTCCCCGAAGTTCCGTATCTTCAGGAGCTCTTCGTTGGACATCTCCAGCACCTGTCCCACCTTGGTAATGTGGGCGCGCTTCAGGCAGTTCAGCGTACGGGACGACAATTCCAGCTTTTCGATGGGAGTCTGGTACACCTCGGGGGACACCATCAACGAGGTGCGCTCCGCCCCCTGCTTCACTTCCGAACCGAGGTTGTTGAAGAGGAAGAAATGGCTCACCAGCACCTCGGATGAGGCCTTCACCGCCTCAACCGGAGTAATGGCTCCGTCGGTCCACACTTCCAGTACCAGCCTCTCATAGTCTGTGAAGTACCCGACACGAGTCCTCTCCACGTTGTAGTTGACCTTCCTCACAGGGTTGAATATGGCGTCCACTGGAAGGGCGCCCATCAGCGACCCGGCAGAGCCGTCTCCCTGGGTAGGCACAGGCTGGTAGCCTTTTCCGTTGTCTACGTTGAATTCCACCGACAGGGCCGCCTCTTCGGAGTCCAAGGTAGCCAGGTGGTGGTCAGGGTTAACTATCTCGAAATCGGCGGAGGTGGCCACGTCGCCGGCGCATATCCGGCCCTCCCCTTTGATTTCGAGGCGCATCTTCCCCGGCCTGCCAGTCACCGAACGAATGCGAATCCCCTTCACGTTTAGAAGGAAGTCCATGACCTCTTCCTTCATGTGGGGGATGGAGGAGTACTCATGGAGCACTCCCTCTATCTTCACCCATGTGATGGCGGCTCCCTCTACGGAACTGAGGAGCATTCGGCGCATGGGGTTGCCGAGGGTTATGCCATATCCTCTTTCCAGAGGTTCTATGGCGAACTTCCCGTAGGTGTCTGTCAGCTCCAGCATCTTGATTTCCGGAACGATGGTTTCCGGAGTGCGCTGGGCTGCCGTCCTCGTAAGGATCGCGGTTTCCAATACCATTGCTTTACCTCGAGTAGAACTCCACTATGAGACGGGTGTCTATCGCCGACTCCAGGTCATCCTCAGTGGGCAGGTTGTTTATCGTGCCTGTCATGTTCTCCAGGTCCAGGTGAATCCACTGGGGAATCGGCCGTTTTGGAATGTCCTGGGTCAACGCTGTGTAGAAGTCGCGTGTCTTTCTGGACTCCTGCCATGATATGACATCTCCCGCCTTTACCATAAAGGAGGGGATGGTTGTCTTTTTTCCATTTACGGAGAAGTGCCCGTGCAGGACAAGCTGCCTCGCCTGGTTGCGGGAGTCGGCAAAACCCAGCCGGAATATAACGTTGTCCAGCCGCCGCTCCAGTATTTCCATGAGGTATTGGCCAGTTGCGCCGGGCTTCTTGAAAGCTTCATCCATGTAGCGGCGGAACTGCTTCTCCATGACTCCGTAGATCTGCCTGGCCTTCTGTTTCTCCCTGAGCTGGATGCCATGGTCAGAGGTGCGCCGCCTACGGGGTGACTGGTTGCCTGGCGGAGTCCGTCGCCGTTCGATGGCACAGCGCGGCGTGTAGCAACGCTCGCCCTTCAGCATGAGCTTTTCTCCCGCTCTGCGGCACAGCCTGCAAACCGGTCCGGTATATCGCGCCATATTATCTACACCCTTCTTCTCTTGGGAGGCCTGCACCCATTGTGGGGTATGGGAGTAACGTCCCTGATGCTGTTTATCATCAATCCGGCGGCTTGCAGGGACCGTATGGCAGCCTCCCTGCCAGCGCCCGGACCCTTAATGAATACGTCAATGAAACGCAGCCCGTGGTCCATTCCCCTCCGGGCCGCCTGTTCCGCCGCCCTTTGGGCCGCAAAAGCCGTGCCCTTTCTCGATCCTTTGAATCCCGACGTCCCTGCGCTGGACGAGACAATGACAGCGCCTTGCGGGTCGGTCAGAGTCACCAAAGTGTTGTTGAAGGTCGAGTGGATATAAGCCTTGCCTCTGGGCACCGACTTTCTTTCTCTTCTGCGTGTTCGCGGTCTGGCCATTGGGCCTCCTCTACTTCTTGCCGCCGGTCCGACGTCCGCGTCCGGCCACGGTCCTTCTGGGTCCCTTGCGAGTGCGTGCGTTGGTGCGGGTCCTCTGACCTCTGACGGGCAGTCCCCGGCGGTGGCGCAGTCCACGCGTGGAGCCGATTTCTATAAGCCTCCGGACGTTCATGGTGACTTCACGCCGGAGGTCGCCCTCCACCTTGTATTCTTTGTCGATAATCTCCCGCAGCCGGTCGATTTCCGCTTCCGACAGTTCGGTTATCTTTGGTTTCGGTTCGCCCTCTATCTCCGCCCGGGCCAATATATCTTTGGCCACCATCGGGCCTATGCCGTAGATGCGGCGAAGGGCCACGTCCACTCGCTTGCCGTCGGGTATGTCCACTCCGGCCACACGGACCATGTCATCCTCCTAGCTGGCGTCTGCCAACATTACGGAAGCCATCCCGCAGGTTACCCCTGCCTCTGGACGTGCTTCACGTTGACGCAAATCACCCGGATTATGCCTTTGCGCTTGATTATCCTGCACTTGTTGCAGCGCGGTTTTACCGATGCTCGTACTCTCATATTACTTAAACCTGTAAGTTATGCGCCCCCTGGACAAATCGTAAGGAGACAGCTCCACCAAGACTCTATCCCCCGGCAGAACCCGGATGAAGTGGAGCCTTATCTTCCCTGATACGTGGGCCAAGACCTTATGCTCATTGGGAAGCTTTACCCTGAACATTCCGTTGGGCAGCGCTTCCTCAACGGTGGCCTCCACCTCTATCGCTTCTTTCTTTGGCATAAGTCCGTTGTGTCCGGCTACCTCTCCTTGGTCAGCACTTCTACGCCGTCATCCGTAATGGCTATAGTGTGCTCATAGTGGGCGGACAGTTTTCCATCGGCTGTGACTACCGTCCATTGGTCGTCCAACACCCGGGTTCTCCAATCGCCCATATTCAACATGGGTTCTATAGCTATGGTCATACCCTTTTTCAGGACTGCTCCTCTGCCTCCGGGGCCGTAGTTTGGCACCTGGGGGTCCTCATGGAGGAACCGGCCTATGCCGTGGCCCACGTACTCCCGGACCACGCCGTATCCTTTAGCTTCAGCATATTGTTGGACCGCCTGTCCAATGTCGCCCACCCGGGCTCCGTCGCGAACGGCTCCGATCCCCTCCCAGAGGGACTCTCGAGTGGCTTCGATCAGGTCCTCCGCTTCCTTGGTTATAGCACCCACTCCAACCGTGATGGCTGCGTCTCCAATAAATCCCTCCACCACGGCTCCCACGTCCATCTTTATCAGGTCGCCTTCTTGAAGCTTCCTGTCACCCGGAATTCCGTGGACGATCTCTTCATTCACAGAGGCGCAAATAGTTCCTGGAAAGCCCCGATAGCCCTTAAAGGCAGGCTTCGCTCCAAGCCGCTTTATCTCCTTGTTGGCAATGGCGTCCAAGTCCCTGGTCCGCAGCCCTGGCCTTACCGACGCGCGGAGGAGCGACAGGGTCGCTCCGACCACTGCGCCCGCTTTACGCATTGACTCCATCTCCCTGGCGGACTTTACGGTTATTCCGCCGCTGTACTGGGAGCTGGCATTGGACGCCGTTTCGATTTTTCTGTTGTTCATTCTACCACCAACCCTAGAACCTTTCTATAAGGCCTGACTATATCTTGAGCGCCTCCATGAGACGCACCCCCACCTCTTCCACGGGACCTATGCCTCCCACGTCGGCGAGGTTCCCTTGCTTCCGGTAATAATCGACCAGCGGTTGGGTTTCGTCCTCGTACACCTGGATTCGTACTCTTATGGCTTCAGGCTTGTCATCGTCTCTCTGGTAGACTTCACCTCCACAAATGTCGCAGACCCCTTCCGCCTTAGGCGGAGCGTTGTCCCTGTGGTAAGGCGCCTGGCATTGCCTGCATATCATCCGGCCTCCCAAGCGCTTTACCAGTTCTTCCGCCGGAACAACCATGTGGACCACCCGGTCGATCCCTATGGAATGGCCGTCAAGGGCGTCGTCGAGGGACTGAGCCTGGTTCAGGTTCCTTGGAAACCCGTCCAGGAGAAATCCCCCAGGGCTTTCGGGAGGAAGCACCTGCTGCAAGACCATAGCTATCGTGACTTCGTCAGGGACGAGGACTCCTTGGCTCATGTACTCGGCGGCTTTGCGGCCAAGCTCCGTCCCCTCCCTCTGGTGGCGTCGGAAGATATCGCCAGTCGAGATGTGGTCGACCCCGGGGAGGGCATCCAGTATCTGCTTGGCTTGGGTTCCTTTGCCGGCTCCCGGCGGCCCCAACAGCACGACTCTCTTGGCCAGACTAGTTTCAGCCATCGCCTACGCCCGTTACCTCAAGAACCCTTCGTAGTTTCTCATAAGAAGTTGGGCTTCAAGCTGCCTCAGGGTGTCCAGACCCACACCAACCATAATCAGCAGGCTGATGCTGGGCAGCTGGATGGCCTGCACGTCCGTGAGCAGGGCCGCGAAATAGGGCACTATGAAAACGAACCCCAAGAACAAAGCCCCGCCCCAGGTCAGGCGCAGTATCACCCGGTTCAAATATTCCTGGGTGGGCCGGCCCGGACGTATGCCCGGCACGAATCCTCCGTTTCTCTGGAGGTTTTCTGCCAGATTTTGCTGCTGGAAGACCACCAGCGTGTAGAAGAAAGTGAACAACACCACCAGAATGAAAGCCAGCGCCCAGTAGACGAACCTGGACGGGTCAAACCAGTCGGCCAGGGTATTGGCGATGTTCCCCACCCAATCTCCCCGCACGCCAAGGAAGCTGGCCATCGTGGCGGGCAGAATGGCCACGGACGAGGCGAAGATAACGGGGATCATTCCGGCGGAGTTTATGCGCAGGGGCAGATACGTCGAGCCGGTCTGCCGGTACATCCTCCCGCCCCGAAAGATGCTCCGTCCATACTGGACAGGTATCCTTCTGTGGGCCTCAGTGAACACCACGATGAGGGCAATAACCAGGAGGCCAATGATGGCCAGCCAGATGATTCCCAGGGCGTTTGTCTGGTCCGCCGCCTGGGTCATGAGGCCAGGGAAACCAGCCACGATCCCGGCGAATATTATCAACGATATTCCATTTCCGATTCCCCGCTCAGTTATCAGCTCTCCAAGCCACACCAGGAACATGGTGCCGGCGGTGAGAGAAGCCAGCATTGCCACCGTAGCCACCAGGTCGCCTTCACCCGGACCTGACCAGACGCCGGTGATTACTCCCGCCGACTGCACAAGCTGAAGTTGCCCATACCCCTGGGCGAGAGCTATCGGAACGGTTACAAAGTGGACAATCCTGTTTATCTTCTGGCGGCCGGACTCGCCCTCCCTGGATATGCGTTGCAGAGAGGGCACCACCGGCACCAGCAGCTGCATCACGATAGACGAGGTGATGTAGGGGAACACTCCAAGAGCGGCGACGCTCATATTCTCCAGAGCTCCGCCGCTGAAGAGGTTCAAAAAGCCGAGAAGCTGACTGCTTTCGAACAGGGCGTCCAGGCTGTCATGGTCGATGCCCGGTATGGGCACCTGTGCCATGAACCGGAAGATGCCCAGCATGGCCAGCGTGAAGAGGATCTTCGCTCTTAGGTCGGGTACCCGGAAGGCGTCTATGGCGGCTTGAAGTAACTTAGGACGGCCTTCCGCCTCCTGGGCCATCATGGCTTATAGGACCTCCACACTTCCACCCGCCGCCTCGATCTTCTCCCTCGCCGTCCTGGTGAACTTGTGCGCCGAAACCTTCAGGG
This sequence comes from Dehalococcoidia bacterium, assembly GCA_034422875.1. Taxonomy (GTDB): domain Bacteria; phylum Chloroflexota; class Dehalococcoidia; order Lucifugimonadales; family JAGWBF01; genus DAOUJI01. The sequence continues at coordinate 4,835 of DAOUJI010000033.1, read as the reverse complement.
CCACGTCCAGATCGCCGTTTCCCAGGACCTTGACCTGATGTTTTACCTTCCTTAGGTAGCCCATTTCCACCAGCGTCTCAGGAGTAATCACCGAGTCTCCAGGCAGACTGGCCAACTCGTCCAACTTCACGAGGTGATACTGCTTTTTGAAGATGTTGGTGAAGCCCCTTCGCATGGGAAGGCCTTTGATTAAAGGCATCTGGCCACCCTCGAACCCAGGTCTGACTCCTCCGCCTGAGCGGGACTTCTGCCCTTTCATGCCCCGGCCGGCGTACGTGCCGTGGCCGCTGGCGTCGCCTCGTCCCACCCGCTTCCTCTTACGGCGGGAACCCGGCGCCGGGGTTGCCTGATGCTCCATCATTTCTTGGATTGCCTGCCTTTCGTTTCCGTCTAGCTTCTCTGCACCCAGCCGGTCAAGCCCGACTGCTAACTGGACACCCGCTATAGGCTTCCCTTAGTCGGATGTGCTTTCGGGGTTGATTTCTTCGACTTCCACCAGGTGTTGAACGGCGTTCACCATTCCTCTAATGGTGGGAGTGTCGTGGCGAACCACCGAATGGGACAGCCTTTTGAGTCCCAACGCCTCAATTACCCGGCGCTGGTTTTTCTTCCGGCCGATGCAGCTTCTCTTCCAGGTTATCTTTATCTGCGACATGAGTTCAAGCCCTTCGCCTTAGGCCGCTTCCCGGTCAATTCCTCTGCGTTTCGCCATCTCTTCGACTGGGTCCTTTATCTTCTGGAGCGCGTCCAACGTGGCGTACACTACGTTGATGGGATTTCTGGAGCCCAGGGACTTGGCGACAGCGTCTTTCACGCCAGCCAGGTCCAACACCGCCCGGACAACGCCAGCCGCGATTATTCCAGTGCCGGCCGGAGCAGGTTTAATTAGAACTTTAGAAGCGCCCACCTTGGAATAGGTCTCCTGGGGTATGGTGCTCCCCTTTAGAGGGACTCTGATGAGAGTCTTTCTTGCGAGGGCATTTCCTTTCCTCACAGCGTCGGGGATCGCCTGGGCCTTGCCCAGACCGGCTCCCACGACTCCTTCCCCGTCTCCGACGACCACAAGGCCATTGAACCTGAGATGGCGCCCGCCCTTGACCACTTTGGCGATTCGCCTCGTAAACACCAGTCGGTCGGTCAACTCAAGTCCAGTGGGGTCCACTTTGTTCACCGGAATGTTAAAGCCCATTTAGAAAACGAGACCTTCCTCTCTGGCTGCATCCGCCAAAGCTTTCACCCTTCCGTGGTACAGGTATCCTCCACGGTCGAACACCACCGTTGAAGCGCCCGCCGATTTGGTGCGCTGGGCTACAGTCTTCCCAACCAGCTTGGACACCTCGGTCTTGGACATTCCCGATACTGAGGTTTTGATTTCCGGCTCTACGCTCGACGCCGAAGCGATGGTATGCCCTTGGGCGTCATCGACGACCTGTGCATAGATGGCTTTCAGACTCCTGAACACGCACAGCCGGGGCCTTTCCGGCGTCCCGTACACCTTCTTGCGGACCCTCTTATGGCGGGCTACTCTCAGGTCTCTTGGATTCTTCTCTTTAGGCATTCAGGTTGGCCTCTGTAATCTTGTTAGCTCTTTCTTGCCGCGGCCTTCCCAGGTTTCAGGCGAAGGACCTCTCCAGCATATCTTATGCCCTTCTCTTTGTAGGCGTTGGGCGGCCGCACACGGCGTATGGTGGACGCCACCTCGCCTACCTTCTGCTTGTCGATGCCGTCCACGTGGACTCGATTGTTGCCCTCGACAGTGAGCGTCACGCCTTCCAAGGGCTGCACTTCCACCGGGTGGCTGTATCCCACGTTGAGGGTGATGCCCTCTCCGGTCTGTTGCACCCTGTACCCGACACCCATCAACTCCAGCGTCTTTCTGTATCCGTCGGTGACTCCGGTCACTGCGTTGGAAATCAGGCTCCTGGTAAGCCCGTGCAACGACCTGTGAAACTTCCTGGCCGAAACCCTCTCCACGGTAATCTCGCCGTCTTCGACCTTTACAATAACGTCGGAGTGGAGAGATTGGGTCAGGGAACCCCTAGGCCCCTTGACGGTGATGCGGTCGTCGCCCAAGTCCACCTGGACTCCGGTCGGGACCGTTATGGACTTTCTGCCTATACGCGAGAGTGTCTTGTCGTCGCGGCCTTCGTTACCAGACATAGCAGAGCAGCTCCCCTCCCAGGCCCTGACGCCATGCTTGCCGGCCCGTCATCACGCCCTGGGACGTGGACATGACTGCGACGCCCAGGCCTCCATATATGCGGGGTATCTCACCTTTACCTACGTAGACCCTCAGACCGGGCTTGCTCACTCGCCTCAACCCTCCTATGGCTGGCTCACGATTCTCCCTGTAGGAAAGGTGGATTCTCAGCACCGGCTGGGGTTGGCCTCTGAGCACATCGTAGTCTCGAATGAACCCTTCTTCCTTCAGCACCTTGGCTATGGCCACTTTGATTTTGGACACAGGCATGGTGACCGACTCATGCCTTACCGGCTGAGCGTTCCGTATCCTGGTCAACATATCGGCTATAGGGTCAGTTAACGGCATAATTCTCCCGCCTACCAGCTGGCCTTGCGCACACCAGGCAGTTCGCCCACCAGAGCCAACTGTCTCATGCAAATGCGGCACAAGCCAAAATACCGGATGAACGCTCTTGGCCTGCCGCAGCGGTAGCAGCGGTTGTATTTCCGCACCGGATACTTCGGTGTGCGCTTCCACTTTTCGATTAGCGATTTCTTAGCCAAAAGTCTCCTCTAGTTCTGACGTGCGAAGGGCATTCCCATCAGGGAAAGCAACATCGACGCCTCGGCGTCGGTTTCAGCCGTAGTGGCGATGGTCACCTGAAAGCCTCGGATGCGCTCAATCCGATTGTACTCGATTTCCGGAAATATGATTTGCTCCCGTATTCCAAGAGAGTAGTTGCCGCGTCCATCGAAACTGGAGGGCGACACCCCTCGGAAGTCCCTGATTCTAGGCAGGGCGGTGTTCACCAGACGGTCGAAGAAGTAGTACATCCGGTCACCCCGCAGGGTCACGGTGATGCCCACCGCGTTGCCTTCACGAAGCTTGAATCCGGCGATGGACTTGCGGGCACGGGTGACGATGGGCTTCTGGCCCGATATGGTCGTCAGGTCGTTGGTCGCGCTTTCGATGGCGCGCCCGTTGGTAAGAGCCTCTCCCAGTCCCACGTTCAGCGCAATCTTGTGGAGGCGAGGCGCTTGCATGACGTTCTTGTAGCCCATCTCCCGAACCATCGTGGGGACCACTTCAGTGCGCCACATTTCCTTTAACCTGGGCGCGGGAAGTCCCGTAGGAGCGGCGGCTTCCTCTTCAACGGCAGCTTCCTCGGGAGCCGCCTGCCGAGCAGACGCCCTTCGCCGTCCACCCCTGGCTCCGGTCCCGGCCCCGGCCGTTCCACTCCGGGAGGACTGCCGCCTCTGGCGGGGCTTAGGTTCCTCCGCCGCAGCAGCGCCTTCCTCGGGCGCAGCCGCCTGGGGCTGTTCCTCTACGTTATCGTCTCCCCGCACCGTTGACATATTCGGACCTTTCTCCCGTTTTCCAGTACTCCATTCCGGACTCGAGCCGTGCGGTTGCAGGCTGGACAGACCAGCATCACGTTGGACACATGAAGCGGCGATTCCCGTTGGATTCGGCCCGCCTGCCTGACTCCGGGGGTGGGGCGCACGTGGCGCACCACCATGTTGACCCCTTCGACGACGACCCGATTCTTGGCGGTCAACACCCGTTCCACTCTTCCCTGGCGACCCTTTTCTTTGCCGGCGACAACCTGGACGGTGTCTCCACGTCGGACATTCATATTAGACCACCTCAGGAGCAAGGGAGACGATGCGCATGAAGCCCCGTTCCCGCAGCTCTCGGGCTACTGGCCCGAAGATGCGGCTCCCTCGGGGATTGTCCTGGCGCTCGCCCAGGATTACGGCGGCATTGTCGTCGAATCTGACGTAGGTGCCGTCACGGCGGCGTTGCGACTTGGCAGTCCTGACGATCACCGCCCGCACCACTTCGCCCTTCTTGACCTGGCCCATCGGTATGGCCTCTTTCACCGTCGCCACTATGACGTCGCCGATGGCGGCGTACCGCCTCCGGCTGCTCCCGGGTATGTTGATGCACATGATTTCCTTGGCGCCGCTGTTGTCGGCCACCTTCAGGCGGGAAAAAGTCTGAATCATTCTTCTTTCTCCCCTTCTTCAGCCTCTTCCGGCAGGGCTTCCTCTTCAGTCACTGCCTCGTCGTCGTCCGGTGGATCGTCTTCGTCCGATTCCTGCTCGTCCGCGGCGTCGTCGTCGGAGGAATCTTCGTCCAAGTCCTCGTCTACGTCGTCGTCATCAGATGAGTCTTCATCCGAGTCTTCGTCCACATCGTCGTCATCGTCGGATGAGTCTTCATCTACCTCGTCGTCATCGGATGCGTCGTCATCCAAATCTTCGTCGGACGCCTCGTCAAGCTCGTCGACGAGTTCCCCGTTGTCCAGCTCTTGCTCTTCCTGGATGTCCTCATCGGACTCTTCAGTCAGGATGCCCTCATCCAGGTCCGCAGGCTTGACTTCGGCGATTTCCCGCCGTTCTACGATTTCGAGCAACCGCCATCGTTTGGTGCGGGACAGGGGACGGGTCTCCTCGATGCGCACCACGTCCCCCAGACGGCACTGGTTCTCGTTGTCGTGGGCGTACAGCTTGGTGATGCGTCTGCGAGGCTTCTTGTATATAAGGTTGCGTTGTTGCCACCGCACGGCGACGACTACGGTCTTGTCCATTTTGGCGCTGATTACTTCGCCCACTCGTGTCTTCCTGCTGCCGGGCATTACTGGACCCCC
>DAOUJI010000032.1:0-39241 GCA_034422875.1 Dehalococcoidia bacterium | reverse complement strand
GACGCTCCTGCCCCTCCGACCCGTAAGGCCGGATTTGTCGAGAGGGCGTGGGAGTTCATCAAGGACATCACTCTGGGCGCCGATCCGGACAACTCTACCAGTGACGCCATCCTGGGGTTCGTGGGTATAAGGCTCATCGTTGATGAGGCCCACATCACGGCCATCGCCGTTTCCGAGTCCCGGCGAGGTCAATCAATCGGAGAGCTCCTGATAGTCAGCTCGATAGACCTGGCTCTCCAAGAGAACTCCAAGGTGGTTACTCTGGAAGCCCGGGTTTCCAACGACGTGGCCCAGGGTCTTTACGAAAAATACGGATTTCAAAAGATGGGCGTCAGGAAGCGGTACTACTCGGACAACGGAGAAGACGCCGTTATCATGACCACCCGATTGATACACAGCCCTGAGTATCTGGAAATGTTCAGTAAGCTGAAAGAAGCCTTAAAGCAACGAAAGGGTGAGTTCAGCATCCGGTTGCCCCTGCGCGGCTGATGGTTGACCCGCTCTTGGGGCATTGGTAGAATACCGCCATGCTTTGGCCACGCCCGAAGCTGCCTGCATGACATCTCCATTAAGGTTGCTTGATGCGCGTAATCGGTCTCACTGGCGGCATAGGGACAGGTAAGAGTCTGGTCGCACACATGCTGGGAGAGCTGGGGGCGGAGGTCATTGACGCAGACCGCATTGGCCACGAGGCCTACACGCCCCACACTCCCGTCTGGAAAGAGGTTGTAGAGGCGTTTGGTGAGGAGATTCTCCAGCCGAGCGGTGAGATAGACCGCAAACGCCTGGGCTCCATTGTATTCAGCGACCCCAAGGAGTTGGCAAGGCTGAACTCCATCATGCACCCGCGCATGGCGGAGATGATTCACGAACGGGTGAAAGAACTGGAAGGCAAGGGAGCCGAGACGGTCGTCGTCGAGGCGGCTGTTTTGGTGGAGGCCGGATGGGACAAGCTCCCGTGGGTCGACGAGGTGTGGGTCACACGGTCGGACGAAGAGCAGGTTGTGGAGCGCATAAAGGAGCGCAACAACCTTCCCGACGAGGAAATAAGAAAGCGCATAGGGTCCCAGCTCCCCTTCCAGGAGAGGTCCCGTAACGCGCAGGTTGTGGTGGACAATTCGGGCGCCATTGACGACCTGAAAGAGGCGGTCGAGTCCATCTGGGAAAGCAGAGTGAAAGGTAAGGTCTCGTAGGTATGGCACAAGCCACCCAGGACACATACTTGGAAGTTGACATAGAAGAGTACGTAGTTGGCTACGAACCCTATTTCGCTCCCATCGGCGATGAAATAGAGCTGTTCGAGGCAGCTTATCATCAGCAGTTGCCGGTGTTGTTGAAGGGCCCGACAGGCTGTGGAAAGACCCGGTTCATCGAGTACATGTCCTGGCGTCTGGGGCGGCCGCTCACGGTAGCGAAGAAGAAAGGCAAAGCCAGCCAGCCTCAGGCACAGGTCAACGGGACGCAGGTTCCCCTTATAACCATTGCCTGCCACGAGGACCTGACCGCAAGCGACCTGGTGGGGCGTTATCTGCTGGAGCCGGACGGCACCAGGTGGATGGACGGACCTTTGACCAAGGCGGTGAAGGCCGGAGCGATCTGCTACCTGGACGAGATCGTTGAAGCCCGGAAGGACACCACAGTCCTAATTCACCCCCTGACGGACCACCGCCGCGCTCTGCCCGTGGACAAGAAGGGCCAGATCATAGAGGCGCACAACCAGTTCCTTCTGGTCATCTCCTACAACCCCGGATACCAGAGCGCTCTGAAGGACCTGAAGCACTCCACCCGTCAGAGGTTTGTGGCCATAGAGTTCGACTATCCTCCAAGGGAGATCGAGCGCGAGGTCATTCTGAAGGAGAGTGGATGCTCTTTGGAGCACGCCGACGCACTGGCCAAGTTGGGCGAGAAGGTCCGCAACCTTCGAGACCACGGGCTTCAAGAGGGAGCGAGCACCAGGCTGCTCATATATGCAGGCAAGCTTATGGCCCAGGGAATAACGCCGAGGCGGGCTTGTCAGGTTTCAGTGGTGTGGGCGCTTACGGACGACCAGGAAATACAGAAGAGCGTGGAAGAAGTGGCGTCCTCCATATTCGAGTAGACGCCGCTGACATGGACAGGTAAAGTCCCGGTGGCAATCGAGACGGACAGCAATTCATCGAAGGTTTTTCAAGCGCTTCGTCACTCACTGTCCGTTCGCGGAAAATCCTCAGTCGCCGACGACGGCCTCCGACCCGCCGCAGTCCTCATTCTCCTCTACGACAAGGCTGGCGAACTTCACGTTCTGCTTAACAAGCGTTCCCAGTTGGTGGAACACCACAAAGGGGAGATCTCATTCCCCGGCGGCGGCAGGGACCCGGAGGACGCTGACTTTCTTGCCACAGCCTTGAGGGAAACCCACGAGGAGATGGGCGTCGAACCGGGAGATGTCACTGTCATAGGTGAATTGGACGACGTTGTAACCCGCACCGACTTCTGCGTGAGAGTATATGTGGGGACCATACCCTATCCATACCCGTTCAAGCCCTTGCCGCGGGAGGTGGCAGAAGTCCTGGAAGTCCCCATGAGTTCCTTGCTGGACAACTCCAATCGCAGGGAAGAAACGCGGTTGGTGGATGGGGCATTGCAAAAGGCATACAGCTACGCGTATAAAGAGCATCTGGTCTACGGCGCCACCGCGATGATGGTCAGCCAGCTTATCGACGTGTATTCGAGCCTGGAGACGGTCCGGAGAGGAAGTTGACTTGTCGGAGTCCAACGCTAAAACAACTTTGGGTCAGTTGGAAGGGGAGCTTGGAAAGCTTCCCTCTGTAGTGCTCCAGGAGTATGAAGCGGCCAAAGAAAAGGTCTCGGCGGCTTTCAACGACGACGAGCTCGTTCTATGGAGCAAGGAAGGGCTGTCTATAGCCAACCAGACCGTCAGGTCCTGGGAGGTGGCGGCGGAGTACTTCAGGTCCGCGCCCGACGTGGCGGCCTACCTGCCCTTCTCGTCCTTCATGCAATGGGCGCGGTGCGGCTCCTATCTGGCCCAGGAATAACCCACGCTGGCCGTTGCCTTCTTCAAGGCCAGCCCGGACATCGTGCCGGCTCTCCGGCCTCAACACATTCCCCGCTGGGCCGGACTGGGCCGCAGCTTGTACAAGGGGACATGGAAATCGTCCACCCTGGCTGGCCGTTTCTACGAAGTCAGCCCTCAGCTAATCAAGAGCCTGCCTTTCTGGGAAGTGGAAGTGTTTGCCGCGCTGGTGGAAGCCGTGTCCCTGAAGTCCTACGACATGGCCTCCGAGTGTCTTACGCTGGGACAGGAGATACTGCCTCAGATGGGCAGGGAACGGGAGACATTCCTGTCCATGGCCAGGGAGCTGACTGAAGCAAATTGGCGAGAAGTGAAAGCCTCCCTGGAGACGTGCGGTCGGGCCTTGCCAGGCATCGACAGCGCCCAGAGAAGCCGCTTCCTACGTCTAACGGAGCGGTTGATCAAGTCAGGACAGAAAGACGTGCCGACGTTCCTGTCTGACGGTTCTAGAGCGTTGCAGCAGGTCAACAGTTCGTCGCAGCGCTACATCATCGACCTTTCCGAGACGTTGATGGGTGTGTCCCCTCAAGCGGTGGCTCCCTTCCTCGCCAACCTGGACATGGTGCTCACCCGCGTCACGATGAACCAGTTGGAAATCTGGTTCCAGCGGGGAATGGACGTGCTGAAAGAAAACCCCGATGGCGGAATAGCCTACTTCAAGGTGGAGTCAAGCACGTCGGAGAACCTGCTGGAGTCTCTGTCTTCCTCAATGGAATTGGAACGGGTCAAGCCGGTCGTCAGGCTCTACTGTTGTGCGTTGTCGGGTTCGTCCATCGAGGTGCAGAACAGCAAGGAGCTTGCCAGCAAGAGCATAGGCTGGGTCTCCGAGTCGGCGGCCACCACCGAGGGGACCAAGGTGTTCCTGCCCCCAGTGGTCGACAGGTATTCGAGCAAAGAAAGCAACTTCGGATGGTTCAAGGTGGTCGCCACTCACCAGGTGGCCCGCCTGGAGTTCGGCAGCTTCCGGTTCGAATACGACCGTCCCTCCAACCTGTTCGATGACCGGAGGCCTGATGAGGAGAGCAAGAGAGCGACTGCATCCGCGTCAGGCAATGGGACCGCCCAAGCCCCTGCGGACCCGGTCGCCTCGGCCTTCGCGAAACTTCAGGAGGACCTGGGAGGCTCCCCCAGCGCTGAGAGGGGATACCTTACAGACATGGGACGGTTCTTCCACCTCTTCGACGACCGCAGGCTGGCTCTGGATGTCTTCACTGTCCTCGAAGACGGCCGCTTGGACTTTCGGGTCAAGGTGGAATACCCGGGCATAGTCAACCACTACCGGACCGTCCAGCGGGACTCCCTGGAGGAGAGGCCCCGTATAGACGAGCTGCCCCTGCTGCAGGGCATGGTCGAACTCCTTGTCAGGTTCAGCCTGGAGCAGTTCCGGGGGCTGCCGGTCCCCAAAGGCTACGAGAAGACAGCGCGGGTGCTGTCCAAGATTTTCAGGAAGCTCCTCAACGTCAACGCTTCCGTCGAGGACACGGCAGAAGCGACCCTCAGAGTCTACGACATCCTGTCCAAACTGCCCAACGAGGAAGTGCCTCCGGAGGACTACTCGCCCCAGGACCTGGACGGCCCTGAGGAGTACTCCGATGACGAGATGATGGAGCTGATGCAGGAGCTCCAGCAGGGTCAGAGTATGGATCAAAGCTCCGAGGAGGAGGAGGAAGAGCAGTATGAGTCGCCCCAGGAGGTCGAATACCGGGGAGACTTCAAGCCGGAGCTTGTCCAACTCCTCAACAAGCTAAGGGTCGACAAGTCCCAGCAAGGGGACGGCCAAGCCGAGCCCATAACCCAGGAGATGCTGGAGGAGCTTCTCAAGGACAACCCTGAACTGGAGATGAGCGCCGAGCAGGGCCAGATTCAGACCACCATGGGGTTGTTCGTGCAGAACCTGATGAAAGAAGCCGGAGTCCCGCCCCCTGCGGACCCCGGCCAGGGTCAGGGCCAGTTCGTCCACGAGCAGGAACAGGGCGGCCCACTGGAGGCCAAGGAACCCCGCTCACAGGTCTACGACGAGTGGGACTTCCGGGCCGACGACTACAAGCCCAAATGGTGCATCGTACGGGAGAAGGAGGTCGAAGAGGGGGACATAGGCTTCTTCAACGACACTATCCGCAACTACTCCTCCCTGTCGTCGGACATACGCCGCCAGTTCGAGATGGTCATGCCCGAGAGTTTCCGCAAGGAACGGCGGGTCATCGACGGCGAGGACCTGGACCTGGACGCTGTCATCGAGGCTCAGGTGGACCGTCGCAGCGGCATCACTCCCAACGACAAGGTGTGGTGGCGCCGCAACAAGATGGAGAGGGACGTGGCCGTGGTGTTCCTGCTGGACATGAGCGCCTCCACAGCCGAGGCCATCGACGAGGGCAGGGCGGGTCCCGACGACCATGACGCCCCCGACGACCCGGTGGAGTACATGATGTGGCTCCGTTCCCGCCGCGAAGGCCTGGTCCGGCGGCAGTACAAGAGAATCATCGACCTGGAAAAGGAGAGCACTGCTCTGCTTCTCCAGGCCCTGGAGACCATTGGCGACACATACGGCATCTACGGCTTCTCCGGCTACGGCAGAGAGAACGTGGAATACTACGTAATCAAGGACATCGACGAGATTCTCCACGACCGGGTGAAGAGGCGCATCGACAAAATCACCCCCATGCACGCCACGAGAATGGGCCCCGCCATACGCCACGCCACGGCCAAGCTGGACGCCCAGGACGCCAAGACGAAGATTCTCTTCCTCATCAGCGACGGCAGGCCCCAGGACAGGGGCTACAGCCGGGAAGGCGTTGAGAAGGAATACGCTGTCCACGACACCCACATGGCCCTGGTGGAGGCCAAGCGAAAGGCCGTGGTGCCCTTCTGCCTCACCGTTGACAAGTCGGGCCACGACTACCTGAAGACCATGTGCGGCGACATGAGCTACGAGGTGCTGGACAACATCTGGGCCCTGCCCCACAGGCTCCCCCAGCTATACCGCATGCTCACGACGTAGAGGCTGTGCTAAAATTGGTCTCCAGACAGGTGTGACATGCAGACCTATGTTTTTCGAGTTGTAGTCGAGCCCGACGAAGACCGCTGGCAGGCACATTGCCCGGCGCTGGCGAAATACGCTGCCGACACTTGGGGATACACGAAAGAGGAAGCCCTCCAGAACATAAAAGAAGTCATCGAGCTGGTCTTGGAAGAGATGGCCGAAGACAACGAACCCATTCCCCAGGAATCAGAGGATGGAACGCCCATCTCTCACGAACTTCGGATAGCCGTATCCGTCTGACTTGACCATCGACTGGAGCAGACTTCGCACCGTAACAGCCCGTGAACTTGTCAATGCACTCCTTAGGGATGGTTTCGAGTTCAGGCGTCAGCGGGGCAGCCACCAACATTATCGACATCCCGACGGAAGAAGAGTCACTGTAGCCTTTCACAGTCCGGGAGATACCTTTGCTATCGGCATCCTCAGGACAATGATTCAAGACCGAGCCAGATGGACTGTCGCCGACGTAGTCCGGTTGGGCCTGTACTAGACCACTCGACGTGCCCCTCGTCGCCGTCGCTCCCAAGGGCAACAGGCGGGGTTCTAGCGAGCCGAACCAATCCGTCATTCCTGCGCAGGCAGGAATCCAGGGATCGCCTTGACTGAATTCCATGCCTGAAAGACTGCCTTGCGTCTATATCCTCGCTACCCAGCGCAACGGCACCCTGTACATCGGCGTCACGTCGAATCTCCCGCAACGGGTGTGGCAGCACAGGGAAGGCCTAGTCGACGGGTTCACTAAACGGTATGGAGTGCACAGTTTGGTGTGGTACGAAGTCCATTCCACGATGGAAGTGGCCATTCAGAGGGAGAAGCAACTTAAGGTATGGAAACGTGCGTGGAAGGTAAGGCTTATTGAGGAGTTCAATCCGGAGTGGAGGGACTTGTACGATGAGATTCTTTAATGCGTCGCCTTATTTTCAACTCCCTGGATTCCAGCCTGCGCTGGAATGACGGGGTGGGCACTGGCTTCCAGGTTTACTTGAGTGGTGGCCGGGCTTCCCTGGATTCCAGCCCCGTATCGGGGTACGAGGCTGGCTCTGGGCTGAAATGACGGGGTGGTGGGCTCGCGGTTTTCTGACTGTGCTGGAATGACGAGCAGGTCCGTGGCATTCGGGCATCGGCTAGTCTATAATGGGCGGGCCTTGGGTTAGACGCGAAAATAATCAGGAGGACCTGAATGGACCGGATCAAGTTTGTTGACAGCGACGCCCACGTCGTGGAGCCGGACAGCATCTGGAACGACTATCTGGAGAGCAGGTACAAGGGGCGTATAAAGTCCCACCTGGCCTACGAGCGGGCCACCAAGCCCACCGACCCCTGGACCATCAACGTCTCGGTGGAAGTGGACGACTTTCCGCCTCAGCCCATGAGGCGGGCCCAGAACGAGAAGGAAGATACCGACCCCGAACCCCTCCGGGAAGCCTCGGGCGCCGAGGTCTTCACCATGGGAGTGGAGGAATACTACGGCAAGTGGCAGGAGAGGGGATTCGACGCCGAGACCTACAGGCAGGTCATGGACCTGTCGGGAATCGACCGGATGATTCTCTACCCCACAGTGGGCCTGTGGTCCACATCCAGCCCCGACATGGAGCCAGAGTTCGCCGCCGCCGTGCGCCGGGCCTACAACACCTGGCTGGGTGACTTCACCAGAGACATAGGCGGCAGGGCCTACGGGGCAGCCTCCATAGACCTGCGGGACCCGGAAGCCGCAGCCCAAGAAGTGCGCCGCTGCGTAACGGAGTACGGCTTCAAATCTGTCCACCTGAACCCGTCCCCCGTCCCGGGTCGCCGGGTCTACGACCCGGAGTGCGACCAGGTATGGGCCGCATGCGCTGAGCTTAACGTGCCGGTGGGCGTCCATCCCAGCGCGTCCAACGGGCTGGACATGGGGATGATACCCTACTACCTCCCTGACCTTAGGAACGTTCAGGGCACCGTGGCCTTCTCCATAGGAAGCATGCTCTGCTGTTCCGCCTTCATCATGGGAGGAGTCCTGGAGAGGCACCCCGGACTCAGGGTGGCCTTCCTTGAAGCCGGCGCAGGATGGGCGAGCTACTGGCCCGAGCGGATGATGTCGGGAATCAACGGTGGCAACCGGGGACTCAAAATCAACGGCCTGACCAAGTCCCCGCAGGACTACTTCGCCGAGCAGTGCTTCATAGCCGCCGACCAGGACGACCCTGGGATACCGCTGGTGGCCCAGACGGTGGGTGAGCAGGTGCTCCTGACTGCCACCGACTTCGGACACCCCGAGGGCTACCGCTACCAGACCGCCGCCCGGGACTTTATGAACGTCCCAGGCGTGACCGACGAGACCAAGAAGCGGATCCTTTGGGACAACGGGGTCAGGGCCTACGGCTTCTAGTTCCCATCGTATAGCTAAGTCCAACGTGAAGGGGCGCCCAAATCGGCGCCCCTTCTCATTTATCGGGAGCCAGTGTTCCCAGGAAATTGGTGAGAGGAGCCTAACGATACACAGTGCCAAGAATGGAGATTGGCTTGTATACTTGCATACCCAGATTGTTCCTACATATGGACTCTCTAGACGGTAGAGGTGTTTGATGCGTAATGTATTGCTTCTAGGCGGACTGGCGCTGGTCGTGGCCGTCGCGGCGTTGGTTGTCGGTGTCATCGCGTTGGTCTTTCAGGCCGGAGACTCGGATCAGTCCGACGACTTTGAGTTCCACTTGTCTGACCGGGCAGAGTTCACTGTCGACATGGTTTCCCAGGCGCTTGGCCGGTACAAAGCTGAAGGCAGGGAAGCCACCATCGACTACTACAACACGCCGGAAAGCGCCGTGGGGGAGTGGTATGTCTTCATCCTGGATGAGAACGATAGAATAATTGCCCATCGCAACCCTGCCGTACTGGGAGAGGACGTGAAAGGCGACATTGGAGTCGACTCCGCAGGTTACCGGTACAACGACGTGATGTTGAGCGTCGACGAGCGCGGCCTGTGGGTGGACTACATGTTCTTGAATCTGGTTACTGGAAACCAGGAGTTCAAACATACCTGGGTCGTGCGACATGACGGCCTTATCTTCGGGTCCGGCTGGTATCAAGTGCTTCCCACTTTACCAATTGAAGCCACCAAGGCGGATCCCACCGCCTACACCGTATCCCTGGTGGAGCAGGCCCTCCGACGCTATAACGACGAGGGAAGAGAGGCCACTGTCAACTATTACAACTCTCCTGAGGGCGTCGATGGGGAATGGTACGTCTTTATATTCGATGAAACGGACCGGTTGATCGCCCATGCGGACCCAAACCAATTAGGTCGTGACCTGAAGGGCGACTTGGGTGTTGACGTTACCGGTTACAGGTTCGGCGACGTGATGTTGAACGCTGGTGAGCAGGGCCTATGGGTGGACTATCTGTTCCAGAACCTCGTCACTGGAAACCAGGAGTTCAAGCATTCCTGGGTCGTGCGGCACGACGGGCTGCTGTTTGGCTCCGGCTGGTATCAGGTGCTGCCCAGTTCCCCAGCGGAAGCCACCAGGGCGGACCCCACCGCCTACACCGTAGCCCTGGTGGACCAGGCCCTCCAACGCTATAACGAAGAGGGTAGAGAGGCCACCGTCAACTATTACAACTCGCCTGAGAGCGTGGATGGGGAATGGTATGTCTTCATATTCGATGAGACGGACCGGTTGATCGCCCATGCGGACCCAAACCAATTAGGTCGTGACCTGAAGGGCGACTTGGGAGTTGACGTTACCGGTTACAGGTTCGGCGACGTGATGTTGAGTGCTGGCGAGCAGGGCCTATGGGTGGACTATCTGTTCCAGAACCTCGTCACCGGCAACCAGGAGTTCAAGCATTCCTGGGTGGTGCGGCACGACGGGCTGCTGTTTGGCTCCGGCTGGTATCAGGTGCTGCCCACTTCCCCTTAGTCCAGCCGGCCACCGGCGTGGAAGGAGTCAGACGTTCCTGGGCAGCGCTCCACGACGACGTAGGCATCCCGTCCGGCCGGTACGAGTAAGACCCGGGTAAGCAAAATGTCGGTCTGCAGACCGGGTATACTGTCGGGCCGTTCACCGCAGGCTTGTTGTAGAGCCACGGGGTTTTCCCTATAATTAAGTCTACAAGGCATCAACAGGCGGAGAATAACGGAGGGTTTCGATGGAGAGACTCAGGTTCATAGACGGCGACGCGCACATTCTGGAGCCACAGGACATCTGGGACGAGTACCTGGAAAAGAAGTACAAGGGAGCCGTGGGAAAGGGGTTCGCCCGCTGGGCCCACGCCTCCACGCTGGCTGATGGCGAGGCCCGCCTGCAGGAGAGAGGTCAGGACGATCCTCTTTGCTTCAATATGGAAATTGAGGTAATGGGACGTCAGGTGCCTAACAGAGCGCCCCGAGACCCACGAGTGGGAACGGACGGTAAGCCGCTGGTCCAGGGCACCGACTCCGACCAGGCATTCGGAAGCACCGCGAACGCGGAGACGGGCGTGACCATCATCGAGGACCGGGAGCTGAACGACTTGACCGACGCCTACGGCAAGTGGGCGGATGAGAACTTCCCGGCCCGCGCCTACCGCGAAGTGATGGACACCCACGGCATCGACTACATGATTCTGTACCCCACCGTCGGGTTCTGGGTCACTGGAGCCGCCGAGATGGACGGCGAGACGGCTACCGCGATCCGGAGGGCCTATAACCGCTGGCTGGGCGACTTCACCAGGGACATCGGTCCGGGAGCCTGCGGTGCTGCGTCCATCGACCTCCGGGATCCTGAGTTGGCCCGAAGAGAAGTGGAGAGGGCCGTGAAAGAGCACGACTTCAAGGCGGTCCACCTCAACCCCGCGCCTGTGCCGAACCTACGCCTCTACGACGAAGTTTGCGACCCCCTGTGGGAGACCTGCGCCGACCTAGGAGTCCCCATCGGATTGCACCCCAGCTCCAATCACCCCTTCGACCAGGGCATGCTGGACTACATTCCGGGCCTGCGAAACTGCCGCACCACCGTCTCCTTCGTCATGGGCAGCATGATGGCCTGCACCGCCCTGATTATGGGAGGAGTGTTGGAGCGCCATCCCAAGCTGAAGATAGTGTTCCTGGAGTCGGGCTGCGGTTGGGCGTCCTTCTGGCCTGACCGCCTGGAATCAGGCATACAGGGAGGCACCCGGGGCCTGAAAATCAACGGCCTCAGCCGGATGCCCAAGGAGTACTTCTCCGAGCAGTGCTTTGTGGCCGCCGACCAGGACGACCCCAACATCATCGACGTCATCAACAACGTGGGAGACCACGTCATTGTCAGCGCCACCGACTTCGGCCACCCCGAGGGGAGGCACTACGCCTCAGCCGTCGGAGACGTGATGAAGCTGGAAGGAGTTTCCCAGGAGAGCAAGAAGAAGCTGTTGTGGGACAACGCCCTCCGCGCCTATCCCATCAAGCCTTAGGCTTGGGCAAGAGTTTCAAATGACTGGGGGGAGCGTATGCTCCCCCTTGGTTTATCTTTAGGGTCCCCCGTCGTTCTATGAGGGTGCGTTTGGATGGGTAGGGGCGACCGGCCGATCGCCCCTACGTGATTGGTTGTATTCGCGGTGGTTCTGCCCCAGTACCGTTGACGGCGTGGCTCAGGGGGAGTTCCCGCTCTCTCGAACTTCGTCGAAAGGCTCTCCGTCCACCAGCACATCCTTGATAACGGCTCTGCCGCGGTTGTCCACCGAAACCACTACCTTAATGTCGTTGGACTGCTCGATAACGTGCCCGGAGCCTTCCGGGACGAAATACGTGCCTATCCCGAAGTCGATTTCCCTGTTCGCGCCCACCGTTCCTTTGATGAAGGGGCGGTCGTCCGCATCGTTCTTTCGGAACTCCCTGCCAACGGACTGCCAGGACTCCGGCCCCTCTTGGAGGTAGACGTAGACTTCTTGCCCAGGGCCAGCCTTCCAGTCATCAGGGAGCTGGGCAATTTCGTATCGCAAGATCACGTAGTCCCCCTGGAGCAGCGATCTGGGGTCGACCGGGAGAGTTTCCAGCACCACCTCTGTCCCTGTCCGCAGCGTGAATTCCCGGTCGGCTATCAGCCCCAGAAGCAAAAGCACCTGGGCTGCGGCGATGACCAGGAAGGCCAACTTGAATCTAAAGCTCATCTGCGTCCTTAGTTTCCTGTCGGTCTTCGGCCATTCGCTCGAACATCTTTCTTCGACCCCTCTCGAGGAAGAATCCCCCGCCCAGGAGGATAACGCCGGCCACGACGAAAACGATTGACCTGTCCAGCAGGTCCCAACTCAGCTCGAAATATCGTGTGACAACGTCCAGCGCGAAGAAGGCCAGTCCGATGTTGATAAACCACTCGTTCGCTCTAACATATCCCAGGACCACCAAACCGACGATTGCCAGGAGCAACAGCAGGTTGAATACTAGGGGAAAAGTGATTTCGTGTCCGTGGGGGGCGAGCAGGACGGTGAAGGCGGCAGCAGCGATAAGTATGGCGCCCAGCAACTCGAATGACTGCGCCTTGACCGTCCGACCTTGACGCAAGCTTCTGACGTAGGTGGCGGCCAGAGCTATAAGCCCTATGGCTGAGATCGAGTATAGAAGGACCCAAAGTCCCAGCGGCGCCTCTGGGTCGATCCTTTGGGTTGTATCCAGCGTATCGTAGGCCTCCCTGAAGCCAAGGAAGTACACGGCAAAAAGGACCGTAAGCGTTCCCGTAATTAGGAACGCCCAAGCGTAGTCCCGGGTTTCTCGAAAGTGGCCTTGAAGTTGGCCGAGCCCGAACAACGCCAGTCCCAGCATGGCATAGATAGAGACTGAGAATAATCCTACGGCTTGACCGTTTGCATCATCCAGATATTCGGAAAGCCAGAAGCCCGTTGCGGAAAGCGCCAGGCCTATGGAGAGGAATACCGTCGGCTGGGACCGGGTCAGATAGGCCAGCGGCACGACTCCGGCGAACCAATATGTGAATAGCGTCGGGTCGTAGACCGGGAAATTGTAGATTTGGGCTACGAGGTGAATGGCAGCGCCATAGATGACAGCAGCCAACAGGATGAACGCCGCGCCGACTCTTTCGTAGCCTTTAACATAGCGCAGCCAATAGGCCGCGCCATACGCCGCCGGCACGCATGCCATAACCAACCCCAGCCGGACGGGTCTGAGGATGGCGTCCCAGTTGGACGCAAAGAAAAGAATAATTCCGATTCCAACCAGAATCGCCCCGAGGACGGCGAGTATAGATATGAGGCGGCCTCGGGCTCTATCGACCGTAGAGATTGCAGCGTCCGAGCCGTAGCTGTCGAGGATCGAGTCGGCTTGGGCTTGGGAAATCAGGCCCTGACTGCGCCAACGTTGTATCTCAACGGCTAGCTTCGTCAGGAACCGGCGGTCAACTGTGTTTTCAGGTGGAGGGTTATCGGTCACGCAGACTGTTCCGTCATAGGAATCCACCAAGGGGATTGCCATCTCCGCCACGCAGAATGAAAAGCCGGGCGCCCACCACACCGTATCTCCAGCGAAGGCTGGAGTCCAGGAAACCACGCAGGGAGGAAAGGCGCTTCCTGGATTCCTGCCTCCGCAGGAATGACGAATAGGGTTCCATACTTGTCATCCGACTGGCTGCTGCCAGGAGAGAAGGGGCTGTCGACGTCTACTTTCATAGGAATGCCTTCACGAAAGACTCATGCGCCTCTAGGCGGACGGGCAATCCCGAATTCATAGTCGTCAGCAACCCGTCAACGCCGCTAGAGTCTGCTGAGGACACGGCGTAATTCTATCAAAGCGGTAGACGAGGCGCGTCGCCTGATTACCAGGGACCTGGGGGGCAAGCGCAAGGGAACGTGGGTCACCGACTCTCCAGACACCGGAGGGTGGACCAGGGCTATATGTACGACGCCGGGGGGCTGGCCGTCTATTTCGTCGGGTCCGGGGACTCCGGTTATTCCGATTCCCACGTCGGCGGACGATCCGGCCGCGCCTGCAACGGCTTGGGCCATGGCCTGGGCGGTTTCGGGGCTTACCAGTCCGTAAGCGTCGATGGTCTCCCCCGGAACTCCGCTGGCAACGGCGGACTCCCGACCAGACACTGTCAGCCCCCGGCGGTAGTACTCGGCGCTTCCGGGTGTTTCGCTGACGCTGGCTGCCAGCGCTCCGCCTGTACAATGCTCCATAGTGGCCAGGGTCAATCCCTTTCCGGTCAGAAGGTCTCCGATGGCTTGTTGGGGAGTCTCGTCGTCGTAGCCCCAGATGTACGGGGCCATGATGGAGACCAGCCCGTCTTCTACGGGTTGCAGCAGAGAACGTGCAGAAGCTTCATCCGAGCCTCTCGCTATGATTCGCAGGTGTATGCCGTCAGCCTTGGAGTAGATTCCCAGGTAGGGGTTCTCCTTGTTTAGGTGGTCGATCACCAACTCGTCGACAGCTCCCTCGGACATGCCGGACGTCTTGATGTTCCGGGTCAGAATCACCTCGCCGCGGCTTATCTTGCGCAGG
Source organism: Dehalococcoidia bacterium (assembly GCA_034422875.1). Taxonomy (GTDB): domain Bacteria; phylum Chloroflexota; class Dehalococcoidia; order Lucifugimonadales; family JAGWBF01; genus DAOUJI01. Next base: position 24,685 of record DAOUJI010000032.1, on the reverse strand, counting down.
CGGGGAACAACCTCGGCCTCCCAGATTGCCTGAAGCTCCGCCGGCGGCCCCGGCATAGTGACGATGCGCTTGCCGTTTCGCTCAACCCACCAACCCGGGGCGGTGCCCCGGGCATTGGGTATGATCTCAGCCGACGGGATAAGGCTCGCCTGGCGTATGTTGGTCGCAGGCATGTCTCCGCCGCGTTGTCTGAAATAGGCCCGGAGTTGCTCGACGATCTCGTCCTGTATCTCCATCTCCTCGCCCAAAGCCGCCGCTACGGCGTCACGAGTGAGGTCGTCCTGAGTGGGTCCCAGCCCTCCTGAGGTGAATATGATGTCCGACCGTTCCAGACCCTGTTCCACTGCCTGCACGAGGGTTTGCATGTCGTCGCCGACCAGCGAAACATGGCGAAGGTTTATTCCGAGAGCAGGCAGCCGAGAGGCGATGAAGGAGGAGTTGGTGTCGACAAGCTCCCCCATCAATAGCTCGGTTCCGACGGACAGTATTTCAGCGTTCATTTTGCGTTGGCCTGAGAGGATTCAACGGGCTGGATGACGGGAAGTATATCGGCCAAGGCTATGCTGGCTCAACAGGGAACTGACCCAAATCTGGCATTCCTCACTACGCTCCGTTCCGAATCCATCATGGGATTGGCATCCCTGCCACGCAGGATTACAAGCGGGATGCACACCACACCGTCTCTCCAGCGAAGGCTGGAGTCCAGGGAACCCTTCGGCAAGCTCAGGGCAGGCTCTTGAAGGAGGAAGGGCGCCTCCTGGATTCCGGCCTGCGCCGGAATGACGAAAAGGGTTACATACTCGTCATCCCAACCGTATTCCGCCAGAGGAGAAGGGGCTGTCGATGCTATTTTTGTAGGAATGACAGTTGTCCGTGTTCTAGTTGCGAGTTGCGTCAAGGACTTGAAGTGAAGGCGGAGACAGGACAGTCTCATGGTTTGTATGACTGACCGATTACGGTTCAGGAGTATCGGGCTACGTCCCTAGGAGGCTCCTTCCTCTTCTGCCTCCGGCTCTCCATCCTCTTCCGTCTCCGTTTCCCCCTCCTCGGGTTCTTCCGGCGGGTACGGGGGGTCGGAGGCCAGATTGGATATGACCTCGCACCAGATGGCGGCAACAGTGTAGAGCCTGTCGTCCCCAGCTAATGTCGCATACCACTTTTCCCCGTCGGGAGTGGGGTCTCCGAGAATGAAGGAGACTTTAGTTCCCGCGACGTCAGTCACTGTAACGGATGTCTGGGGGTCGCCCAACCCGTATTCCGCCGGGTCGGTGATTGTGTGGGCCACTACGTCGGGAGCGGTGCGCGGTCCGCTGAGCAGGAGGGGAGTCCCTGGCCATCGCTCGCTGTCGACGGGAGTGTCGTTGCCGTCCTTGATCACCCATCCGTCGTCGGTGTCCTGGTAGTCAACCGTAGTGCCCATGTGGGTCACGGATATACGGGCTATGGCGGTTGGGTCAATCTTGAAGAGCCAGGGGGGTTCTTCTTCAAGCTCTCGTTTGTCTTGAAGGCCGAACACCACGCCCACGGCGCCGCCGATGACCGCCAGGACAACCAGGAGTAGGATAGTGAGTCGAACGTTCATGTTCTAAACCGGACACGGGATGCTCCGTCAGCGTTTAACGTCTTCTCCACCAGACCACGCCGCCGGTGATGGCCATAAGGGCCGGAAGCAGCAGGTAGCCCGACCACCTGATGAACCTGCGCTCTGTGTCCGTGGGATTCAGGAACCTTTGGACTTGCGCCCTGGGCCGGATGTTGGCCAACGGCTCGTCGCCGACAAGCCAGTTGACGGAGTTGAGGAACACATCCCGGTTGCCCGATGCGAACAGCAGGCTGTTGGAGGCGAAGTCGGAGTCTCCTACGGCGATGATGCGTCCCGAGGTCACCTGTGACGGGTCGCTGGGCAGCTCCTCATCCAACGGGGCCAGGGAGCGCAGGGCCAGCATAGTGAAGAATGGTCCTGGCAGAGAGTCAGCCGTCGGCTCATTGCTGTTTGGGTCAAGGCTAGTCCAGCTGGCCAGTGGAGTTGTCAAAGTTAGACCGACTCCGAACACGTTTGTGTTGAGGTCTTCTGGGTTCACGGGCTCCTCGGATTCCTCATCTTGAAAGCGAGGAGTGAAGGGGATGTCTTCATTCGGGGACAGGGCTGCCACGTCGGGATAGAAGGAATCGCCCACCCCTCCGGTGATGCTTGTAATTCCAGGGAATATGGTGAAGAAGTCCGGGTTGGTTTGCCAGCAGACGGAGTCGAAGCCAGTGCATATATACTGGTTCTGGCCGATTTTGATGTTCTGGTTCCGGGCGGGGTCATAGTTGCTGAAGGAGTCCACTACATGACCCTCCTCCATGTTGATGCCCCACCTTGCAATGAACTCCCTGAAACCGGGCTTGGTTGCCGGGTCGGCCAGAAAGAGCAGGTTGCCGCCCTTTCGCATGTAGGTGTGCAACTCTTCCGGCTCGTTTACTACGTCGGACACCTGGAGGTCTTCTGTAGGACCGGCAATCACCAGCAGGCTGACGGACCCTTCCTCCACGCTGGCCTGAAGCCGTTCCCGGTCCGTTGCGCTGAACAGGTTTATAGTTGATACGGCGTAGTTCTCGGCCTGGATTTCCGAGGCCGCGATGCTGTAGCCCTTAGGGTTGTCTGCCAGAGCTGTCAGTTCCCGTTCCCCGTGTCCGGTCAAGAAGTAGACTTGCTTCCGCTCCTGGCCGGTCACTATCAACAGCCCGGTCACAAGGCTTTGTTCTATCGGCGCGAGCCCCCGTACCAGGAAGGTTTCCCAGGTCGTGCTAAGCGGGACCTGATGGCGCTGGCCGGAGTCCTCGGCTTCGAACACTATGGTGGGAGCTCTGGTGACTCCGTATTCGGTTGCTATGCCCGGCTCTATGACCGGGTCGATGAATTCGTAGTCGAACTTGCCGGTGCGTTTGCTGAATTCCCGGAGGATGTCGTCCATCTGTCCCCTGAACACGTCCAGGTTGGGGTTGGGCTGTATGTTGCTCTCGGGGAAGAAGGCCCTGGCGTAAACGTCCCCTTCCAAATCGTTCAACAGGGACTTGGTGCGCGGCGCCAGGTCGAACTGCTTGGTCGCTGTAACGTCTATTCTGGCTGCAATCTCAATGGCCAGGAAGTTCCCTACAGCAGCTATGCCTATGAACGCAACGACCATCAGAGTGGTGTTGGTGGTGTAGCGGCCCCGTCGGCCGGTGACGGCCTCGCTGACGGTGGGGAAGGAAATTATCAGGGAGAATAGCAACAGGAGTCCGCCGACTCCCATCACAATGTAGCTGTATAACCGCAGGTCCTCGAAGAAGGCGAATATCACCATCCCCAGGACAAGGGCCACCACCCCCACCAGGACAATGACAGAAGCGACGCCTCCGAACCCCTGACCAAACCTTCGGAGGGAGTCCGCCAAGCCTCCTAACAGGGTGCTCGACAGCTGTTCTTCGTCTTCCAGCTCTTGCTGTTCTTCTTCTGGGGGAAGCTGTTCCGACATATGGTCTGTCTATCTCCACCTGCGGGTTTCCAGCGACCGCACCGTAAGGAAAAGGAACACGGCTGTTGCCGTGACGTAGTAGACGATGTGTCCCGTGTCCACTATTCCCCGGGTGAAGTCGTCGAGGTGGGAGATTATGCTCAGTTGATCGAGTATGGTCGATATGATTCCGTCCACCAGATCGGTTGCGAAGTCTATCAGGGCCAGTATCAGCATGATGCCGAACCCCACTACCAGAGCCACTATCTGGTTGGCTGTGAAGGAAGAGGCTAGAAGCCCAATGGAGAGGGCCATGGCCCCGTACAGCATTATGCCCAGGTACGAGCTCCATATCGGTCCGCTGTCAGGGTTGCCGTAGATGTACAATAGCAGCACGTAGAACAGCGTCAACGACAACGTGACTAGGAAGAAGGTGAAGCTGGCGATGAATTTCCCAAGCACCACTTCCCAGTCTTTGACCGGGGAGGTGAGAAGGAGCTCGATGGTCCCCAGCTTCTGCTCTTCGGCCAGCAGGCCCATAGTCAGCGCTGGGGCCAGAGGAACCAGTATCCAGGCGCTTGCAATGATATACAGGTCTATGCTGGCGTCGGGGAACGGGTCGCCCAACCGGAACCCAAAGAAGAACCCGGTGAGAGCCAAATAGACCAGGGCTATGATGTATCCGATGGGGCTGGTGAAGTAGGCCTGGATTTCCTTCCAGGCGATGGCTAAGGCTACCCTCACTCTTCTATGTCCTCGCTGGTGGTGAGCTTGAGGAATATCTCCTCCAGGCTCATGCCAACCAACTGAATCGTTAATAGTCCCCAGCTGTTGCTGATGACCACCCTTGAGATGGTGGTCCTGAGGTCCAGTCCCCGTCCGGCTTCCACCACGTAGGTGTGCCGGTCACCCTCGGATGAGACCCGGTTAACGCTGGTGACGCCGCGAACGCTTCTGAAAGCCTCGGTGATTTGCGCCTGCGGTCCCCGCACCTCCACCTGTATCCTCTCCACTCCCTGGAGACGGTCCGCCAGGTTCACCGGGCTGTCCTCGGCAACAATCTGTCCCTCATGGATGATAAGCACCCTCTTGCACAACATGCTGACTTCAGGAAGTATGTGGGAGCTGAGGACGATGGTGTGTTCTTCGCCCAGGTCCTTAATCAGCTTGCGGGTTTCCACAACCTGGATGGGGTCGATGCCAATGGTTGGCTCGTCCATGACCAGCACCTGGGGTTCGTGCAATATCGCCTGGGCTATGCCCACCCGCTGCCGGAACCCCTTTGACAACTTTCCTATCAAGGTCTTGCGGTAGTCTTCCAGCCGGCAGATTTCTATGACGTCGTCGATGCGCCGCTGGATGCGTTTCGGATCCATGCCTCGCAGCGTTCCCATGTAGTTGAGGTAGCTGTTGACCGGCATGTCTGTGTACAGGGGCACCGTTTCCGGCAGGTACCCAATGACCTTCCGTACTTCCAGGGACTTGTCGACTACGTCGTAGCCCACCACTTCCACGGAACCGCTGGTAGGGGGCATGAATCCGGTGAGAATTCGCATGGTGGTGGTCTTCCCCGCGCCGTTGGGCCCGAGGAAACCCAAAATCTCGCCCTTCCCCACCTGGAAAGTAACGTCCTCCACGGCTGGGAAGGAGCCGTAATATTTGGTCAGGCCTTTAACGTCTATAACTGCGGCCATATCAATCGACCATCCTGTTTCCAGATCGACGCATCATGTGACGGGCCGGACTAACCGAACCAACAGCCACTTATTGTATTCGGTAATTGGCAGATATGCTATACTGATTGCCGCTAAAACGGGCTGTTTTAGGCATTACAAGGTTAGTATACGCCGCTCCGCCCTTGTGCGGTTTCAACCGCAGTCCCTTCCCAAGGTTGGGAAGGGGCTTATGATGTAGAAGGGCGAGACAGGCGCGGAGTCAAGATGCACCTGGCCATAGACGGCTACGGAGGAGACGAGTCCAAGATGTGGGACGAGGAGTTCGTCCGACGTTTTCTGGCGGACTATCCCTCCAGCCTGGACATGAACGTTATCCATGGCCCCTCGGTCCTGTCGTATCATGCGCCCGATCCCCGGGACTCGGGAGTTACGGGTTTCGTGATAATCGCCGAGAGCCATATCAGCGTCCACACTTTCCCGAACCGCCAGTACATCAACATAGACGTATTCTCCTGCAAGTCCTTCGATGACCGGAAGGCCCTCGCCGATGTCAAGGAACGCTTTGACCTACGGGAGGTCCGGACCTGGGTCATGGACAGGGGCCTGGAACACCTGGAGCGACTTCCTCCCGACTAATTTCCATGGGGCAGAGGACGGGCCGCTATGGCCGAGCAAGACTTGTCATGGACGCCCTTCAACTTTCTGGCCCTTCCTGACGACCAGTCGGTCTTGGACGTTTCCCGCGTTGTGCTTATACCTGTTCCCTACGACAGCACAACCTCCTTCAAGTCCGGGGCCAGAGACGGCCCCAGAGCCATCATAGAGGCTTCCCAGAGCCTGGAGGACTACGACATCGAACTCGGCGTTGACGTGGCCTCAATAGGCATCCACACCACTTCCTGGCTTGAACCTCACATGGACGGGCCCAGAGCCATGATCTCTAGGGTCAAACAAGCGGTGACCTACTATGCGGCCCAGGGCAAGCTGGTTGGCCTCCTGGGAGGCGAACACTCCATTGCGGTAGGCGGAGTGGAAGCGTTCGCCGAACGCTGTCCTGATTTGTCCGTGCTCTATCTGGACGCCCACGCTGATCTTCGTGACAGCTACATGGGAACGTCATGGGGCCACGCGTCGACAGCAAAGCGTGTGTCTGAGTTGTGCCCGGTGGTGCATGTGGGAGTCCGCAGCATGAGCCTGGAAGAAGCGCAGTCGATGGGAGGAGGTTCGGACGCGGGAGAGGCCCTCCACCGTACCTGGGAGTACGGGTCCGGAGCGGAGCCGTCGGACGCTTACCTGGAATCCCTGACGGACCGGTTGTCCGACGAGGTTTACATAAGCGTTGACTTGGACGTATTGGACCCCTCGCTCATGGCCGCAGTGGGCACACCCGAGCCCGGCGGCATGGGCTGGCGCCAGATCAACCGTATTTTGAGCTATGTCGCAAGCAGAAAGAAAATAGTGGGTTTCGACGTCGTCGAGCTTAGCCCGGACCTCGGACCTCCAGCTTGCTCTGTTGTTGCGGCCAAGTTGGTGTACAGGATAATCGCGTACGCCGCTTCCTCGCCCCGAATCGTCCATACCAAGCATTCGGAATAGAGCCGAGTTAGGACAACGTGCCGTAGTTCAAGGTAGAATCTGATTAAGGGCTGGGTGAAGCCCTGATCACGGCGTAGGACGGACGTGACTCTATGGGCGGTTCCATACGACTGGGCAAGATAGCCGGCATACCGATCAACATCCACTTAAGCTGGTTCATCATACTCGTCCTGGCCACGGTGTTCTTCGAACGGTATCTTTCGAACACAGCGTTCCGGTGGACAGCCACAGAGCGATGGGGCGTCTCCCTGGCTATGAGCCTGACCCTGTTCGCCTCCGTGTTGGCCCATGAACTTACTCACAGCCTGGTGGCCCTGAGGTACGGGATGCCGGTAAAGGGAATCACGCTGTTCTTGTTGGGCGGAGTGTCCCAAATCGGCAAGGAAGCCACACGTCCCTCCTCCGAGTTTGTTATTGCCTTTGTCGGCCCACTGTCCAGCGTTATCCTTGGTCTGATATTCATGGGGCTGTCCGAAGGATTGGAGGGCGTCAACAGCCATCTATATGCCATAACCGCCATGGCCGTTTACGTGAACTTCATGCTGGGCATATTCAACATGCTGCCCGCCTATCCCATGGACGGCGGCAGGGTGTTCCGCGCTATCGTGTGGAAAATCACCGGCAACCAGTTCCTGGCGACACGCCTGTCAGCCCGCGTGGGACAGGCGATGGCCCTGCTGTTCATCGTCGGAGGCGGGGCGCTGTTCGTTCTACGGTTCCTTTGGGACGGAGGCGGATCATGGAGCCAGGGAATATGGCTGGCCGTGTTGGGGGTGTTTCTTCTGGCGACGGCCTCCGCCACTCACAGGCAGAGCGGCATTAGAAAGGGCCTTGACCGGTTCACCGTTCGCGACTTGATGCACCGTGATCTTCCCGTTGTTCCGGGAGGAACTACGGTGGGGCAAACCCTGCGCGAGAATCTTGCCCTGTCAACCTGGGGTTTTACGCTGGTCTCTGTGGAAGAGCGAATCACCGGTGTGGTCACCCTGGAATCCATTAGAGACGCCTCCGCCGGACCGGAAACTCTATGCGAGTCGGTGATGAAGCCGATAGGCGAGATTCCCACGGTGGACGTCGGCCAGGGCGCTTATGACGTCCTGGAGGCTATGGAAGAGAATCGAGCATCCTTCGTTCTGGTGGTCGAAGGGGGCGCTCTTGTTGGGTTCGTATCTCGCCGGGAGATGATGGGACTTCTGTCTCAGGGGCGAGACTGGTCCCGAGGCGCCTGACGGGTTTATGGTTCGCCCTTGAACGCCTATGCTACAATGATGGACGCCGATGTTAGGGAGCTGCCGCCCTCTTGGACGCGGCAGCTCCCAGTTATGATTGTCTTAGTAGACTATGAGTCCCCCTGACGGCCTGATATACATGGACCATGCCGGGACCACTCCCTTGGACCCCAAGGTCCTGGAGGCGATGACCCCTTACTTCACCCGCTTGTTTGGGAACCCTTCCAGCATTCATGCCTACGGCCAGGAAGCGAAGAAGGCGTTGGACGAGTCCCGCGAGAAGGTGGCAGGAGCGCTGGGTTGTCGCCTTAGCGAGGTGATTTTCACCAGCGGAGGCACCGAGTCCGACTCAATGGCCGTAAAAGGAGCTGCGGCAGCTCTCAGGGACACCGGAAACCATATCATCACGTCCACAATAGAGCACCATGCCATACTGCATACATGCCAGTACCTGGAGAGCCTTGGTTTCGAAGTAACCTACCTGCCGGTGGACCCGTACGGGTTCGTCGACCCGGCTGAAGCCGCCAACGCCGTGACGGACCGCACAGTGCTCGTCTCGATAATGTACGCCAACAACGAGATTGGGACGATCGAACCGGTCAAAGAAATAGCTGCCGCGGTGAAGGAGCGGGCCAGAGATCTGGACCGGACCATACCGGTCCACACTGACGCAGTGCAGGCCGCCGGGTTTCTGGACCTGAATGTCAACAATCTGGGCGTAGACATGCTCAGCTTGTCATCTCACAAGTTCCACGGCCCGAAAGGGGTGGGGGTCCTGTATATGAAGCGGGGCACACCCTTTCTTCCTCAACAACTAGGAGGGGGTCAGGAACGGGAACGCAGGTCGGGCACAGAGAACATTCCGGGCATCGTCGGAGCCGCGACAGCTCTGGAGATGGCCAACAATGCCAGAGAAGACGTGGGCCGCCACTGCGCGGGACTCCGGGATGAAATCATCGAACAGTTCACAAAATCAACGGACGGGGTGCACTTAAACGGGCATCCAACTCAACGTCTGCCCAACAACGTTAACTTCTCCTTCGAGAACGTTGAAGGGGAACCTATCCTGTTGGGGCTGGACATGGCGGGCATCGCAGCGTCCAGCGGAAGCGCATGCAGCTCCGGTTCTCTTGAGCCGTCGCACGTGCTTCTGGCGCTGGGACAGCCCGCGGAGCTTGCCAGGGGCAGCCTGAGGCTCACTCTTGGGAAGGACAACACCAGAGAAGAGGTGGACTACCTGTGCACTGTGGCGCCAGATCTGGTGCGTCAGCTCCGCGAAATGCCCTCTCTTACTTCCGCAACCTCATGATGGAGACCTAGAACACATATGCTTCCCCTCTTAATTTCCGCATTAACTTCCCGCGTAACGAAGATGTCTGGTCTGCTTCTAATGGCTTTGACGTTGAGCGTGGGGACCGCAGCCGCTTGCGGGGGCGAACCCCAACTGGGGCCAGGCGACGCGGCAGCCGGCAGGCTGCTGGGAGTGGTGGTGAACGAAGTTCGGAGGACCCAGGAAGTGCGCTATTCGTCACCTCCAGCCAGCACAATCGACGTGGACGGCCTGTTTGTTACGATCACCAACGTGCAAGCCGGAGAGTCCATTCCCTTCACGATCGGCGACGAGGACACGCAGTACATGCTCTCGCCTTCCAGAAGCGGGCGCCAGATCACGGTCATGTTCGGGACCTTGTACAACAATGGAGACTCTGATCGAGCAGTGGCGCTGGACGGCTCGGCAGTGGGATTGAAGACACAGGGGAGTCCGGAAGTCCACAGGCTTCTGGACCCAAGCCCCACGAACGTCGTCAACGTCAGCGCCTCATCTGAAACCATGCCAGACAATCAGGTCTTTCCGTTCTACGCCGGAGGTGAGTTCACCCTGAAACCTGAGGAGGCGCTCTCCAGATGGTTAGCGTTCGAGACTACAGCCGGTTCCGCGATAGATGAACTGGTGTGGGAAATAGAAGGGCAGGCAACCACCCTTAGTTTCGGGTCCGGACACTACCTGGTGACGCCTTCATCGCCAGACAACGAGTTGGTGGCCATCAATATTCAGGTGCACAACAGGGAAGCCAATACTGTGGCGATGGAGATAGAAGGAGACGCAGTGGAGCTCCGGGGGTTCGGGATAGACGAAGCCTACACCTTGCTGGACGTCACTCCAAACAACACTGCTAACGTGTCCGATGTTCCCGATACGCATTCAAGCGAGAACCGGTTCACACCATTTGTGAGAGGCGTCGTTCCGGACCTGCCTTTAGGCAACTCGCTCACCGGCTGGATTGTGTTTGAGATTCCCAAGGGGGCCGGACTGCGGGAGTTGAAGTGGGACACCGGAGACACCGTCTTCATTAGACCGAACTAGACGGGCGTCGCCAGGTCTTACTATGGAGAGGATCTTCGGGCTCCATCCTGAGAGCAACGCCCCTCCGCCCAAGGCGCGTCGGTTGTTCCACCTCTGCGGCGCCGGTTCCATACCCCTCATTGCAATATTCGCAGGTTCCAGCGCAATGGTATTCGCTTTGGCTGCGCTGTCCGGCCTGGTGATAGTGTTGGAGGCGCTGCGGGTCCATCTGCCCAAACTTAACCGCAGCTTGGTCAATCTATTCCGCCCCCTCCTCAAGGAATCGGAAGACAGGCGGGTCACCGGAGCCACCTATATTACCTTGTCGTCATTGGTGTGCTTTCTGGTTTTCGATTTAGAGGTGGCGGTGGCCGCTTTGTTCTTCCTAGCCCTCGGAGACCCGGCTGCGGCGCTCGTGGAAAGCTGGATGCGCGGACGGGTCTTGGGCTGGAGGGTTTTCGGCAAATCCCCCATTGGGACGCTGGCGTTCTTTGGCGTCGGAGCAGGAGTAGCGGGAGTCCTATCCGCTGTAGGGGCGATAGAATACCACTGGGGGTTCCTCGTGGGAGTGGCCGTGGCTGGTTTGGTTGAGCTGGTTCCTTCAGTGATCGACGACAACCTGACCATTCCCCTGATTAGCGGCGCCGTAATGACGCCCTTGGTATAGGGAAGTTCAGGAAGCCGCCCCTTCGAAGACCTCAGTGGTGAACCGGTTGCGTTGAAACGCCACGTATTGGGCTCTGGTCATGGGAGCCTTGAACTCCTCCACGGCTTGCCGAGCCTTGGCGCCTCCGTCGGCCAGCAGGTCCACGGCCGTCATTGCCATGACCTTCGCTGGCATAACCACTGCCTGTTCGTAGTTCTTGATGAGATAGTTCCTGCTGTGACCCCCTCCCGTGGCGCCTGCGGTGTAGGGGTGTATGACGGGCATAATCTGGCTCAGGTCACCCATGTCGGTGGAGCCTCCGCGGGTGCGTCCGGCGGGGGTCAGGGCAATCCGGTCTTTTCCCAAGAGAGAGGCTGCATTGGCCACGAACAGCTCTTTCATTGGCTTGTCCTGGTTCAGAGAGAAGTAGCCCGCGATGTTGGTGATGGTCACCTTTGCGCCGACGGCCAACGCTCCTGAACGGAAGCAACGGTCCACCATGGCGCTGTTCCGCACAAGGTCTTCCGGGTTGGAAGACCTGACGCGCCACTCAACCCGCACGTCCCCGGGGACTGCGTTCACCGCCTCACCGCCCTTGGTGATCATGCCGTGGGCCCGGGCGGTGGCCTGTTCGGTAAAGGTCTCCCGGTTCAAGTGGATGGCGGCCAGGGCCAGGTTGGCGGCGTTGAGTGCGTTTATGCCCTCGTGGGGAGCGGCTCCGGCGTGCGCCGCCCGTCCCGCGTATTCCACGAACTTGACCATGTGCCCGTTGCTCGTGCCGCCGATGGAAAAAGACCTCTCTTTCATGTCACTGGCGGTGTGGCACATCATAGCCAGGTCCACGTCGTCGAACTCGCCTAAGCGAATGAGCTCTTGCTTTCCACCCAGGAACTCCAATTGGCCGTGCTCTCGGAATGCCAGCCTGTCCTCGACCTCTACGAACTCTTCTGCGGGAACTGCAAAGGGAACTATGGAACCGGACAAGTACGGAAGCACCGACTTGTCCATGAGTCCAATGGTCGCTCCCAGCATCATGCCCAGTTGGGCGTTGTGGCCGCAGGCGTGGGCGGCGCCAGTCTGGGCGTCGGCGTTGGGGTGGTCGTAGACGATCAGGGAGTCCAACTCTCCCAGGATTGCAACGCTTGGGCCAGGACCTGCGCCTCCTTGAATCCTGCCCTTGACTCCCGTGAGGGCAAGACCGTCCCGGTGGGCTACACCCATCCGGTCAAAAAATCGGGCCACGGACTGGGCCGTCTTGGTCTCTTTGAACCCTGTTTCAGGGTTCTGGAGGACTTCCTTGGCAAGGTCTACGAATTCGTCCTTGCGTTGGTCTATGGCGGCGCAAGCCCTGCGTTTAAGGTCGTCTACGGTAGGGCGTAGTTCGGGCATAGAGGACGCCTAGAATTCCTCGTAGTCGAAGATTTCTTCCTTCGCCAGGCTCCGCATGAAGCTCAGGTAGTCGGCCTTGGACATCGGAGGCTTGTGCTTGGAGACGACACGCCCGGCCTGCGCGGCTCCGTCGGCCAACAGGTCTACCACCGTGCAAGCCAACGCTTTTCCGGCGGTGGTGACAGCCAGGTTGTAGTCTTCGATTATATAATCGGCCCCGTGGCCCAGGCCCGTGGCCCCGGTGACATAGGGGTGGATGACGGGCATCAATTGGCTTACGTCGCCCATGTCGGTGGAGCCGGTCCTGTGGCCCACGCTCCCCACGTTTTCCTCGCCCACCAGGAACATGGCGTTTGTCTTGAAGATGTCGGCCAGGGAGGCGTCCTGCTGCATAGGGAGGTAGCCGGGCAAGGTCTGGATGTTGACCTTGCCGCCTACGGCCATAGCCCCGGCTTTCAGCGCCCTGTCCACTTTCCGGTTGGCTTCCAGGACGGCGTTAATGGTGCGGCCTCGGACGAATGATTCCATGCGGACGTCGGCGGGTACGGCGCTTACAGCCTCGCCCCCCTTGGTGATGATTGGATGCACTCGTATGGTGTCCTCGTCCTTGAAGGTCTCCCGGTTGGCGTGGATGCCCATCAGGGCCAGGTTGGCCGCGTTGAGGGCGTTGATTCCCAGGTGGGGCGCTCCACCAGCATGGGCTCCCCGTCCGATGAACTGGACTTTCTTGGCCACGATTCCGTTGTTAGTGCCGCTCAGGGCCAGCATGCCCTCTTCCGGTCGGCTGGAAGTGTGGCACATCATCGCCATGTCCACACCGTCCAGATGCCCAAGCCTGATGAACTCAGGCTTCCCTCCCAGGAACTCGATGGCTCCCTTGCGCCGCAGCGAGTCGCGGTACTCGATTTCTATGTACTCTTCCGCCGGGACTGCGAACAGAACCACCCGTCCGCTTAATTCATCCAGAACTCCCGGCCCGAGCAGTCCCACGGTAGCCGAGAGGAGCATCCCTATCTGGGCGTGGTGCCCACAGGCGTGAGCGGCGCCGGTCTGGGAATCGGCATGGGGGTGATCGTTCACGATTAGGGAGTCCAACTCGCCGAACAGGGCCACCGTGGGTCCGGCGGACGCTCCTTTTAGTTCGCCCTTCACCCCGGTGAGGGCTATGCCTCCCTGGGCGGCGACACCCAACTCCCTGAGCTTGGTAGACACCAGCTCCGAGGTTTTCGTCTCACGAAATCCCGGTTCCGGATTTGCAAGTATCGCCTGGGAAACCCCGACGATTTCCTCGGCCTTGGAGTCGATGGCCGCGCAGACCCTGGCTTTAAGCTCATCTCTGGATGCCATTCGCCCTCCCCCTCAACGCTCTCCGGCAGACCGTAGACCGCCGAAACGATTTTAACAGAGAAGGGCATAGGTTCGCATGTCCTCAATCGAGACCCAACGGGGATATAATATTTCCATATGAAAATAGTCATTGCTCCACAGAGCTTCAAAGGCGGGCTTTCAGGGACCGACGCGGCGAAGGCCATCGAACAGGGCATTCTCGACGTGATCAGCCAAACCGAAACGGTCCGCATTCCGGTGGCCGACGGCGGAGATGGGACCCTTGACGCGCTGGTCAACGCCACCGGCGGACAGGTCTTCAGCAGCAGAGTGACCGGTCCGCTGGGCGCGCCGGTCAATGCTGCCTGGGGGGCTATGGGAGACTCCGAGACGGGAGTCATAGAGATGGCCCGCGCGTCTGGCTTGGCTCTGGTGCACCCCAGAAATCGGGACCCCAAGACGGCTACCAGCTACGGCACGGGAGAGTTGATTGGCCTGGCTTTGGATAAAGGGTTCAGGCGCATAATCGTGGGCCTGGGCGGGAGCGCCACCAACGACGGCGGATTGGGCATGGCCCAGGCTTTGGGGATACGGTTCATGGACTCCAACGGGCGCGAACTGCCGGCCGGAGGCGCTGCGCTGGCCCGGCTCCACCGTGTGGACGTCTCGGGGGTGCGTCTGGGACTCATGGAGGCCGAAATCGTTGCCGCCACCGACGTCAGCAATCCGCTGTGCGGCCCCTTGGGAGCCTCGGCCGTCTACGGGCCGCAGAAGGGGGCCTCTGCTACTGTGGTTGAAGAGCTGGACCAGGCTTTGGACCGGCTAAGCCGAGTGGTCGAGCGGCAACTGGGAGTAAACATGCGGGAAGTTCCCAGAGGAGGAGCAGCTGGAGGACTAGCGGCTGGGTTGGTGGCGTTCGCGGACGCCAGGATAGAGTCGGGAATCGACCTGGTCTGCAAAGCGGTAGGGTTCGAAGAAAGCCTGGAAGGAGCCGACCTGGTGATAACCGGCGAAGGAAGGACTGACGCTTCCAGCGTGTTCGAGAAGGCCCCGGTCGGCGTGGCCAGAAAAGCCAAGGTCCGAGGAATTCCGGTGATAGCGCTGGTTGGCAGCCTCGGGCCGGGTTACCAGGACGTGTACGAGCACGGAATTGACGCCCTGGTGCCCATCCCCGATAGGACTATGAGCTTTGAAGAGAGCATGAACCGCAGCTATGACCTGCTTAGAAGCGCCGCGGCCCGCACCATGAGACTGCTCAGAGTCGGCGTCAGCCTAAACTCGTTGAGCTAGTCGTCGCCTAAAATCATCTGGTCCTTGACGAATTTTATGACTTCGTCGGCCACGAAGATGGCCCGCTCGCTGTCCACGTCGTCGTATGTGTCCGACGGGATGCCGCCCGGCAGGTAGTGGGGGTACCGGGTCATGCCGTCGTATTTGTCCAGACCGATGGCCAGGGAACGTATCACCTCGAACATGCCGCTGAAGAGCTTGGCGTCCTCGCACAGGTCGGCTAACGCATGACCCCAAACGTCCTCGGCTCCTGAGTGGTACAGGAACGCCTTGACGGCCTTCTCACCGGCTTGCTTCCCCATGAAGCAGGCGGTGTTGTGTCGGCCGCCTTCCCTGAGGTATCGGGCGTCATCCAGGTCCCGCTCAGCCTGGCGCATCCAGCGGGCGCCCTCGGCATGGAAATCGCTATTCATAGACGACTCTTCCCTTCTTCACAGCCTGGGCCAGGAAAGAATTGGTCTCCTGGAGGGCGTAGAACTCTTCGGCAGTGTAGACCCAGTAGTTGGTCGCCACTTCAGGGTGAAGGTGGCTGATAAAATAGTCCATGCGCCGCGTAAACTCTCCAGGTATGTCCTGGACTATGATGAGTTCCAGAGTGCTCTCAGGCCCTACCTTGTCTTCGGCCAGGTCTCCGAACAGGACAGCCTTTTCCACGCCAAGCTGGGGAAGCACCGCCAGAATGCGTTCCAGCTCCTTTTCCATAGTCTGTCGGCGAAACATGGAGAATCCAACTCTTACTGCCATAACCACTCCAGTATAACCATATGGACCTCTCTTGGGCCATGCACTCCTATGACGATGGTCTGCTCGATGTCAGCAGTGCGGCTCGGCCCAGTTATCAGGTTAGTGTAAGGTGGCCAGCTTCCTTCTTGATAGAGTCTTTTTTGAATTTTGAAGAAGCTTTCCAGGTCAGGCACGACATCCTGCGGCTTGACGATAGCCACGTGCACCTGAGGCGTCAAAGACACTAGCCTGCTAAGCCCTGTTCTCGGTTGCACGGCCACCGAGCCGGTCTCGGCGATGGCCCAGTCCGCGCCCGTGACGCACATGTCCGCTTGTGAGAGCGCTCTTCTAAGCCCGTGCTCGTCCAAATCGTCGTGGCGGGCGGCAACGCCGGTTATAATGCCCGCTTCTCCAAGCTGCGTGTCCAGGTCAAGGCTGGAGAACACTTCTTCATCGGACCTGAGAACAAGCCTGGCGTCAATCGACTGGGCCAGTTGCGTAACATAAGACGTTGCGTCATCAGGGTCTGCGCTCCGGTGTACGTTCCAACCGCGAGCGGCGGCCGTAGACGACAGAAGGTCAACAGCTTCGGCCAGCGACATCCCAATGCGGTCGTCGAGCGCCGTCTCACTAGGACTGGGCGCCGCCGATCGGTCTCTCGACGGCCCCAACGCCTCCCGTACTCGTCCCAGGAATCGCTCCTTATCCAGGAGAGCCTCCTTTGCCGTCGCCCGCCGCCTTCGGTGTGGAGAGCGACTGCTTCCATATAGCCCGGAAAGACTTTGCCTTAAACGACGGCAGGTCTCTGGACTTGGTCCACTTGGACAGAGGCGCCAGCGGGACATTCCTTATCTTGCCATGTCTGGAAAAGGGAGCCTGGGCCAGTCGCGCCAAAGGGCCCGCCAGTGAGTACAGCCGTGGCCGTTTCATCATTTGCGTGAACGCTGAGGCTGTCACGCGCTCCCACACAGATGCGCGACGCTGAGGCCCCGGCGTCGACGCTTTGGCGCGGAGGTGCAGGAGCATCCTGGGCAGGTTGATTTTGACAGGGCAGGCCTCCCTGCATGCTCCGCACAGGCTGGATGCGAAGGGAAGGTCCATGCCGGACTTGGACTCGGTCAGGACCGGCGAAACCACTGAACCGATGGGGCCCGGGTACACCCACCCATAGGCGTGTCCGCCGACTTTCCGGTATACAGGGCAGACGTTCAGGCAGGCTCCGCAGCGTATGCAATACAGAGACTCCCTCAGGTCTGGGTCAGCCAGAAGTCGGGAGCGCCCGTTGTCTACGATGACCAGATGGAACTCCTCAGGTCCGTCCTCGTCGCTGCTTCTGCGGGGGCCGGAAATCATGCTCACGTAGCTGGTGAGTCTCTGGCCCGTGGCGGCTCTGGGCAGCAGTCTTAGGAACACAGGCAGGTCGTCCAATGACGGCACCACTTTTTCCATGCCTGTCAGGGCTACGTGAATCCGGGGCGCCGAGGTGCAGAAGCGGCCGTTGCCCTCGTTGGTGACTATAACCACGGTCCCTGTTTCCGCCACGACGAAGTTGGCCCCGGTGATTCCCATGTCGGCGTCGATCAGCTTGCCTCGCAGGGCTTCCCGTGCGGCCTTGGCCATGTCCCCTATGTCCGTAAGTCCCGATGCCACGCCGTTTTGTTCGAACAACGAGCTGACCTGTCCGCGGGTCTTGTGCATGGCCGGGGCGATGATGTGGAAGGGGGTCTCTTCGGCAAGCTGAATGATGTATTCCCCCAAGTCGGTCTCCACGACCTCTATACCTGACTGCTCCAGAGCGGCGTTCAGGCCGGTCTCCTCGGAAACCATGGACTTGCTTTTGGTCGCCAGCTTGACACCCTTGGAACGGGCCAGCCCGGTCACGATGTCGTTGGCCTCTTCGCCGTCCGCAGCGAAATGGACCTGACCCCCGTTGGCCGTCACCCTGTCATGGACCATTTCCAGCCAATGGTCCAGGTTCTCTATGGCGTGCTGCTTGATTTCCCGCGCCCGCTGCCGGAGTTCTTCCCAGAGGCCAGTGCCCAACTCGTCGATGGCCTCAAGGCGGGCGGCGTCAAAGCCTCCGCCAGTCCTGCGCAAGGACTCCTGGAGTTGGGAGTCCTCCAAAGCCTGGACCGAAGCTTCGTGAAAGCGTGGGGCTTTCAGTTCAACCAAGGCGTCGACTCCTTGGGTGTGACGGAGTTGAATCTAGACGCTGGCGGTCTCCAGACTTCTCCATGTCAGTCAACGCCGGTGTCCAGAAGTTGGGCGATGTGCAACGCTTTAACGTCCATTCCCCGGCGGCTCAAGCCGCCGCCGATGTGCATCAGGCAGCTCATGTCGCAGGCCGTGACCGTATTCGCACCGGATGCTGCGATGTCGTCCAGCTTGTCGTTCAGCATGGCGGTTGAGATTTCCGAGTTCTTGATGGAAAAGGTCCCTCCGAAGCCGCAGCAGGTTTCGGGTTGCTGGAGCGGAGACTCATCGGCTCCTTCAACATTGCTGATAAGTGACTTGGGAGCGTCCCTCACGCCAAGCTCTCTCAGCAAATGGCATGAAGGGTGGTATGCGATGCGTGCTCCGGGCGCCTTGGCTCCCGCGTCGGTCACTCCCAGGACCTCTACGATGAACTCGGAAAGCTCATAGGTCCTGCCAGCCAACTCGACCGAGGCGGCGTGGAGTTCTGGGTCGTCCTCGAACATCTCCGGGTATACGACACGGACCAGAGATGCGCAGGAACCGGAAGGGACTACGACGTAGCTCGGTTCATCACTCTCTAGCCGCTTGCCCAATATCCCCAGCGTACGGGCCGCTAGCTCTTTGGCATCCGACTTGAAACCGGCGTTGAACAACGGCTGTCCGCAGCAGGTCTGGTCGGCCGGAAAGTCCACCTCGACACCCAGGCGCCTAAGCAGGTTGACAACGCTTACGCCCACCTCCGGGAAGAGCTGGTCGATCAAGCAGGTGACAAACAGAGATGCCTTGGTCTTGGGAGAGTCGGATGCGGTCTCCATAGCTTCAGGAAGCAGGGTATCAGACCCGGCCCCGGCTAACAACAAGCGACGGCGGGCCTAGAAGCTGGATTGAGATTCCAGGGTGGTGTAGGTAACGGGGGTGACTGTGAGCAGCCCGGCGTCCACAGGAAGGACCACTCCGGTGACCCAGCGGGACTCGTCGCTGGCCAGGTACAGGGCCGCGTTGGCCACGTCCCAGGCTGTCCCTTCCGTTCCCAAAGGAGCGGAGTTCTTCCGGTGGGCACGCAGTTCGTCGCTCATTCGTCCGGCGGCCATGGGAGTGTAGGCCAGTCCCGGGGCGATGCAGTTGACCCGTACGTTGTCCGCGCCGTGGTCGGCGGCCATGGACGTGGTGAGCCCGATGACGGCGGCTTTGGTGGTGGTGTAGGGGGTGCTGCTGTGGGCCCGGACTCCTGCTATGGAGGATATGTTGATGATTGAACCGCCGCCTGTCTTCACCATCTCAGGGATGGCGAATTTGCTGCACAACACGATGCTCATGACGTTTACAGCGATGATGCGCTGCCACTGCTCCTCGGTGGCCTCAACAACGTTGGCGCGAACGGAGATCCCTACGTTGTTGTCCAGGATGTCCAACCTGCCGTACAGGGAGACCGCTTTGTTGACGAGCGCCTGACAGTCGTCGGCATTGGTCACGTCGGCCGCGAACACCGCAGCCTCACCGCCCTCCTCACGAATCATCGACAGGGTTTCCTCAGCCCGCTCCGGGTAGGAGTCCACCAGAAGGACCTTGGCGCCCTCCCTGGCGAACGTGACAGACGTGGCCTTTCCGTTCCCGATTCCCGGCCCGCTGGACCCGGCGCCGGTGACTATGGCAACTTTGCCTTCCAGCCGGCCGGGACGATCAGCCATTGACTGCCTGCTTCGTCGAGTCTACGGGAACTTCGATATCCAGCAAGGGAGCGTACTGCTGGCCGCCGTAGCAGTCCCCGTCCTCCAGGTCACCGGAATATGTGGGCCTGGGGATGGAGAACTTTATGGCCAGGGCGTTATCGCAGTTGAAGAAGAGCACATCATCTTCCTTCTGCTTGTAGATGTCCGCCACCAGCTTTTTGTTCAGCGCCCCGGAGTCGCGCACCTTCTCGTACACGTCCGGGTCATCGAACATGATGTCAAAGGTCAATACAAAGGGTCCGGCGTTCTTGCTGCGCACCAGTTTCGTGACTTCCCATAGCTTGGCCATAACTCGCCTCTATACCGCCGACACCGTAGTGGGGAACATCTCGTAGGGGTCGGCGGGTTCGACTACGTGGTTCAAATTAAACCTGTGGGTGGGGCCCCGATGCAGGACCGACGGGCTGTAGGGGAAAGCGAGGGCGCTTATCAGCCCGTGCCACTCGGGCACCGGGAAGTGGAGGGCCAGGTGATGAGCGCTGTCGGCAAGCTGCCCAGCCAGCTCCTGGTCGGGAGCAGTGACCTCGATGATGAGGCATATCTCGTGGGCCGGAGTGGTCACCGGCTCCAGGGAGCCCATGGCGCCGTTCCGCCCGTAGACCCGGAAGAAGACTGAATAGTCCTTGTCCATCTCCAGGCCGCCGAACGCGTCCCGGATGCGCAGGGCCAATCGCTCCTTCATGCGGCTCAGCCAGTCGTCAATCTGGCGGATGATGATGGGGTCTCGGATGGCCCCTATGACTATGCTCTGGTATCCGGCCAACTCAACCCCTTCCAGTTTCACTGTATACCGTTCCGCCGGGACCCACTGGCTGTTGGTGACCTTGACGGCCCGGTCCGAGACTGCCTCGTACACGGCGTCGGTGGTGTCCAGCATTCCCGAGGACTCGTACAGGTGGTACGGATCGGCGTTTTCGTACAAAGTATGGGATGCCACGCTCTGGGGAGTGCACCAGAGTTCGTCGGCGGGAGGCTCCACGATGAAGTGGTCTTTCCGTATGGTGGCGAACATGCAGTCCGGCGACTTCCTGAGAGCCACGGAAGCGGCGCCGCACTCCAGAATCTTTGCCGCGTGCCATACCGGCCCTTCCGGGAATCCCCGAGCCAGAGGCATGGCGGCGAAAAGAGTGGTGTCGCTGGCGCGTCCTCCGACTATCACGTCGGCCCCGTTGTCCAGAGCCTTGGCGATGGGTTCGGCGCCCATCATGCCCACGATATGAATGCTTCTGTTTATGACCTCTTCGTCCAGATGGGGAGCAGGGTTCAGGGGAGTTACTTTGCCCTCTTTCATCTTGGACTTGAGGTACTCCCTGTCCTGCTCCGAGTGAATGACCGCCATGTTGAAGTGAAGGTCTTCTTCGCGGGCGATTTCTTTTACGATGTCCACTGTCCACTGGACGTTCAGGTCCCCGCCTGCCGACCCTGCGGAACCGATAATCACGGGAACTCCGGCTTTCCGCCCGGCCTGAAGCATCAGCCGGATGTCCCGCTTTACTGCGGGCCGGGAGAAGTGGCACTTGCCGGTAGCCAGGGCGTCCGGACCCCCGTCGGTGGAGCCTGCGTCGGCGGCAATGAAGTGAGGCTCCCACTCCATAGCCCTCTTCAACGACTCCTCGAGGTAACCAGACCCTAGCATTCCTGTGGCGGAAAGAGCTCGTATTTCATCCATTAGGGGTTCTCCTGAACAGCTT
Organism: Dehalococcoidia bacterium; assembly: GCA_034422875.1. Taxonomy (GTDB): domain Bacteria; phylum Chloroflexota; class Dehalococcoidia; order Lucifugimonadales; family JAGWBF01; genus DAOUJI01. Next base: position 3,370 of record DAOUJI010000032.1, on the reverse strand, counting down.
TTTGGCGGCGCCCACAGGCTGTGGCCCACGCCTGCGGCGTTTGCCTTGGAGCATACTTGGCGCCCCAAAGGCTGTCAAGGAACGCAGGCGTAGGCGCTGCATCTCAGCCTATGTCCAAGAGCGATGAATCCAGGCTATTCCCTAAACTCAGGTTCAGGTGGTGGGTCGGGCTCTTCTCGCGGGGGGAATGGAGATCTGGGTCGCCTGCGCGGGGTTCGTGTGGTTATGCGGCTGCCGAAACGATTGGCAAGGTATGCTATCGCCGCCACTATGATTATCACCGGGCTGAATATGGCCAGCCAAGTTAGCGCTATCAAGGCGACCCTGGCCACTGCCGACAAGGCCCGAATGGCTGTTTTGGCTGTGCCGCCCAAGTCCCAACCGCCTACGGTGAAACCTTTCGTTTCTGTGACCTTCACCTTGAAGGAGGCAGCGCCGGACACTCTGCCCGCCTCGCTCATAGCGCTGACGGTCACCGACGTCGAATAGGGCGTGGGCCTGTAGTCAGCAAAGCTGTGGGTCGCTACGACCCGTGTGGCGTCGTCCTCCGGTGACCCGGTTATGGTAGGAGATCCGTCTCCAAAGTCCCACCGGTACTGGAAGTCCCACAGTGATTCGTGTCGTGTAAACGACGCACTGTACTCACCATCCTTACCTTCCTCGACGGTGCGGTCGTCTCCGGCAAACACCTCAATGGTGGGGACCCGACTCACCGAAACCTCCAGAGAGTCCGACCCCTCGGCGATCCCCTCCTTGCCCGTCCCTGTGAGGTCCAATGCAACGATATAGGGGGAGTCCCGGTCATCGTCGTAGACGTGGGTGACAGTGGCTGTAAGCCGCTCTCCTCCCGGCCTTGGGGAGCTTCCGGCGCTCGCCGTGGACTTTCCATCGCCAAAGTCCCAGACGAATGAGTAATCTTCGACACCAGGAGGAGGTACAAACGACGCCCGGAACCGCACCGGCTCCCCGATCCTTACGGAAATGTCAGGCCCGGCATCCACGTCAACCCGGACTGTCGACACTTGCAGGCTCGCCTCAATCAGGGAATAGGCGGAGGTCTCCTGCAAGTAGTTGATTCGCCCCTGCAATTCCTCGATGCTCAGCTGCAACTTCGAAACCTCTTGCTGAAGCAGTAAGGCATCTTCCACGGTGATGGCCTGCTCCATGAAGGACAGAAGGCGCTTTTCTGTGACTCTTAAGCTGGCCAACCGCGACTGGCTATCCACGTACTCGTCAGTGACGTCCTGGCTGGTCAGTTCCTGGGACAACACGTCTATGGACAAGTCTTCAAGCAAGCCGAGAGCAACGGTAAGGGACTGGGCCGGAACACGAATGGAGATGCTCCCGCTGTGACGGGAGGTCCGATCAGAGCTGACCACCCAACCTCCCAGGTTGGCCGCCACCTCCCCGATGTCGGACACCGTTTGTGCTACATCATCCACTATCATCGATACTTGGGCGGTGTGAACGATGATGCGGCTCTGGGGCAGAGGAGCGGCCTGTACCTTGGAACCGGAACCGGAGTCGGCGCTCGATGTGTCTTGTTCGCTCGCTGCCTCCGGGGCGGGGGTCGGAGGCGGCGCTGGGGTAGACTCGGAGTCGGTTATACGTACTGTGCGCGCCTCGTCGCCCGTCCCGCCCGGCGACTCGTCAGCTCCCCCGCAAGCCGCAGCCGCTCCCACGAGCAGAGCCGTGAACACCAAAACAACCCACAAGATTGGTCTCATATCGAGGGAAACCTCCCCAACAAGCCTGGCTATGATAGCAATGACGGTTTCCTACGGTCAAAAGTTCCCGACAGTCCAAACAGGTTGTTATTTCGACTTGCGAGGAGAAGGCCCGACATCCGGCCCTGTCGGATAGACCCGGCCTTGTGTCACACTGGAACGGTATCCGACGAGTGCACTGGGCGGGGTTTCGGTGAGCGGTGTCCAAGTTCAAGCAAATTCCTGAAAGCTTGTTGGCCAAGCTGTGGGCGGAGAGGGCGGCACGGTCCATCGTCTTCAAGTCCGCCGACGGACGACGTTTCCGCGTCATATATCCCGGCAGGAAGGGCGGGGGAGCCGGCCCCGACTTCCGTGACGCCGTTCTGGAAGAAGAGGGCGTGGGCATCATCCGGGGCGATGTGGAGCTGCACGTCGGACAGAAGGACTGGGACGCCCACGGCCACGGCGCCGACCCGAGGTACAACGGCGTAGCCCTCCATGCGGTGGCTGAGCCGGAGGAAGAGCTGGAACCCCACACTATGCTGCGGAGCGGACAGGCGGCGCCTGCGGTGTCGTTAGCGCCCCTGTTGGACAGCCAGGGGAAGAAGCACAGCAAGAAGGGGGCCAGCGCCCACGGAGACCTGTGGCCCATTCTCACGTCGCATGGCTTTAACCGCCCCTCCAACCTTGTACAGATAGGACTGACTCTGGACCGAGCAGGGGATGCCAGGTTCTTGTACAAAAGCGACTTCTTCGGCTCCCTCATGGAGTCCGACTCTCCCGACCAGGTTGTCTATTCAGCCCTGATGGAGGCGTTGGGATATTCCCGCAACCGGCATCCCTTTTTCGAACTGGCGTACAGCGTCACCTACGCGGACTTGTTGAGAGTAGCCAGCGCGGCTGGGCTTTCGGAAAGACGGGACAGGTTGAAAGAAGTCCTGCTCCGGGAGGCGGGCCTGTTCGATGGAAGGGCCACCGACTTGGGCCGACGTTACTCCTGGACACTGTCCGGCATCAGACCTTCCAACCACCCGGCCAAGCGAATAGCCGGGTTCAGCCGCGTACTGGACGGGCTGATGTCCATGGACGGCTCGTCAGGTGAATACGATGGCCGCAGCCTGGCCCGGACCTTCATCGGGCTGATCAACGCCCATGAACACCCCGCCACGGCGATACGGGCCTTGGAGAGGGCGCTTATGGGCCTGAGCGTTGGCGGAGGAGAAGAGTCGACGGGCGTCAAGGAACCGCCGCCAATCGGTAAGGGACGGGCACGCGACATGGTGGTCAACGCAGTCCTGCCCTGCCTGTTCGCCCTGGGACGGTCCGACGACGACCGTAGTTTGGAGCAGCGGAGTCTCACTCTATTCCGACTTTGTCCCAAGCTCCAGGAGAACGAGCTGACCAGGGAGGCTTGGGCGGCTTTATTTGAGCGGTTGAGGTGTGTTCACGGACCCGCCATCCATGTCCGCAACCAAATCGTCAACGGAGCGAGAAGGCAGCAAGGTCTATTGCACCTGAGAAAGTTGGGCACCTCCCCGAACCCCAAGTAGTGAAGGCGTCTGGGGACATCGCAAATACCTCCATTCTTTCGTAACCCCCTCTCTCAGGGGGAGAGGGCCGGGGTGAGGGTGTCCACCGTCTCCAAAAGCTTTGCCGTAACCACC